>JACRCP010000022.1 GCA_016218965.1 Deltaproteobacteria bacterium | reverse complement strand
CGTTCCCCTGTCAACGCTTCGCCGACTCCCTCACGAGAGTCAACGCATGACTCGGGGCCACCGTGGGCTGCCAACCCTTCGATGTAAGGCTCTCTCATCCTCTTCTCCACGCCGGTTTATCCCGGCGCACGTCAGACACCGGCACTTGACACTTGCGCCTTTCCGGCTTCTTCCGCCCTCAAGTCGCTCATCCAACCACGCAGCGGCTCGGCGGCGCCTCGCTTTCGAAGCCGCCCCGGCAACGCCGTCACCTGGTCGTACGACGCGTTCAGCATTTTGCCGACTTCCCGCTGGCTCAGATTGCTGCTCCTATTCAGCGCCCAGATCGCACAACTCGTCACGACCAAGTTCGCTGGGCACGTCTCCCTCCAAGAGTGAAGATAAACGGGGTGTCAGATTCCGATAGAAAATTTTTACCGCAAGCGGTCCCGGATGTCAAACGATTGTTGTGCCTCGACGAAAACTGTCGGGGCACACGGCAAAGGACGACTGGTGGCGGGGGCACACGCCGGGTCAAGCCCCGGCGAAGAAAGGCGGCGTCAAGCCGCCGCACTCCAAGACGTCGCGCGCCGCACTACACATCGCAACCTGTTGACATCAGTCCTCATCCCTCGTCCCTGACCCTGCCGAGTTGGCCGCAGGCCGCCGCGACGTCGCCGCCACGGTTTTCGCGGACGAACGCGGAAAGATTCTTGTCTGTGAGGACCTTGTGGAAGGCGGCCACGGCTTCGGGGGTTGGGGCCTTGAAGTCGGCAGCAGGGTGGGCATTGAAGACGATGAGGTTCACCTTGGAGGGGATCCCCGAGAGAATCTTCACCAGCCGCCGGGCGTCGGTAACGGAGTCGTTGACGCCGGCGAGCAGCACGTATTCGAACGTGATTCGCCACCCGGGCTTGAGCGGAAATCTTTTCAGCGCCGAAAGGAGATCGGCAAGCGGGTATTTTTTGTTGATCGGCATGAGCCGGCTGCGTGTCTCGTCGTCCGCGGCGTTGAGCGACACGGCGAGCTTCGCCGTCACTTCGCGGCCGAAACGCAGAATCTCCGGCACAAGCCCGCAGGTCGATACCGTCACGTGCCTCGTCGAGAACCCGAGGGCGTCGGGGTGCGTAAGAACCGCCACTGCGTCGCGCGTCGCCTCGAAGTTCTTGAGGGGCTCCCCCATCCCCATGAAGACAACGTTCGAGACGTAGCGGCGGTGCGGAGGTCTTGGCCCTTCGCCGCCGTGATGCAGACGCGCGCGGAGGTCCACGGCGACCGTCCGGACCTGGTCCACGATCTCGCCGGCCGAGAGGTCCCGTCCGAGGCGCATCGCTCCGGTGAGGCAGAACGCACACCCCATGGCGCAGCCGACCTGCGTCGATACGCACAGCGTGTCGCGCCGCGCCGACGGCATGTACACCGACTCGACGAAATCGCCGCGCCCGGTGTCCATCCGGTACTTGATCGTGCCGTCGGACGAAAGGCGGGTCTCGGCGACTACGAGCGACTCGATGCCGAAGACCTCAGCCGCCCGCACGCGGAATGCCTTCGGGAGGTCCGTCATCTCTTCAAACGACGACGCCCCGCGGTTGTGGATCCATTTGAAAAGCTGGCGCCCGCGGTATCTCGGTTCGCCCGCCGCAACGACCAGCGTCTCGAGCCCGGAGAGCGAACACCCGCGCAGGTCGGGACGAACCGTTTGGGATTTAGGATTCGGGATGGCAGATCTCGAGCGCATTGAAGAAGTAGCCGGTCTCGAACGCGGCTGTTTCCGGGGCGTCCGATCCGTGCACGCTGTTCTTCTCGATGTCTAACGCAAAGTTCTTTCGAATGGTGCCGGGGGCGGCCCTGGCCGGGTCGGTGGCGCCCATCACCTCGCGCCACTTTTTTATCGCGTCCTCTCCTTCGAGGATCATCAGCACGACCGGCCCCGAGATCATGAAGGCGACGAGGCTGTCGAAGAACCCCTTGCCCTTGTGCACGTGGTAGAAGCCCTCCGCTTGGGCCTTGGAGAGCCGCGTCATCTTCATGGCGATCGGCGCAAGTCCCGCCGATTCGATGCGGGCGGCGATAGCCCCGATGAGGTTCCGCTTCACGGCGTCGGGTTTGATGATCGCCAGGGTTCTCTCGGTCATTGAAGTCTCCTATCGGTTGCCGGCGGTTGTCTTCTGTTCGGCGTTCTTGACGAGGTCGTACCCTGCATGGAGCGCCCTGCGGTTGATCTCCTCGGTGCCCCGGGGCGCCCTCCCCATCAGTGATTTCTCGACCGCCTCTTTGGACACAATGCCGGTCAGCTCGACGATCGCGCCAAGTGAAACGACGTTGGCTACCATGGACTTCCCGATCGCCCTGGTTGCGGTCTCGACGATGGGGATGCCCACCAGCCGGTAGTTCCCTTCGCAAACATCCCTGACCAGGCTGGTATCGTACACGACGAGGCCGCCCGGTTTCACATCTTTTACGTACCCCGAGAACGACGCCTGCGTGAGCGCGAGGAGCAGATCCATTCGGTAGGCCTTGGGGTAGTCGATCTCCTCGTTGCTCACGATGACGTCGGACTTGGACATTCCGCCGCGAGCCTCCGGCCCGTACGACTGTGTCTGAACGGCGTTCTTGCCGTCGTGGATGGCCGCCGCCTCGCCCAGGATCACCCCGGCAAGGATCAACCCCTGTCCGCCGGAGCCCCCGAGTCGTATTTCATATCGTCCTGACATGGGTCGCCTTCTCGATCACCTTCTGGTACTCGTCCGTGAATTCGGGCATCGGCGCATGGTGCAGCACGCCGATGGTCACCTTTCCCATGAGCTCGGACTGCGGCTTCCCCTTCGTCGCCGTGACATTGATCGCCGTTTCCTTCTCCTCGCGGTACATGTCGAGGTTGCTCTTGTACCTTGCGCGGTTGCGCCGGCCGTGCGCGACAAAACAGGGCCCGATGACCTCGATCAGCGAGAATCCGCGGTTCTCGAACCCCGAAACTATCAGGCGCTCGATCTGCTGCGCGTGGTACGTCGTGGTCCGGGCCACGTAACTCGCCCCGGCCGCAACCGCGAGCGCCGAAATGTCAAACGGCGGGTCGGCGTTGCCGTACACTGTCGTCGATGTGTTGTCGCCAAGCGGCGTCGTGGGCGAGCGCTGGCCGCCCGTCATCCCGTAGATCGAGTTGTTCGCCACCACTGTCGTGATTCCGATGTTGCGCCGGCACGTGTGGATGAAATGGTTCCCGCCGATGGCGACGGCATCCCCGTCGCCCATCACCGCGATCACGTGGAGCGTCGGGTCGGCCATCTTGACGCCGGTGGCAAACGCGAGAGCCCGGCCGTGCGTCGTGTGCAGGGTGTTGAAGTCGAGGTAGCCGGGCATGCGACTCACACACCCGATGCCCGAGACGACGACCACCCGGTCCTGGTCGAGGCCCGCCTTGTCGATGGCGCGGATGAGCGCCTTCATCACAATCCCGTGGCCGCACCCCGGGCACCAGATGTGCGGCATCTTCTCCTCGCGGAGGTATTTCATGTAATCAAAACCCAAAAAGCCTCCGTCAAACCTCTGTCATCCGCCAGGAGCACGGAGCGCCGGATCTGCAACCGGAATTTTTGCCACAGAGTGCACAGAGAACACAGAGAGTTCCGGGCGCGCCAATTCCGAAATCCCTGCTATTCCGGAAAGATTCTCCTCTGTGATCTCTGTGGTCTCCGTGGCGAAACTGCGACCTCATCTCACCACCGCTTTCTCGACAGCGGCAAGTATTTGTGCGGGGCTTATCGCCTCTCCGCCCGCCGAATGTACGCCTGTGATCGGCACGTCGCAATGGGCGACCCGTTCGACCTCGAGCGCAAGCTGGCCGAGGTTCATCTCGGGCACGACGACCGCGAGCGCCTTCTTTGCGAGATCTCGCACGCGCGCGTCAGGGAACGGCCAGAGCGTGATGGGCCGGAATAGCCCGGCCCGCAGGCCCCTCTCTCGCGCAAGCCGCACGGCCGAGCGGGCGGAGCGCGCGGTGCTGCCGATGGCGACAAGCAGGATCTCGGCATCGCCCGTTTCGGTCTCCTCGGATTTCTCGATTTCTTCGAGCCGGCCGTAGATCTTCCGCGTCATCCTCACCTGATCGGCGTGCACGGTCGCGGCGTCGGAGGTGGGGAACCCCGTGGCGTCGTGCGAAAGCCCCGTCACGTGGAACCGGTAGCCCTCGCCGAAGTTGGCCATGGGCGGGACGTCGCCCCGCGAGACGTCATACGGCCGGTATTCGGACGGGTCGCAAGCCGGTTTGGCGCGGCCCAGGATCTCGATCTCTCCCGTGGCGGGGACCACAAGTTTTTCGCGCATGTGGCCGACGATCTCGTCGGCCAGCACCACGACCGGCGTCCGGAACTTTTCGGACAGGTTGAACGCGCGCACCGTTTCGGTGAACATCTCGGCCACGGTGCTCGGCGTGACGACGATGATCGGGTGATCGCCGTGCGTCCCCCAGCGCGTCTGGAGGATGTCGGCCTGCGCAGGGCCCGTCGGGAGGCCCGTCGAGGGCCCGCCGCGCTGCACGTTCACTATGACGCAGGGGACCTCGGTGATGCACGCGTAGCCGATGTTTTCCTGTTTTAAGCTGAATCCCGGGCCGCTCGTCGCCGTGAGCGACTTGACACCGGCGAGCGAGGCGCCGATGACCGCGGCCATGGCGGCGATCTCGTCCTCCATCTGGATGAACCGGCCGCCAAGCCGCGGGAGCTTCTCGCCAAGCACCTCGGCGATCTCGGACGAAGGCGTGATCGGGTAGCCGGCGAAGAACCGGCACCCGGCGTACAGCGCCCCCTCGGCGCACGCCTCGTTGCCCTGGATGAAACGGATCCGCCTGGTCTCGCGTTGTTCCGTCATCGGCCCGTTCCCTCACTGACCTCTATGGCAAAGTCCGGGCACCGCAGCTCGCACAGCATGCACCGGTTGCACGACGCGATATCCCTCACGACGGCCTTGTCGCCTTCCATGAGAAGCGTCTTCTGCGGGCAGAACTCGACGCAGATCTCGCACCCCTTGCACCACTTCCGATTGATCGTGATGCGTGTCTTGGCATCCTCGCAGATGACGATGTGCTTCCGGTTCTTCATGGCCTCAATATGTCCTATCAGACGTATAGGTCATATGCGACCTATTTTGCCCGGAGCGCGTTCTTGAGCGTCAGCCCGATCTCCGCCGGGCTCTCCGCCACCCTGACCCCCGCGGCTTCAAGCGCGCGGACCTTTTCGGGGGCGGTCCCGCGGCCCCCGGCGATGATTGCCCCGGCGTGCCCCATCCGGCGCCCCTCGGGAGCAGTCCGCCCCGCGATGAACGCCGCGACGGGCTTGGTCATCTTTTCCTTCACGAACCTGGCGGCCTCCTCCTCGGCGCCGCCGCCTATCTCGCCGATGAGCACCACAGCCTCGGTCGAGCCGTCATTCTCAAACAGGCCAAGCGCATCGACAAACGTCGTCCCGACCACCGGGTCGCCCCCGATCCCGATGCATGTTGACTGGCCGATCCCGAGCCTCGTGAGTTGGTCCACCGCCTCGTACGTGAGCGTCCCGCTGCGCGAAAGGACCCCGACCGGGCCCTTCTTGTGTATGTGCCCCGGCATGATCCCGATCTTGCACTCGTCCACGGTCGTGATCCCCGGGCAGTTCGGCCCGACAAGGCGTGCCCCGCGCGCGTCGAGGAACGCCTTCACCTTCACCATGTCGAGGACGGGTATCCCTTCGGTGATGGCGACGATGACCTTCATGCCGGCGTCCGCCGCCTCCATGATCGAGTCCGCCGCGAACGCCGGGGGGACGAAGACGCAGGACGCATCGGCCCCGGTTGCCTTGACCGCGGCATGTACCCCGTCGAACACCGGGACACCCTCAACCGACTGCCCGCCTTTCCCGGGGGTGACGCCGGCCACGACCTTCGTCCCGTACGCGATCATGTGCCGCGTGTGGAAGGCCCCGGCCCCTCCCGTGATCCCCTGGATGACGACCCGCGTGTCTTTGTCAACCAGAATGCCCAACGTCTTCGCCCCTTTCAGGGTGCCACGGACAAGCGCCCTGTCGCTTGTCCGTGTCCTTGTCCTCCCGCCGCACACGGACAACCTTTGGTTGTCCGTGGCACCCCCTCAATTGCCCACCGCCTCGACCACCTTGCGGGCCGCTTCGTCCATTGTGACCGCCGGGATGATTGCCAGCCCGGATTTCTCGAGGACCCCGCGCCCGAGGTCGGCGTTTGTACCCTGAAGGCGGACGACCAGGGGCACCTTGACCCCGACTTCCCGGGCCGCCGCGACGACGGACTCGGCGATGATGTCGCACTTCATGATGCCGCCGAAGATGTTCACCAGCACCGCCCTGACCTTGGGGTCGGCAAGAATGATCTTGAAGCCGGCGGTGACCGCCGCGACGGTCGCGCCCCCGCCCACGTCCAGAAAATTCGCCGGCTCCTCGCCGCAGTGCTTGATGATGTCCATTGTGGCCATCGCCAGTCCCGCGCCGTTGACCAGACAGCCAATCGATCCTTCGAGACCGATGTAGCTCAGACCGTGCCGCCCGGCCTCGACCTCGCGCCAGTCCTCTTCGGAGAGGTCCCGCAACGCCGCGACGTCTTTTTGCCGGAACAGGGCGTTGTCGTCGGCGTTCAGTTTGGCATCGAGCGCCGCGATGTCGCCCTCCGCGGTCAGGACAAGCGGGTTCAGCTCGACGAGCGACAGGTCTTTTTCGACGAGCGCGCGGGCGCAGCACGCGACCACCTTGGCGAACCTGCCCGACGCGTCCTGCGGGAGGTCCAGCCCGTATCCCAGGATGCGGCACTGATACGGCATCAGGCCGACCGCGGGATCAACGTGGACCTTGAGGATCTTCTCCGGCGACCGCGCCGCCACCTCTTCGATCTCGACGCCCCCTTCGGCGCTCGCGATGACGACCACGCGTCCCCGGTCGCGATCGACAAGCATGCCGAGATACATCTCACGTGCGATCGCGACGCCCTTCTCGACTAAGACCTTCGAAACGACCTTGCCCGCCGGCCCGGTCTGGCGCGAAACGAGCCTCATCCCGATGATGGCCGCCGCGGCCTCCCGGACGCCCTCGATCCCCGAAACGACCTTCACGCCCCCGGCCTTCCCCCGCCCGCCCGCGTGCACCTGCGCCTTGACGACGAAGGTGTCGCCGCCGAGCGCGGCCGCGGCCGCGGCCGCCGCTTCGGCAGACTCGGCCATCCGCCCGTCAGGAACGGGAACGCCGAAGGACTTGAGCAATCCCTTCGCCTGGTACTCATGCAACTTCAACTATCAACTCCTCAACCCAAGCTTCGCCTTGATTGCGCCCAACTTGAGATCGGCTATGGCCCCCGTCGGGTTGAGGTCCTTGGGGCACACTTCCTGGCACGAAAAGACCGTGTGGCACCGCCACACGCCATGGTCCCCGCCCGTCAAGAGGAGTCTTTCCTCGCGGGCCCGGTCGCGCGAATCCCGCAGGAATCGGTCGGCCTTGAGCGCCGCCGCGGGTCCGACATAGGCGGGATCGGTGCCGACGACCGGGCACGAGTTGTAGCAGCACGAGCAGAGGATGCAGTCGATGCCGCCGTCGAGTTTTTCGCGGTCGTCGCAGCTCTGAATGAACTCCTTCTCCGGCGGGTTGTCGCCCGGCATGAGGTAGGGCTTGATCTCCTTGTACCGGTCCCAGAACGGCTTCATCTCGACCACGAGGTCCTTGATGACGGAGAGGTGCCCGAGCGGCCGCACAGTGACCGTGGCCCCGAGCATCTCGGTCTGCATCTCGCAGGCGAGGCGGTATTGCCCGTTGATGTGCATGGCGCACGACCCGCAGACCGCGGCTCGGCAAGCCGACCGGAACGCGAGCGACGGGTCGGTCTTGGCCTGGATCTCGAGAAGGCCGCCAAGCACCGTAAGCCCCGGCGCCTGCTCGATCTCGTATCTTTGGTACCGCGGCCCCGCGTCGGTCTCGGGGTCGAAACGAAAGACGTTGAAAGTCACCTTCGACATGCGAACTTCTCACTTCTCACTTGGAGCCTCTTGCAAAACCCACTAACCGCAGAGAGCGCGGAGACCGCAGAGAGGAATTCATCAGCGTTTTTGAACATCTCTGCGCCCTCTGCGTCCTCTGCGGTTTCTGCCCGGGTGTTTTTGCAATTTTCTCCCTTAGTATTTTCTTTCCTTGGGTTCCCACTTCCCGAGCGTCACTGGCTCGTAATCGAGTCGCGGCCCGTCGGGCGCGAAGTGCGCCATGGTGTGCTTGAGGAATCTCCCGTCGTCCCTGAAAGGGAAATCCGTTCTGGAGTGCGAACCCCGCGATTCCTCGCGGGCGAGCGCCCCGGCCACGATCGCCTCTGCGACATCCAGGTTTGCCCTGGTCTCGTAGTAGTTCAAGACTTGGAAGTTGTACTTCAGGCCCCTGGGTCCGCCGAAACCCGCCTTCGAAAAGCGCGCCTTGAGCGCCTTGACGCCGTCGAGCGCGGCCGAAAGCCCCTCACGCTCCCGAAAGACCCCGACCTTCTCGGTCATGAGTGCCGCAAGGTCCTCGCGGACCCGGCTTATCGATTCGGCGCCTTCAAGCGAAATGACCGCGTCAATCTCGGCCTTGGCCTTCCTGAGCGCGTCGTCCGCGAGTTTCGCGTTGGGGCCGCTGGACGCCAGGCCGGCAATGTACTCGCCCGCCGCCTTTCCGGAGATGGCGCCGAAGACCACGGTGTCGAGAAGCGAGTTCCCGCCCAGGCGGTTGGCGCCGTGGACCGAGACGCACGCGCACTCGCCGGCGGCGTACAGCCCTTTCATGACCGTCGAACCGTCGGTCGCCGTGTCGACGCCTCCCATCGAGTAGTGCTGGCCTGGCTGGACGGGGATTGGGTCCCTGACCGGATCGATGCCCAGAAAACCCACGCAGATATCTCGGATGCCGGGGAGCTTTTTTGCGATCTTCTGCTCGCCAAGGTGACGGATGTCGAGATGGACGTATGAGTTCTCGAACCCGCGCCCGGCCGCGATCTCACGCATGATGTTGCGCGCGGTGATGTCCCTCGGGGCGACCTCCATCGCCTTTTTCGAGTCCTCGTAAAAGGCCATGAAGCGCTCGCCCGCTTTGTTGAGCAGGTACCCGCCCTCACCGCGGCACCCCTCGGTCATGAGGATGTTCGTCCCGACCAGGGTCGTGGGGTGGAATTGAACGAACTCCATGTCCTTGAGCGGCACGCCCGCCCAGTACGGAACGGCCACGCCGTGCGCGGTCGAAATGAGCGCGTTGGTCGAGTTCCTGTACACCCGTCCGGAACCCCCGGTCCCGAAGATGACGGCCTCGGAAATGAACGCCTCGGCGGCCCCGGTCCGGAGGTCGAGGGCAACAACGCCCCGGCAGACCCCGCCGTCGGTGATGAGGTGCGTGACGACCCATTCGTCGAGCACTGTCATCTCGTTCCGCTCGGATGCCTGCTCGAACCGCACCACCTGCTCGTAGAGCGTGTGGAGCATCACCATCCCGGTCTTGTCGCCGGCGTAACAGGTCCGCGGGAAGCCGGCCCCGCCGAACGGCCGCTGGGCGATCTTACCCTCGGGTGTGCGGGAGAACGGGCATCCCCAGTGCTCCATCTCGTAGATGCGCTCGGGAGCGTCCCCGCACATTCTCGACACGGCGTCCTGGTCGGCAAGGTAGTCGCTCCCCTTGACCGTGTCGAAGGCGTGTTTCTCGACCGAGTCGTACACCCCGCGCTCGTGGTTCCCGAGCGCCGCGTTGACGCCCCCCTGCGCCGCCCCGGAATGCGAGCGGACAGGGTGCACCCGGGTCATGACCGCAACGGGCACGTTGTTCCGGTTAAGCTCTATTGCGGCCCGGAGCCCCGCGAGGCCGCCGCCGACGACGATGGACTGGAAATATCGCATGACCCTGCCCCTTCAAGAGGCCCGTTCCCGCGGGCGCCCCGGCGTCAGTGCGGGAGCAGCGTTGGGAAGAAGACGAACACCGAGTACGCGCCGAGCCCCACGACGAACATCCCCGCGAGCCAGAGCATCTCGGAATGCCGTTCGGAAAGCTTCAGGAAATCCGCGGCCAGGAGCCGGAGGCCGTTGAACATGTGGTACAGCACCGCCAGAAGAAGCAGATACTCCAGCACCCATCCCATCGGGCGATTGTAGGCCGCCATCGCGGAATTGAACTCGTGAACGCCGCGCTGGACCTGGCCTATCGACCAGATGTGCAGGAAAAGGTAAAGGGCCAGCGCGATGCCCGTCAGCCGCATGAGCAGAAAGGCCAAGAAGTTTAGCGTGAAAGTCGCCCTGAGCATCCCTGCGTAGGTGAGGAGCCGTGCCATGTCGCGCCCCCTATCTTGCGAACGGCAGGAGGTTGACGACACCGACGAGCGCGGCTACGCTCCCGACCGCCCAGAGCATCCAAAGGCTCCACCGTTTCAACCCCTGCGGCGGCGAGAAGTCGAGCAGGACGCCGTAGAGCCCGTTTAAGGCGTGGTAGAGTGCGCAAAGAAGCAGGAGCACGTCGAAGAACACCCAGGCGGGCGACTGAAGGCGCTCGGCGATCTTGGCGAGCGTCACCGGGCGTTCGATCAGGAAGTGCAGGACCACGAAGTGGATACCGACCCCGACCACGAGGAACGCCGCGGTCAACCGCTGAAACAGCCACGGCCAAAGACCCCTGTTCACCGTCATCTCAAACCTCAGGGCTGGGACCCCGCCAAAAAGCCAGCCGTTTGTACTGCGCGAGGTCAGGCATGTCAAGAGAAACGGGGCGATTTGACAGTCGCGATTTGACAGACGGGCGCGCCTCCTATTAGATGGAAAACCGGGTCAAGGCAATGGCAAGTCGCATCAAAAAGGGAAGGAGGCAGACCGGCCAAAGGGGCGCGCCGAAACGCAGGGCGCCGACGGTCCGTTCCGCCACCGAGAACGCCCTGCGCCTGAGCGGGGAGCGCTACCGCACGTTCGTGGCGCAGAGTTCCGAAGGGATCTGGCGCGTCGAGTTCGACGAGCCCATCCCGACTGACCTTCCCGAGCAGGAACAGGTCGATCTTGTGTACGCGCGCGGGTACTTCGCGGAGTGCAACGACGCGATGGCGCGCATGTATGGGTTTCCCGACGCGAACGGCCTCGCCGGGGCGCGCGTGAAGGACCTCCTCCCGCGCGACGACCCGCACAATGTCCAATATCTTCTGACCGCGCTGCGGAACGGCTACCGGATTGCGGACGCCGAGTCGCATGAGCTGGACGTCAACGGGAACCTGAAATACTTCCTGAACAATTTCGTCGGGATCGTCGAGGACGGAAAGCTCGTCCGGGCCTGGGGGACCCAGCGCGACATCACGGACATCAAACGCGCCGGGCAGTCCCTCCGCGAGAGCGAGGAAAGATACAAGTCCCTCATCAGGCATTCTCCCCTGGGGATCCTCGCCGCGGATACGGACGGGAGGATACTGCTCCTCAACAAGGCCCTCCTCGAGATCCTGGGTTCTCCCTCGGAGGAGACGACGAAAGAGATCAACCTCCTCAGCTTCCCGCCGCTGGTCGAGTCGGGCGCCGCGGCGCTTTTTCTGCGCTGCATGGAGACCGGCGAACCCGTCCAGGCCGAGATCCCCTACCGCTCGAAGTGGGGCAAGCAGATCGTCACACATGTCTACGTCACGCCCATACGCGGCCCGGCCGGGGAGACGGCCGGCTTTCAGGCCATCGTCGACGACATAACCGAACGGATACGGACCGGGGCGGCGCTCAACGAGAGCGAGCTGAAGTTCCGCACGCTGGTCGAACGTTCGCTCGCGGGCATATACATCATCCAGGACGACCGCTTCGTCTACGCAAACCCCAAGCTTGCCGAGATCTTCGGCGTCACACCCGGGGCGATACAAGGAAAGGACGTCTACGATCTCGTCGCGCCCGAAGACCGCGACCTCGTGCGGGAGAGCATGAGACGCCGTGTCGACAGGGGAGAGGAGAGCGTCCACTACCAGTACACAGGCATCCGCGCGGACGGCGCGCGTATCCGCGTCGAGGTCCTCGGTTCCAAGATGGATCTGGGCGGGCGGCCGGCGCTCATCGGCACGCTCATGGACGTCACCGATCGGCAGCGCGCGGAGGAAGCGCTCCGCGACAGCAAGCATTTCACAGAGAACCTCGTCGAAAGCCTGCCGGTCGGGGTTTCCGTCATCGATCTTGACGGGACGAGAGTCACGGCCAATCGCACCTTTTGCGAGATGACCGGCTACGCCAGGGACGAACTCGTCGGCAAACGACCGCCGTTTGCGATCTGGCCCCCGGAACATGCACGCGAGATCCAGACCGTGTTTGCCGACATGAGGACCGGCCGCATGGAAGCCACCGAGCTGACCTTCATGCGGAAGAACGGCGAGCGGTTCCCGGCGCTGGTGAGCCCGTCGTACCTCAGGGATGAACAAGGGAGGATCACCAGCATAGTCGTTTCGTTCCTGGACTTGACCGGCCGCAAGCGCGCCGACGAGGCGCTCAGGCAGAGCGAGGAGCGCTACAGGGCGCTCGCCGAGTCCTCGCAGGATTTTCTCTTCATCATCGGGCGCGACGGGCGGGTGCAGTACGTCAACGCCACCGCCGCCGCCGAGTTCGACGCCCGACCCGAGGAGATCGTGGGGCGCACGATCGCCGGGCTGTTCCAAAGTGACAACTCCGGGCGGATGGAGGGGAAGATCCGGCAGGTCTTCGAAACCGGTGGCCCCCTGTGCTCCGAGAACAACACGCGGTTCCCGCGGCGCACGATCTGGTTGGATACATGGCTCGTTCCCCTCAAAGACGAGGTTGGGGAGGTGACTGCGGTCTTCGGAATCTCCCGCGATTTCACGCGCCGAAAGATCGCCGAGGACGAGCTCCTGAAGACAACCTCGGACCTCCGCGCGATCTTCACCGCGCTTCCGGACCTGTACTTCAGGATGGACGCGGACGGCACCATCCTCGACCACAAGGCGGGGCGGGCGGAGGACCTGTACCTCCCTCCCGAGGAGTTCCTCGGGAAACGGATGCAGGACGTCCTTCCTCCCGACGTGGCCCGGCTTTTCGCCGATGCGCTTCCCCGGGTCGGGGTTTCGGACGACCTCGTCACGCTGGAGTACGCGCTCCCCCTGCCGCAGGGCGAGCAGGTTTTCGAGGCGCGGTGCGTGCCGGTTCCCGACGGGCACGTGGCGGTCTTCATTCGGAACATCACCGAAGAGAAGCGCGCCGAAGAGGTTCTCATAGACAAGGAACGGTATCAGGCCCTGTTCGAGCGGTCGCTCGACTGCGTCTACCTGCACGACTTCGCGGGGAAGATCCTTGATGCGAACAACGCCATGCTCAGCACGCTCGGATATTCCGAAAAGGAGTTTCTGGGGCTCGAGTTCACCGGACTCCTCGACCCCGAGGGCGCCGAGGCCGCGAGGCGCACGTTTGCCGAGATAGAGCAGACCGGCTCCCACAGGGGGTTCACGGAATACAGGCTCAAGCGAAAGGACGGCACCTCCGTCTACTTCGAGGCCAAGGCATCGGCTGTGTATCGCGACGGCAAGGCGTGGGCGATTCAGGGAGTCGCACGGAACGTGACGCAACGCAGGCGGGCCGAGGCGGCGCGCCGGGAGAGTGAACTTCGCTACCGGGAACTGTACGAAAAGTTCAAGAACATCGTCGAATCGTCCCCCGACGCCATCGTGGTGACCGATCTCGAAGGCACCCTGGTCGACTGCAACCAACCGGCCGTCGAGATGAACGGCGCCCCTTCGAAGAAAGAGTTCGTCGGAAGGAACCTCTGGCAGTTCATCGAACCGGACAACGTCCCGAAAGCGGCCGGGTCCATTCAGGCGCTGCTTTCGGGCGCGTCCGTCCGGAACCTCGAGTTGACGTTCCTCCGCGCCGACGGCTCGCCCTTTCCGGCCGAGATCTCGGCAAGCATGATCCGGGACGCCCGCGACGAACCGGCGCTATTCCTGGGGATCATCAAGGACATCACCGAGCGGAAGAGCGCCGAGGCGGCGGTCCGCGAGTCCGAGGAGAAATTCCGGGCGCTCACCGAGAACTCGTACGATACGATCATGAGATTCGACCGGGAATGCCGGCACCTCTACGCGAACCCCGTCGTCGAACCCCAGACCGGGATCCCGGCGTGGCGGTTCATCGGGAAAACCCACCGCGAGCTCGGCTTCCCGGAGCCCCTCTGCGCCTTGTGGGAAGCCGCCATCGGAAAGGTCTTCGAGACGAAAGAGCCCAACCGCATCGAGTTCGAGCTGCCGACGCACATCTGGATCGACTGGCTTCTCATCCCGGAGTTCACGCCGCAGGGCGAGGTCGCATCGGTCATCACGTCCGCCCGCGACATAACCGGCCGCAAGAACGCCGAGGCGGCAATCAGGCAAAACGAGGAGCGTTACCGGGAGCTCTATCAGAAATACCTCAACATCCTCGATTCCTCACCGGACGCGATCACGCTCGCCGACATGGAGGGGAGGATAATCGACTGCAACAGACAGACGCTCCTCATGCACGGGGTGAAATCGAAGGAGGAGCTGGTCGGGGCCAATTCGTTCGAGTTCATCGTCGAACGGGACCGGCCCCGCGTCCTGGAGGGAATGCGGAGGGCCGTTGACGAGGGGGCCGTCAAGAACGTCGAATACACCCTTTTCAGAAGGGACCGGAGCGAGTTCCCCGCCGAGATCTCGGCAAGTATCGTCCGCGACGCCGCCGGAAACCCCGTCGCGTTCATCGGGATCGTCACGGACATCACCGATCGAAAGCGGGCCGAGGAGGCGCTCCGGGAGAGCGAGGAGAAGTTCCGGGGCCTCTTCGAGAGCTCGCGGGACGCCATCATGACCCTGGAGCCGCCGTCGTGGAGGTTCACGTCGGGGAATCCGGCGACCGTCGCGATGTTCAGGGCCAAAGACGCGGATGAGTTCATATCGTACGAACCATGGAGGCTGTCCCCCGAGCGTCAGCAGGACGGCCGCCCGTCCGCCGACAAGGCCATCGACATGATCGAAACGGCCATGCAGAAAGGGTCCCATTTCTTCGAATGGAGCCACAAACGGATTGACGGCGAGGAGTTCCCGGCGAGCGTGCTCCTCACGAGGGTGGAGCAGGCCGGGAAGCAGTTCCTCCAGGCGACGGTGCGAGACCTGACCGAGCACAAGCGGCTTGAGCAACAGGCCATCCAGACCGAAAAAATGGCGGCGGTCGGGACGCTCGTCGCGGGGCTCTCGCACGAGCTCAACAACCCGATCGGAGTCATCCTCGGGTACGCGCAGAGCCTGCTCAAGCACTCGGCGGCCGGCAGTCCCTTGAAGCCCGCGATCACTTCGATAGAGCGCGAGGCCCAGAGGTGCGCGAGCCTCGTGCGCGTTCTTCTTGACTTCTCGCGGAAATCCCCTGCCCCGCGGCAGCGCGTCGCCGCGGCCCCCCTGGTGCGCCGCACGACCGACACGGTCCGCGACCAGGCCGCCTCCCGGGGAGTGCGGCTCGTCCTCGAGGAGACAGACGGGCGGTGCCCCGAGGTCTACGTGAACGTCACCGAGATCGAATCGGCCATCATCAACCTCGTCAACAACGCCCTTGACGCAGCCGCGGAGGTCCGCGGTACGGTCACGGTGGGCATCGGGCCGGCCTCGCACGAGGGAACGCCGGGGGTCCGCATCACGGTGCGCGACACGGGCGAGGGGATCCCGGCCGAGGTTCAGGGGAAGGTCTTCGAGCCGTTCTTCACCACCAAACCAGTGGGGAAAGGGACGGGCCTCGGCCTCAGCCTTACGCGCCAGATCATCGAGTCGCATGGCGGGCGGATAGCGTTCGACACCACCCCGGGCGCCGGGACGACTTTTTTGGTCTGGCTCCCGGGGGTCCGTGGGGCTGATGTGCAATGAAACGCGGGGAGGACGACATGGACACGGCAGTGGGTTCAGTGCTGGTCATCGACGACGAGCCGGATATGAGACAGATGCTTGCGTACGATCTGACCCAGGAAGGGTACGAGGTCGCCACGGCCGAGAGCGGAATGGCGGCAATCCAGGCGATCCGCAACCGCCGATTCGACGTGGCCGTCACCGATCTCAAGATGCCGGTCATGGACGGGGTGCAGACGCTTGCCGCTCTCAAGGAAATCGACCCCGACATGGAGGTCATCATCGCCACGGGGTACGCCAGCCTCGACTCGGCGGTGGCCTGCCTGAAACACGGCGCGTTCGACTACATCCAGAAGCCTTACGACCTCGAACAGATTCGGGCGCTTTTGTCCCGGGCGCTAGAGCACAGCCGGACGCGGGGTGTGACGGCGCTGTACGAGGCGAGCCGTGAGCTCGCGGCCGGACTCGAGCACTCCGACCCTCTGGTGCTTGCGGTCAACATCGCCGGCCGCGTGCTCCGCGCCGATGTCGCCGCCCTGGTCCTCACCCCGTTTCAGGCCGGCACGTGGCATGACGACGACGTCGAGATCGTTTTCCCCGAGGGGTCGCCCCGGCCGTCCGCCGAGGCCCTCACTTCGGTGGCGCTCTTGGCCGCGGACGAACGGAAACCCGTTCGTGTCCCTTCGCCCGAGAGGCCTTTGCCGCCCCCGGCGCTGGCCGACGAATACGGCACGCTTCTCTGCTATCCCCTGTCGGCGCGCGACACCACGCTCGGCGTGCTGGTCCTTCTGAGAAAAGCCGGCGCCCCGCCCTTTACGCCCGCCGACGTGCGCCACGGGACCGTTTTCGTGACGCAGATCATGATCGCCATTGACAATCGGAAATTGTCAAACGAGCTGGTGCGCTGCCAGCATTCGTTGAACTGATTCGTTCAGCCCGACTGGTCCTGCAGGCCGAACCGGTAGCCGATGAGCTTGTACACGAGCTTGGCGGCTGCGAAGTCGCCCTGGACGTTCCCGGGGATGGGCGACAACTCCATGACGTCGGCGCCGACGACGTGGCGCCGCTCGCAGACCATGCGAAGGAGCTTGAGCGTCTCGAACCAGCCCAGCCCGCCGGGCTCGGGAGTGCCGACCGCCGGGATCACCGCGGGGTCGAGGCCATCGAGATCGATCGTGATGTACACGTTCTCGCCCAGGCGCGCGATCGCCTGTTCCATCCATTTCCCGTCGCGGTCGAGATCGTGGGCGAAAAACGGCCTGAGCTTTTTGCGCCTCGCGAACTCATACTCCTCGGCGCAGCCGCTGCGGATGCCGACCTGCACGAACTCGCAGAGGTCGAATATCCGGCGCATGACGCAGGCGTGGTTGTAGGGCGTGCCTTCGTACTCGTCGCGCAGGTCGAGGTGCGCGTCTATCTGGAGGACCGAGATGTGCTCGTGGCGCGCCTTGTGCGCCGCCACCGCCCCGCAGGTGAGCGAGTGCTCGCCGCCCAGCATGATGACGAACTTCCGGTCGGCAAGCAGCGGCTTCGTCAGGCCCTGCACCTTTGAAACCATGTGCTCGGGCCCGCGCATGTCGGGCTCGACCTCGTCAAGCGTATGGATCCCCGCCACACTCGGATCGGCCATGATCTCGAGGTCGAACGTCTCGACGTTGCGCGACGCCTCGATGATCGCCCGCGGCCCCAGGCGCGAGCCGGGCCTGTAGGAAAGCGTGGCATCGTACGGCACCGGAAGGATCACCACCTGCGAGGCGTCGTACGCCGACAGGTTCTGATGAAGCGCCATGAAGTTGTTGGGGATGAACATCCCTACGCCTGCTCGACGCCCGTGGGGACGGCGAACTTCTTTTTGGGTTTCGGCGGTTCCTCCGGAACATGGATGAAGACCGCGGCCGCGATCACGGTCGTCCACAGGCCGTTTTTGTCGCCCTCGGCCGACTGCGTGATGTTGGTGGTGTGGACTATCTTGCCGCTCATGCGGTAGATCTCCTTCCGCTCGTCGTACGCCTTGCTCGGGTCGAACTGAACGCCCAGCGTGCTCGCGAGCATCGTCGCCGCGAGATCCTCGGAGTAGTCGCCGCACTTGTCCGCCGTCTCGCCGAATGAGTGGTGCTCGGAGATATAGCCGTAGTGGTCCCCTTCGCTGGGGACGGCAAGCCCCACGGCGGCCGAGATCAGCCGGTTGGGTTCGTTGGTGGCGTTCTCGCTTATCACGCAGAACGTGATCTGGCCCGGTCTGAGCATTTCGATGCCGCGGTTTCGCGGCAGGCGCTTGCAGTTGGGCGGGAAGATGGAGCTCACGCGCACGAGGTTGCACTTCTCGATCCCGGCGTCGCGAAGGGCCATCTCGAATGACTGGAGGCGGTCCTTGTGCTTGCCCGCCCCCCGCGTGAAAAACACCCTGTTAGGAACGAAAATCATCGTTTCCTCCCGCGCCTCACCGCGACCCGACCGTCCCGGAACCAGTCCGGAGTGAATGAGGTATCGATCTAGTAGAGAAGTTTTGCCGGGGTGTCAACTACGAATTCTAGTCCCGTCCCCAGTTGTCGTCTTCGGGGTCCGAGTGCTTGACCTTCTCGCGGTCCTTGTCGCGGAGCTTCGTGTTGCGCTGGTCGCGGGCCCAATTGTCGTCGCCGAGCTCGTCGGCGTTGGGCGGCGGGGGAGGGTCCGCCGGAATCGTCGGAAGCGGCCTGTTTTCGAATTCTCCCTTGTCGCGCGCGGGCGCCTTGGCGGCGGCCCCGGCGTGCGGCGCGGCCGGGGTGGCGGCAGGGGAAGGAGCCGGGGGAGCGGACGGCGGGTTCCTGAGCGCGTCCAGCACCGGATCGGTCGACGGCGGCTCGCTTGCGGAAGACGGCTCGATGTCCTTTCCCTTGCCGGCGGAGGTCGACGCGCACCCAAGCGCGGCAAAGAGGACCGTCGAGACCGCCAGCAGCATAAACTTCCGGTTCATTTTCTTTACGCCTCCCCTGTTCGCGCTCCGCGAGGATCTCTACACCCACCACGTTATGTGAATCAAGAGCCGCAAGGGATACGTCAACTGGCCGCGCAATCCCGGCGGCCCCAAGTCCGGGTTGATTTTCTTGCCCCGACGGGGCGATAATGGGGTTGGAGGTCTGCCATGAGACAAGTCATCCTGGTTCTTGCGGCGGGATTGCTCGCATCGTCGCTTTGCGCGTGCTCGGAGCCTCTGACGGGGGCGTTGGGAGGCG
>JACRCP010000215.1 GCA_016218965.1 Deltaproteobacteria bacterium | reverse complement strand
GAACGGAACGTACAAGTTCACGCTCCATGCAAGCCCCGACCGGCGGCTCCGGAACCCGATGGGAATGACCAGCCCAACCGACCCGCTCGAGGAGAAGTTCTGCTGGCGGTGCCACAGCCTGACGACAAACTACAAACCGGGCGGCGGCCCGGCCAAGACGACCGCAAACCGCGACTATTACAATGCGGCCGACATGTCGGAGGGCTCGCAGAACATGTTCAACCTCCTCGGGCGCCAGCCCGCACCCGACGCGTACCTCCTCTCGTCGGGGACGTACGCGGGAGACACGACGTTTGCGCGCTACCGGATGCGCACAACGGCCGGCTCCGACCAGACCAACCGCGCGCAGTACACGGTGACGGGGAGCAACTACTACCGCATGGCGCAGTTCGTCTCGCCGCCGATCACCACCGGTTTCACGTGGGCCTCGGGGTCGAGTTTCACCCTGAACGTCAGGTATTCCGAGGGCAACACGAGCGTCAATGCGTTTGTCAGGTACGCGCTCTACCAATGGTCCGAGAGCGACGCGGCGGGGACGAACTTCAGGTCCGTCGCACAGTACGGCACCGAAGTCCCCGCGTCGGCCGGCAACGCAGCCATTGCGTTCACAAGCAGTTCGGCGGTCACGTTTGCGGCCGGCGACAGAATAGCCCTGGAGATCGAATTCTATACCAATGCCGCAACCCTGTCCGGGATCCTGTCGTTGTATTGGGGTGACGCCACCAGCAACGCCAGGCTCGTCCTCCCGGACAGCCAGTCGTTCAACGACGACGGGACAACCTCGTCGGCGGGCACCCTCTACCTGCGGGGCGGTTCGTCACACCCGGCCGACTCCTTCGTCGGCATCCACAAACCGCAGAACGCCGAGGGGCTGGCCTCCGGTGACGGATCGCTCTCGGGCGCCAACCGCCACGTCCAGTGCGAGGACTGCCATAATCCGCATGCCGCATCGATCTCCGGCGACACGGGGACAGCGACGTCGGCAGCCGCGACTTCCCTCACCGACTCGACAAAGGACGGGAAGTGGCTTACGGACCAGTGGGCGGGGTACAAGGTCGTGATCACGAGTGGGACCGCGGCGGGACAGGCGCAGTCGATCACCGGGAATACGACCACCGGCCAGTTGAACGTCGCCGCGTGGAGCAACCCGCCGGGTCAGCCACCTAACGGGAGCGCCTACAAGGTGACGATGCAGGGGAACAACGCGGTGTCGGGCGCGACCGAAGGGGTCCGCGGCGTGACCGTGACACCGGGGACGAACTACAGCGTAGGCTCGGCGACGTTCATCGACGGCTCCACCACCGTGTACAGCGGCGCCAGCGGCGGGATCGTCACGACCGCCAGCACCGGCACAACGGTGACGTCCGCCACCCGAAACTGGGTCACGGATCAGTGGAACACGTACACGTTCCGGGTCCTCACCGGGGCGTCCGCCGGCCAGACGCGGACGATCAGCGCAAACGCCCAGACCACGCTCACGTTGAACTCGGCGGTCACGCTCGCCCAGGGTGACGTCTTCAACATATACAAGTCGGGCGCCGCCGACAGCCCGGTGTGGACCGGGCTGACCGGGAATATCCGCAACGAGCTTGATCGGAACGGCCGGTGGTATCGGATCACGGCGCCGTGCGCGGCGGGGCTGGACGCCAACTACTTCACCTGCACGATTACGCCGGCGTACGACTCGTACGACGCGGGCGGGGCCACCACATTGTCGAGCACCCGGATGACCGGCAACACCACCGCGCCGGTGATGCAATGGCAGATGGACCACGGCGCGCTCTACCAGATCTCCGCGGTTTCGCTCGCCGCGACCGCGGCCGCCACGAAGGAGTACGAGATCTGCCTCAAGTGCCACTCAAGCTGGGCGTACGGCGACACCCCCCCGAACGTCCCGTCGGGCCATCAGGACGGCACGCCTCTCGCCGAAACGAACGTGGCTCTTGACTACAACAGCAACCAGCTCGGCTACCACCCGGTCTTCGCCGCAGGGAAGAACCAGCCGACCGCCGTGACGTACGCGGCGTGGAACTCGAATGCCGCCTTCACGCGGGTTGACAACACCGGCAACTCGGCCAACTTCGGCCTTTCGAATACGTTTACGACCGGGTGGTTCAAGGAGAGTCTGATGCAGTGCACCGACTGTCACGCCAGCGACTCGGCCTCGGACCCGCTCGGCCCGCACGCCTCGGGGAAGCGATGGATGCTCAAGGGACTGGACACGACCGTCTCGTGGGTCAGGCGGAATTCCGCCGGGACCGGTTGGGAGACGTTCACGAACAACTGCGTCGGCGATACGACCCCGCCCTGTGATGACACTTCGAAGGTCGCCGCCGAGGCGAGAAACTACTGCCTCAACTGCCACAGGTGGGACGTCTACGGGTTCAAGACCCTTTCGGGAAACGCGCCCGCATCGGCGCTTTCGCGCGTGCCCCACGACGTCACGGGAAACAGCAACAGCTACAAGTCTCCCTATCCCCGTTCGGACATCGTCTGCAACCAGTGCCACGGCGGCGACAGGATCGGCGGGATTCACGGTTCCAGCCGCCGGAAGTATCCGTACATGTACGATCCGTCAACCACAATCAGCGCAACTTTCTCCACCGTGCCCGCGAGCTACTCCGGCAAGCGCCTGTTGAACGGGGCCTACTGGTTCGGCGTCACGAGGGCCACCACCGGCACCGGGGTCAGCTGCTGGGGGAAAGCGGGGACCGACACCGTTTCCCTGTGCGCAAAGACCCACAGTGGCACTACCAGCAGTGTCGCGGCGAACTATTCCTATGATGATGCCGCCGATCCATGATGCCCGGGCGCAACGTCTGGCGCCGGTCTTTCTCGCCCTCGTGGCTGCCTGTTCCACCGCGGCCGAATCGGTGTCGGACTACGAGGTCACCGTCGGAGTCAAACGCTACAATGAGGCGCTGGCGACGGCGTACGCGCGAGAGAGCGCAGAACCGCTCGCCGGCGCGGCCACCGCCGCCGAAATGCAGCGCGTGGACGACATCGTCAACTTCCTTGGGCAGGGCGGGATGACGATGGACGCGCGGCAGGAGTCATTCGACGCGCAGAAGGTTTCGGTCTCGGCGGATGGCCGGGCAACGCTGAATTCGGACGAGGTCTGGTGGTACAGGCACTGGAACCCCGCCACGGGCGAGGTGAAGCAGGCGCCCCGCCGCGTGCGCTACCAGATGCACTACACCCTTGTGAAGGACGCGGGCCGGTGGCTGGTGGACCGGCTGGAAGAAACGGGGTACAAGGAACTCGCCGTGCGCGCCGACTCGAAGTGACGCCTCGGGCGCCGGCGCCGCAGCCATGCCGCTTCTCTTCCGCACACTCTTCTCCCGCCGCACGGCGGTGACCGTGATGGCCGCCATGGCGATCACACTGGCGCTCGCCGCGCTGGTCCCGGAGCACGACCTCGCCGACTCCGTCGAACTGCGGGCGCTCCGGCGCGAGCGGCCGTTGGCGGCGTTCATCGCGGAGAACCTCCGCCCCGACCATGTGGCGCGCTCCCCGGTTTTCCTTGCGCTCCCCGCGCTCGTCTTCGTTTCGACGCTCATCTCGATCATCGGGCGCGTACGCGGCGAAGTGCGCCGCCGGCGGGCGCGCGGAGACGCCGCCCTTGAGCGCTTCCGGCACCGCGTTACGGTCGAATCGCCGCTTTCCCCCGACGACGCCATCGAGGCCGCGGCGCGTGCGCTCGCGTCCGCGCGGTTCGATCTGTCGCGCGACGGTTTCCGGCTGGGCGGCTCGCGGGGCGCGGCGGGATTCGCGGGGTCGATCGCATTCCACGCGGGGATACTGGTGACTCTCATTGGTGTCTCGATAAGCGGTCTTACAAGAGCCAACGGCGAGGTCCTCGCCGTCGAGGGGTTCCCGAAGGCGCTCAGTCCCGGCGAGATCCTGCGCACCGCCCGGCACGACGACTTCCGCGCGCTGGACGGGACCATCCTCGGGGTGCGGGACTTCACCGCGGGGTTCAGCCGCGGCGTCGACCCGGTCGACTACGCCGTGGTGGTCGGCGTGCGCGGTGACGGCGCCGAGGGCGAGAGGGTCGTCCGGGTGAACCAGCCGTTCAGCGTCGAGGGGTTCCAGTTCACCCTTCACCGTTACGGCTACGCCCCCGACCTCGTCGTCACAGGCGCGGACGGGCGCGAGGCTGCCGCCGGGACCGTGGTGCTCCGGGTGGTCCCTCCGGGCACCGAGGACGCGCTGCCGCTCCCTGGCGGCGCGCGCCTGGTCGTGGCGCTCTACCCCGACCACGCGACGCGGGACGGCTTCCCGGGTTCGCGCGGGATGACACCGATCAACCCCTTCATCGCCTTCCGGGTCGAGAGGGATCGGGCGGTCGTGGGGTCGGGAACGGTCGTCCGGGGCGGGCGCTCGGAGGCGGGCGGTGTGAAAGTGGCCTTCAACGGGCTGCGGTACTGGGTCAGCTTCGTGGTGAGCCGGGACCTCGGGCTTCCGTGGTTCGCGATAGGTTCCGCGCTGATCGCCGCGGGGCTCGCCGCGCGTTTTTTGTTCTACCCCGAGGCGGTCCGCGTCGACGCGGAAGTCGCCGGCGCCGGATCGGCGCTCACGGTCACGCTAAGCGCGCGTTATTTCCCCGCGCTGAACGCCGAGCGCGCCGGCCGCCTCGCGTCCGTGATCGAAGCGGCAGCGCGGGGATCGCGGGGGGGAACCGCATGACCGGCCTCGATTCGGCGGCAGTGTGGGCGGCGATCGCGGGCTACGGCCTGGGGCTGGCTGCATCGCTTGCCGGGTCGATCTTCCGCCTCCCGCGTTTCTCGACCACGGGGATTGCCCTCGGTCTGACGGGCGTCGCCTGCCACGCGGCGGCCGTCGTCGTGCGGTGGACCGTCTCGGGGCACGCCCCGGTGATGGGGCCGTACGAGAATGCCCTGCTCGGTTCGTTCTTCCTCCCCCCGCTTTTCATCGCGCTCGCGTGGCGGTACCCGGCCGTCCGTGGGGCGGCGCCGCTCGTCATGGCGGCAACCCTGCTGATCCTCGGCAACGGCGTCATGGCGCACCAGGCGCACGCGCCGCTCGAGCCGCCGTACCGGAGCAACTGGCTCGTCGTGCACGTCCTGTTCGCGTGGCTCGCGTTCGGTTCGTACCTCGTTTCGTCGGCGCTGGCCGCGCACTACCTCTGGACGACGCGGGCCGGGGCGCCCGCGCCCGACCCGGACCGACGCCCCCTCGTCGACGAACTCGCGGCGCGGCTCATCGCCTTCGGCTTCGCCGCCGACTCAATCATGATCGCCTCGGGGGCGATCTGGGCACACGGCCTGTGGGGCCGGTACTGGGCGTGGGACCCCGTCGAAACGTGGTCGCTGGTGTCCTGGCTGGTCTACGGGGCGAATCTGCACTTGAGGTTCACGCTCGGCTGGAGCGGGCGCAGGGCGGCGTGGCTTGCGCTCGCATCGGTCCTGGCGGTCATCATCTCTTTCTTCGGCATCGGGGTCATCGCCAGTGTCCACACCGAAGTCCTTTGAACGGGTTCCCGTCCCCGTTGACACGGGGCCGATCCGGGTCGCGCGACTCGCGGCGGTGATGCCGGCCGCAGTGCTCGCCTTCATGGCAATCGCCGTCATGGATCAGCGCGAGGTCTTCCTCCCGCTCGCCGGCCTGGGACCAGAGGCCGCCCCTGCGCCCTCGCGCCCGGAGGCGGCAGCCGCGGCGGAGCGCCTCGTCCGCGGATACAACGCCGCGATCGAAGCGGCTGGTCCCGGGGGCGGCGCCGATCGGCTCGATGCCGTTGCGCTCTCGGGCGACCTGCGCTCGGCGACCCGCAGGGAGCTCGCGTTCGCCCGCACCCTTCCAGGGGTATGCCCGCTCCGATCCGCGGCGTTTGCCGTCCGTCTCCTCGATCCGCTCCCGTCGGGGGGATTCACCGTGGAGACCGATGAGACCTGGACCCCCGACTGCCCGCCGGGGGTGTCATCCCCCCGTCCGTCGCGTCTCCGCCACCGCTACACCATTATCGACCGAAACGGCCTCCGGATCGAACAGGCCGTCCCGGTCCCGCCGGATCCCGTCGATGCGAAGGCTGATTAACACCCTCGGCTCGCGGCGGCTCACGGCGTACCTCGTCCTGACGTACGCCGCCTTCCTCGTGCTGCTGTTCGTCTGGGCGGCGCGCATCCCCGCCGCGGTGGTGGGAAACATCTCCCGTACCGCCCCGTTCATATGCGCGTACATCGCGGCGGCGATCCACCTCGTCTGCTGTCTGATGATCTTCCTGCCGGCAACCATGCAGCGCACCTCCCTCTCGCTCCCCGCGGACGACCCGGGCGAACCGGTCGCGCTACCCGACGCCCGCGCCGTCGAAGCCGCGGCGTGGCGGGCCCGGCTCCCGGTTCGTTGGATTGAGCCGGGAAAGACGGCGGTCCTCCACCGCAACCGGTGGTCGCCGCTCGGATCGATCGTCTTCCACACCGCGCTCCTGCTCATCCCCGTCGCGGTCGCCGTCAGCCTCGCGACGAGGGTCCGCGGCGAGGCGTGGGTCGTCGAGTCCCACGCATTCGAGGGGACGAGGGCCGAGTACGTCAGCGTCGAGCCCGCCGGCGGGTTCGAGAGCCGTGCGCCTCGCGTTCGCCTCGAAGTGCTGGCGGTGGACGCGGCGTTCTGGGGCGACCGGCTCTTCTTCACCGATCTTCGGGCCCTGGTTGCGGCGGGCGGTGCGCAGCAATGGATGACGCTCCCCGGCCCCGTGCGCATAGATGGGGCGCGCGTCACTCTGCGCGGATTCAACTACACCCCCTCTGTCGAGATCTCCGGCCCTGACGGGCGGACCGTCCACGCGGGCGACCTCAACCTCCGCCTCTTCCCGCCAGGCAACGAGGACTCGTTCACCGTCCCCTCGCTCCCTCACCGCATCTTCGTCCGACTGTACCCCGACTCGTCGGGGCCGCAGGCGCGGCCGATCAACCGCGGCATGGGACTTGCCGAGCCGCTGCTCCACGTGGCAGTGACGCTCGGAAAGCGCCTCGCGGCGCACGGCTGGCTCCGCCCCGGCGAGGCGCTCGCGTTCGACGGCCACACGGTCGCCTTTCCCCGGATTCTGAAGGGTGGCGACATCGTGGTCCACCGCGATTGGGGCTATCCGATCCTGTGGATGGCGCTCGTTCTCTCATTTGCAGGCCTCATCATGCGCGTCTGCTTCCCGTCGTACCGGGCGTGGGTTCTCCTGACCGGTGAAGGAGCACGGTTGGTCGTCCGCGCCGATCCGTTCGCAACGCCGCCGCGTCTGCTCTACGGTGCGGATCCCGGAGGGCGTGATGACCCCTGAACGGCCGAACGTCGCCGCGCTCATGGCGTGCTGCGCAGCCGGCTGGTGGCTCGCGGCGCGGCGGCCGTCCGGCGCACGGTACAGTGCCGCGGCGGTTACGCTCGGCATCGCCGCGGTACTCGGTGTCCGCTGGGCGGGATCGGGGCACCCGCCCGTGTTCGGCACATTCGAGATGGACATGGCCGAGACGTGCCTCCTGCTGGCCCTCGCGCTCCCGCTCGACCGTCTTGCGGGGGGGAGGTTCCTGCGAGGCCCGCTCATCGTCGCCTTCCTCACGCTGGCGCACACCTTCCTGCTGCGGACCGAGGCGACCCCTCTCACGATCTCCGAACAGAGCCTCTGGATCGACCTCCACGCCGTGCTCGCGTGGTGCGCGTGGGTCTGCTACTTCCACGCTCTCTTCTTCGCTTTTCAAGGCGGCGGAGATGATGACCGCGCGACGAGGCTGCTGGGGTACGGCTTCCTCGCCCAATCCGCAATGGGATTCGTCGGCGCTTATTACGGCACGCTCCTCTTCGCCACTGCGTGGTCGTGGGACCCCGTGCACATACTGGGACTGCTGAGCTGGCTCCTGTTCGCGACCGCGCTCCACTTCAGGCTGTTCTTCGGCGTCACGCTCCATCGCCAGCGTTATTTCATTGTTTTCCTCGTGACCGTCTTCGTCCTTTCGGCTAAACTCGCGATGTTTCTGCGCCCCGGCCAGTCGTTCCACGTGTTCGAGATGGGGTCGCTTGCGGGGGGCGGGCCATGACCGAGACCACGGCGATACTTGTGATGATGAACAACTATGTCCACGACATGGCCGCCGGCCTGCTCGTGGTGAGCGCCATCTGGATGTGGGGGAGCGCCCGCGACCTCGCCGGAGCGCAGGCTCCGGGGGCGCGTGAGTTGATCGCCCGGTGGTTCGGGCGCGCGACAAACGCCGCCGCCGCGTCGATAGCCGTCATCATCGCGACCGGGGTTGTCCGCACGATCTTCTTCATGGAGGTCGAGTGGTTCCCCGCCCTCGGGCGCGGGCTGACGCGGGTGCTCATCGCCAAGCACGTCGTTTTCTTTGCGCTTTTGGCGGCCGGGGTCGCCGTCTGGATCCGCCTGCGGGCGCGCGTGAGGGCGATCCCCGGCAGTGTCGAAGGAAACAACGCGGGGAAACCAAACACGTGAAACAGGAGGTATGGACATGCCGGTGCTTTCGACAATCGAGCTTACGCTGAGGGACGAGAAGAGCGAGAACGCATTCCTGGGCGCGTTCACGAAAGCCGCAGGGGCGGCGGGCGGCATCCCAGGACTCATCGAGCTAAAGGCATTCAAGCTCCTGGGCGCCGAACGCACGTACATGGCCACCACCCTGTGGGAAAGCGAGGATCACATTAAGGCGTGGGTCGAGGGACCGCGCGAGCAGGAGTTGATTGCCGCCGGGAAGCGCGACATGCTCGCGTCGTCGCTCGTGCGGCGCTTCGCTCAGATCGGGGCCGACCGACGCTGGACCGCCGGTTGAACCGGGGCGTGATTGACGGGCAGACGGGATGGCACGACGGCCAATAATTCTATTCGTGACGCCGCCCTACCATGCCGGGGTGGTCGAGTCGGCGGGCGTATGGATGCCGCTCGGACTTGTCTATCTGGCCGGCCACGCACGGGCGGCCGGGGCCGACCCGATCATTTACGACGCAATGTCGCTCGGGCACGGTCACCAC
The DNA here is from genome assembly GCA_016218965.1 of Deltaproteobacteria bacterium. Classification (GTDB taxonomy): domain Bacteria; phylum Myxococcota; class SpSt-1050; order SpSt-1050; family JACRCP01; genus JACRCP01. The sequence continues at coordinate 19,579 of JACRCP010000215.1, read as the reverse complement.
GATATCGCGCGGACGTTGGCGACGACCAAACCCGACATTGTCGCCGTGTCGTCGATCACCGCGACCGAGCCCGACGCGCGCGAGGTCTGCGGCACCGCCAAACGGATCAATCCCGGGATCGTCACGATTCTCGGAGGCGTCCATCCGACGTTCTGCTGGGAGGAGTTGTTTCGCAAGGATAAGAACGTCGACCTCGGCGTAATCGGCGAGGGCGAGGAGACGATCGCCGCCGTCGTCCGCTCGGTGTCGGCGGGCGCGGGTTTCGGGACGATCCCCGGGCTTGCGTATCGCTCGGGTGGGGCGCCCGCACGGACCGCGTGCCGCCCGCTCGTGCCGTCGCTCGACGCTTTCCTGCCGGCGTGGGACCTTCTCGACTGGCCCCGATACTTCTACCGGCCCGGTCCCGAGGGACGTTTCGCGATCGTGAGCTCGTCGCGGGGCTGCCGTAAGGAGTGTTCGTTCTGCTCGCAGCAGAAGTTCTGGGCGCGGACCTGGCGCGGGCGTGAGCCTCTTTCTTTCGTGACCGAGCTCGAGATGCTGCGCGACCGGTACGGCGTGCGCGTCGCGATGCTCTCGGACGAGACCCCCACGGTCGATCCCGCCCGGTGGGAGCGCGTCCTCGACCTGCTCATCGAACGGCGCGTGGGCGTCGACCTGCTCATGGAAACGCGCGTCGACGACATCTGCCGCGACGAGGCGATTCTGCACAAGTACCGGGAGGCCGGGATCACCCACCTGTACGCCGGCGTCGAGTCGGGGGACCAGGACACGCTCGACATGTTCAAGAAGGATACGCTCGCTGCGCAGTCCAAAAGGGCGATAGACCTGATCAACGGCGCCGGGATCGTGAGCGAGACGTCGTTTGTCCTGGGCGGCCCCGGCGAGACCCCCGCTTCGATAGCGAAGGCCGTCGAGCTGGCGAAGTGGTACTCCCCCGACATGGCGTTCTTTCTTGCGCTCACACCGTGGCCCTATTCCGACATGTACCCGTCGCTCGCAAAGCACGTTGCGACCCGCGACTACCGGAAGTATAATCTCGTGGAGCCGATCATCAAACCCGATGCCATGGCGCTCGATGAAATGCGGCGGGCACTGATCTCGGCCACCGGGGCGTTCTTCATGGACAAGTTCAACCGGCTTGGCGAGCTGCCGCCCTGGAAGAGGGACTACCTCGTGAAGGTGTTGAAACTCCTCATCGAGCACAGCTATCTGGGCCGCGAAATGCGGGCTATGGCGCAGGGTGCTTCGATGCCGCCGGAGATCGCAGCGACGCTCGCGGGACGGCCCGCTGAGGTGGACGGGAAATGACCGGCGACATGGTATCGAGACAGTCGCATCGGCTCCGGCTGGGCGGCACGGTCGTCCTCCTCGGCGCCGCGGCGGCCGCCTTCGCCATACCGTTATTACGCGAGAGGTCCCGGTTCGTGCGCTACCCCGAGTCCGAGGTCGCCGGCGTGAAAAACGTCCACGACTTCAAGGGCCGGCCGCTCTGCCAGAGGTGCCACCCGAACCATGATGCGCGGCTTCTGGAGCATCCGGTTCCGCTCTGCAAGAGATGCCACAGCTTCGGGCACAGCAACCACCCCGTGGATGTCCCGGCAAAGCCGCCCAAACCCGTGGGGATCCCGCTGTGGGAGGGCAAAATCGTCTGCCACACGTGTCACGACCAGCATGACGTCACGAAGAACAAATACGGCCTGCGGCTGCCGTTCACGCCGCTTTGCAAGAAGTGCCATCCGGAGCACTAGCCGGGGCACCAGGAGGAACTGCGGAATTCAACCACAGAGGGCACAGAGCAGCGGAGCCGCAACCGGACTTTTCTGCCACAGAGGAGAACAGAGGGCACGGAGAAAACATTCGCGCGGAGGTTTCATGCGAAAAAGGATTGCAATCGGACTTGCGCTCATCTTCGTTCTGTTCCTGGCGGGCGGCATGCACATCGTGCTCTCTGTGCGCAAGGCGTCGGCCATGATGGAAGAGCTGATTCACCTCCATCAGGTCGAGATCCTGCGCGAGCACCTGCTCATCCGCGTGGACGACGTCCAGGCCGACCTGCACATGAAGAACACGCGCTTCGCCCGGCCGGAAGGCGTGGTCACCAGCCACTTGAGCAACATGCAACGGATTATCAAGAGCTGCACCGACTGCCACCACTCGACGGCCACCGGAGGGATTATCGGCGACCTGCAGACCAAGATCGACCGGTATGAAGGCGCGGTCGGAAGGGCGCACCACGCAAAATCGGAGGCAATGACTCTCATGCCGGAGGAGGAGGAGGCGATTGGCCTGGGCGAAGAGATCTCCCGGTCGGTGCACCGGATCATCAGCCAGACCCAGATGCGCCTTCAGGAGAAGAACTTCTTCGTCCAACGCGAGATCGAGTCGACCAAAACCACCGTGATCATCCTCTTGTTCGTCGTGCCCGTGGTTGCGCTGGTCCTCATGTTTGTCCTGGCGCGGGGGATCACGGGGCCTGTCAACTCACTTGTCGCCGCCACCCGGAGACTCAAAGGGGGCGACCTGGACTACCGGGTGAGCGGGCTTCGCGACGAGTTCGGCGAGCTGGCGGGCGCTTTCAACGAGATGGCGGCGTCGCTTAGGGAGCAGTTCCAGAAGATGGGCCGCGCCGAGCAGATGGCCGTGCTGGGCGAGATGGCCGCGGGACTGGCGCACGAGATCAAAAACCCGCTGGCGGGGATCAAGGTGTCGATAGACGTGCTCTCGATGCAACCGCACTTCGCGGCCGGCGACAAGGAGGTCCTCGAGCGCGTCGGCGCCGAGATCCGGCGGCTCGAGGCGCTGATGAAGGGGCTGCTCAACTTCGCGAAGCCGCCCAAGCCGCAGTTTTCGGCGGTTGCCTTAAACGACCTTCTGCGCCTAACGCTGGCGCTCGCGCTGAAGCACCCGGCATTCAAGGAACGCGACGGCCGGCGCATCGAAGTCAAAGAGGACCTTGCCGGCTATGTCCCTCCGGTCAACGCCGACGCGGCGCAGCTCCAGCAGGCTTTTTTGAACGTCATCTTGAACGCCGCCGAGGCGATGCCCGAAGGCGGAACGCTCGGCGTCGCCACGTCCTACCCAAGCGAAGGCGGGGACGTGGTCGTGTCCGTCGCCGACACCGGGCGGGGGGTCGATCCCCTCGTCCGCGAGAAGTTGTTCCAGCCGTTCGTGACGACCAAGGCCAAGGGCACCGGCCTCGGGCTCGCCATCACCAAGCGCCTCGTCGAGCAGCAGGGCGGGAAGATCGCGGTCGAATCCCGCCCGGAGGGGGGGACCACGTTTCTCATCCGGCTGCCGGCGTCGCAGGACCAGGCGGGAGGAGGGATATGAAACCGAAACGGCGCATTTTTTTGCTCGATGACGACGCCCTCATCGTGGACATGCTCGGGCGCGCTCTCAGGGAAGAAGGGTACGACGTCCGCACCGAGCAGAACCCTGGTGGAGTCGCGGAGAAGATCACGGCGTTTGCCCCCGACGTCGTCATGCTCGACATCAATCTCCCGGGGGCAAACGGCGTCGAGATCCTCGAGCGTCTCAAGAACGCCGGACTTCCTGCGGCGGTCGTGATGCTCACGGCGGACGATACGGCCGAGACGGCGGTGAAGGCCATGAAGCTGGGCGCCTCGGACTACCTTGTGAAGCCGTTCAACCTCGAAGAAGTAAAGATCGTCGTCCGGAGGACAATCGAGGAGAAATCGCTCCGTCAGGAGGTGGACTGCCTGCGGCGGATCTCCGCCGAGGGCGCCGGACAGGAGATCGTAGGCGACTCCCCGTCGATGCGGGCGGTGAAAGACAGGGTCGCGAAGCTGGCGCAGGCGCGGGTCGCCACGGTCCTCATTACGGGGGAAAGCGGCACCGGCAAGGAACTCGTCGCCCGCAACCTCCACCGGCTGATGGGAGAGGGCGGCCCGGAGTATGCCCCGTTCGTCCCGGTCAACTGCACGGCGCTCCCCGAACAGCTCCTCGAGTCCGAGCTGTTCGGCCACGAGCGCGGGTCGTTCACCGACGCCCGGGCCGAGAGAAAGGGCCTTTTTGAACTCGCCGAAGGCGGGACGCTGCTTCTGGACGAGATCGGCGACATGAAGGCGGACCTTCAGGGCAAGCTCCTCCGGGCAATCGAAGAGCGCCGGATTCGCCGCGTCGGGGCGCGCGAGGAGATCCCGGTGGCTCTTACCGTCATCGCCACGACCAACCGCGATCTCGCGAGGGCCGTCGAGGCCGGGTCCTTTCGTTCGGACCTTTACTACCGGCTGGCCGCGTTTTCGGTCGAAGTGCCGCCACTGCGACAGCGCCGCGAGGACATCCCGGCGCTCGCCGCGCACTTCCTTTCGCTTTTCTCCGAAAAATACAACAGGCGGACGTTTCTGGGCGTCTCGGCCGACGCGCAGAAGCTGCTCGCGGCGCACGACTGGCCGGGAAACGTGCGCGAGCTTCGGAATTCGATCGAACGCGTCGTCGTGCTCGAGAACGGAAACGAGGTGCTCCCCGGACACATCTCGTGGGCGCTGCCCGGCGCGGCCCCGGCCGCCGGCGGCGCCGAACCGTTCCGGCTGCCGGCCGCCGGGATATCCCTTGACGACCTCGAAAAGGACCTGATAGTGCAGGCGCTCGAACGCTCGGGGAGCAACAAGACCTTGGCGGCGAAGCTGCTCAACATCAGCTACGACTCGCTGCGCTATCAGATCAAGAAGTTCGGGCTGGAGTAGGCTTTCGTCACGCCACCGCGCGAAGGGCGTCCTGGATTTGCGCTATTTCGAAGGGTTTGGGGATGAATCTCGCCTCGTTCTCCGCGATGAGGCTCATCATCTCGCCGGTCACTTCACAGGCCGAGATGACTACAATCACGGTGCCGGGAGATCTCGCGCGGATCTCCTTCATGACGTCAAGCCCGCTCACGTCCGGGAGCCGGATGTCCAGGAAGCACAGGTCGAACGTCTGGGCGCGGGCCTCGTCAAGGGCGTCGCCGCCGGTGGGCACGGCATGGACCTCGACCGGATAGCCGCTGAGCATCCTGACTGCGCTCGAAAGACTCATGAGGATGAGTGACTCGTCGTCGCAGATCAACACTTTTTTCACGTTGTGCCGATTCCTCTCTTCCGCGCCAAAGCCTATCCGTGAAGCAATGCGCGTGCCCCGTCTGCCGGGTTTTCCAACTCTTCGAAACTACGCCCTTTTGCCGGCCGGAGAACTTCCCGCCCCTCGGGGGAATCAGGGAAAAGACCAGACCCCGAGCGCGAAAAGCCCGAACGGGGCAATTCACGGGCGCGGCCGGGTATCCCACCGACTTACGGGTTTCTGACAAATCCAAGCCTGTGTTTTTCGGCCTTTTTTTACCCAAAGGACGTGGCACGGTACGTGCTACGGAAAACGTCGCGGTGCTGACAAACCAACGAGGGTTCGAAGTCGAAGTTGGCGCTCAAAATCGGAAGTCTGCCGAAAAGGAGGTGGTCGGGGGGGGCATGATGTCAGAGGGTGCGTCGGAGGCGGTTTCCGAGGTCATGGCAGTCAAATCGTCGAAAGGAGGAAAAAACAGTGAAGAAAACCGTCATCATTGTCTCGGTTCTGGCCTTGGTTTTGGGGATGGCGGCGTGGGCGGTGGCGGCGACGGTAGTGGGCAGCAAGCATGACATGCGCTCGTACATCACGGGTGAAACGTCCCAGCAGGTCTGCGTGTACTGCCACACCCCGCACCAGGCGGCCGCGGCCGCCGCGCAGGATCCGCTGTGGAACCATACGCTGTCGTCCAACGGCAACTACGGCGTGTACAACAGCAGCACGCTCAACGCGACGCCGACGAACTTCGGCGGCGGCACCGCGGGTTCGGCCAACGTGAGCCAGCTCTGCATGAGCTGCCACGACGGCACCGTGGCGGTGAACAACCTGTACAAGGCGCCGGGCGACGGGACCACCGGCACGAACATCAACGTGACGGGTGCGGCGCTGGTCGGGACCGATCTCACCAACGACCACCCGGTCAACTTCACGTACGACGCCGCGCTGGCGACCGCCGACGGGAAGCTCATATCGCCCGCCAACAGTTCGTACGTCGTCGCGGGGATTCCGCTGTACAGCAGCACGGTCCAGTGCGCTTCGTGCCACAACGTGCACGACAACGCCAACGCCCCGTTCCTGCGGGTCTCGAACGCGGCGAGCAGCCTCTGCACGCAGTGCCACGTGAAGTGATGTGTTCTCTTTCGGTGTGACAAGATCAGGGGGCGGCCTCCGCCCCCGGTCTTTTTTTCGGCCATTTGATCCGCTGGCCGCGCCGGGAGCACCCGTTGCGCCGCATTGCGTCGTTTTTTTTCGCGCTGGCGGCGGCCTCCTGGCCGCCCGCGGCGCAAGCCGGGGATGATGACGCCATCATGGCCTCGTCATTCTTCACGCTTACCCGGCTGGGCGGGGGGCTCCAGCTCTCGACCGAGTACGTGCGCGAACGCCCGATACTCGGGGGAAACCGCAACTACGTCAGGTTCGAAGAGCAGCTTCAGTTGAGCGTCGATTCGTTCGTGCTCACGCCCAGGCTGATGACGCTGAACGCGTCCGGCGACCTCGGCTTTCAACAGGGGATCGACTCGTACCGCGCGCCCGGCGGGGCGGGAAGCGAGATTTCGAACGACGCGCGGCTGTTCGGTTACAGCCTCTCGGGCGTGCTCCTGGGGGGACGGCCCGTCAACCTTCAAGGGATGTCGTCGATGGGCAGGTCGAACTACACGGCGGATTTCGCACCCACGTCCACCATGCAGCAGCAGAGCCACGGGGCCACCCTCAACATCAGCAACTCTTTGGTCCCGACCAGGGCGTGGTTTACCTATACCGAAAGGACAATCGAGGACGACCTCCCCGGGAGCGTTCCGAGGCTCGACGAGAGCGCGTGGCTCGCGCAGCTCAGATCCAGGAGCCACACCGCGCGGCAGGACACGACCGTCGAATATCGGTTCCTGGATCTGGACAACCGCATCATGGATGGCGCCGATTTCCGCGAGCACGTCGCGTCGCTCAACAACGGCCTGGAACTGGCCCGGAAGGACCGGGTCCACCTGGACTCGGTGTTCAGGTTCCAGGACCGCGAAAGCTCGCTCGACTACCGTTCGTTCGATCTCCAGGAGTCGCTTGCCGTCAAGCACGGCCGCTCTCTTGAGACGGTCTACGACTACCAGTTCGGGCATTTCATCTGGGACGCCGCCGAGGAGGACTCGCATCGGGGCAGATTTCGGACGCGCCACCGGCTGTACGCAAGCCTTTATTCCGAAGCGGGAGGACACTACGACTATCTCGACTTCGAGGGCGCCGGCGTCCAGAACGTGTACGGTCCGTTCGCGGCGATCACCTATACCAAGAAGCTCCCGCTGGGAGGGACGCTGGTCCTGTCGCCTTCGGCCAGCTACGACGTGGTCGACAGGGGTCTTTCGGGCTTCGCGCTTTCGGCGATCGACGAGCCGCACAAGCTGACCGCCGTGGCCCCCGAGTTCCTTCAGAACATCAACGTCGCGGCCGGCACCATCGTCGTGATGGACGCCGCAAAGACGCGGACGTACGCCGAGAATTTCGACTACAAGGTCATCGTGTCGGGCGCGAGGACCGCGCTCGAGCGGGTGGTCAGCGGAGGCATCGCCGAGGGCGACGGCGTGCTGGTGAGCTACGAATATCTCCCGATAACGGCGCCGGCCACGGCGGTCTTCACGCGTTCGGTGGCGGCGAGCGTGGACTTCAGGGTCGTCCGGCTTTCGTACAGCTTCACGCGCTCGGAGGAAACTGTTCGGGAGGGGCCACGGGTCCCCGGCCTGCCGTTCGTGCGGGCGCACGTTTTTTCGGCCGCCAACTCGGTGGAAGACGTCACGTTCGAGGCCGAGTACCGCGTGGAGAATTCGAACTCATCGGACTTCACCGTCTATTCCCTGACGCAGCGCTTTACGCCCACGTTTTTCCGGAAGGTGTCCGTCGGTCTCTCCGCGACCGAGTCGTTCCTGACCAACAGCTTTTCGGACGACAAGGCCGTGTCGCTCATGGCGACCGCCAACGCGGGCATCCAGGTGACGCCGCGGCTTCTCCTCAAGGGCCAGTTGAGCTACTTCGACACGGATGCTCAGGTGACCTCCGACCAGCAGGTCGCGGTGGCGAGGCTGGGCATGTTCTTCAACTATTTCAGGATCGTCACGTCGCTCGAGGGCGAGTACTATGTAAACAACCTCGACGACCTTTTCACACAGCGGTACACCGTCAAGGCGGCGGCGAAACGGGTGTTTTGAGGCGGGATGGAGATGCGGGCGCGTTTGTGCGCGATATCGATGGCGGCAGCGGGAGCGGCGCTGGCGTGCGGATGCTTCGGCCCGGACCCGGCTGCGCGGGCCGCCAGATCGGGCGCGCGCGCGGAGATCGTCTGGCCCGAGCCTCCCGATCGGGCGAGGATCCGGTACGTTGGTTCGGTCGAAAGCCCGGCCGATTTGGGAATCGAGACGGGGGTCCTTTCCCGGGCCGTCAGGTTGATCACGGGCAGGGACGACGGCAGGTTCGTGCGGCCGCACGCGGTGGCTGCGGGCGGGGGGTTGCTGGCCGTCGCGGACCCCGGCGCCGGCGGCGTCCATCTTTTCGACACCGTGCGGAATTCCTACGCGTTCGTGCCGGGCGCGTCCGGCGGGTCTTTCGGATCGCCGGTGGGTGTCGCGGTTTGGGGAGAAAACGTGTTCGTCTCGGATTCCGAGCGAAACATTGTCGCGCTGATCGATCGACAGGGTGCGGCGGTGCGCGAGATCGGGGGCGGCGCCGGGCTCAGGCGGCCCGCCGGGCTTGCGCTTGGGGAAGGAGGCGAGTTGTACGTCGCCGACGCGGGGAACCACCGCATCTGCGTGTTCTCGATCGACGGGGCGATGCTGCGGCAGTTCGGCGGGCGGGGGACGGGCCCGGGACAGTTCAACTTCCCGACGAACCTCTGGTACGACGGCCTGCGGCGGCGGCTTTTCGTGGCGGACGCGTTGAATTTCAGGGTGCAGGTGTTCGACCCCTCGGGCGCGTTCACCGGCGCCTTCGGAGAGCCGGGCGACCGTCCGGGGTATCTGGCGCGTCCGCGCGGGGTGGCCACCGACAGCGACGGGAACGTCCACGTCGTGGACGCGCTCTTCGATGCTGTGCAGATATTCAATCCGGAGGGCGCCCTTCTTCTCGGGTACGGCAGGCGGGGCGCCGACGCCGGGGAGTTCTGGCTCCCGGCCGGGATCCATGCGGGCAGTGACGATCGGATATACGTCGCCGATTCCTACAACAGAAGGGTCCAGATCTTTGCGTATCTGCACTGAAACCCTCATTGCCGCGGCGTGTCTCGCGGCCGTTCCGGCGGCGGCTTCCGCCCGCGTCATCGGCACGAAGCACAACCTGGCGATCCAGCGCCAGAACGCGGCAGTGCCCGCCGCGTCGCGCGAGGTCTGCGCCTTCTGCCACACGCCTCACGCGCCCAGGGTCAAAAAGGCGCTCTGGAACCAACAGATGTCGTCGGCGGTGTACAAGCCGTACGAAAGCTCGACGCTCGGCGCGAAGGTCGGCCAGCCGACCGGCGCATCCAAACTCTGCCTGAGCTGCCATGACGGCACCATCGCGGCCGGGACGGTGCTCAAGGGGCGCCGGGCGGGGTCCGCGAAGGCGTGGACGCTGGATCGGCGCAAGGTCCTCGGTACCGATCTGTCCGACGATCACCCGATTTCGTTTCGTTACGACGCGGCGCTCTTCGGCAGGGATCCGCAGCTCGTGAACCCGGCGACGCTGCCGAAATCCGTGCCGCTCGACGCCAACCGGGAGATGCAGTGCACGAGTTGCCACGACGCCCACGACGACAAGTTCGGATCGTTCCTCGTCGCGGACAACGGGAGGTCGGCGCTCTGCACCGCGTGCCACGATATGAGCGGCTGGCGCTCTTCGGCCCACGCCAACTCCGCGGCGCGCTGGAGCGGGGCAAAAGACAACCCGTGGCCCGGCTCTCCGTATCGTACGGTCGCCGAGAACGGCTGCGCGTCGTGCCACCAGACCCACGCGGCGCGGCACCCCGAGAGGCTTCTGTCACGCCGCGGACACGACGAGGTCTGTCTCGGCTGCCACGCCGGCACCGTGGCCGCCGCCAACATCGAAGCGGCGATGTCGGGTCCCTCGGCTCATCGCACGATCGAGGCCGGCGACATCCACGACCCGGTGGAGGATCCGGTCAAGGGCATGCCTTTGCACGTCACGTGCGTCGACTGCCACAACCCGCACGACGGCGGCGCCCGCTCGCGGACGGCATCGGCACCGCACGCATCGATGAGGGGTGTCAGCGGCGTGGACGCCGGCGGCGCGTTCGTGAAAGAGTCCCGGCACGAGCACGAGATATGCTACAAGTGCCACGGGCTCGACGGCCGCCAGCCGGCGAAGCCCCGCGTTCTCCGGATTGACGACGAACGGAACATCCGGCGCCAGTTCGATCTGTCGAACCAGTCCTTCCATCCCGTGCACGGGAAGGCGCCGTCGTCGCGCGCCACGGTGCTCACGCCGTCGCACAGTTCCGACAGGGTCATCCAGTGCACCGACTGTCACGGGAACGGGGCGGCGAAGGGTCCGAAGGGACCCCACGGTTCGATCTTCGCGCCGATTCTTAGGCTGCCGTATTCCACCGCCGACAGGACCGTCGAGAGCGGAAGCGCCTACGCGCTCTGCTACGAGTGCCACGACCGGACCGCGGTACTCTACGGCGCGACCAGGTTCAAGAAACACGCCGACCATGTGGTGAAACACCGCACGCCGTGCTCGGCGTGTCACGACGCCCACGGTTCTCAGCGGAACAGGGGGCTCATCAACTTCGACCGCGCCATCGTAAAACCCGCCGCGGGATCCGCCGCGGTCTCCTTCGTTCCCGCCGGAAGGACCGGGGGCCGGTGTTACCTGTCGTGCCACGGCGCGGTGCACAACCCGAGGACGTACTGACATGAACGGTCTGCTCAAACCGCTGGCGATCGCGGGTCTTTTGGGATCGATCTTCGCGCTTGCGTGCACCGATCTCGCCGACTACGACCTCTGGTTTCACTTAAGCTACGGCCGCGAGCTTTTGAAACTGGGCCATTTCCCCGACAAGGAGATCTTCCTGCTCGCCGCTCCGGACGTCCCGATGACGAATCCGGAATGGCTTTTCGATCTGCTGGCGTACGCCCTGTGGGCGCTTTGCGGCCCGGGCGGGATCGTTGTCATGAAGGCGGCGGTTTTCACGGGGATCTTCGGCGTCATGCTGGGGGGCGCGGTGGCGGAGCGGAAGAACCTGGTCATCGCGCTTTCGGTGCTGTTCCTCGCGGGGCTCTCTTGGCGCGTCCGATTCATTGAGCGGCCCGAGATAATCGGCCTTCTCGCTATGTCGGCGGCGATCCACCTTCTCCGGACCGCGGCGACCCGCCGGCCGGGTCCCCTGCTTCTCTCCCTTGTGGCGATCCAGGTTGTGTGGGTGAACTGCCACGCCTCGGCGCTGATCCTGCCGTTTGTCGCCGCCCTTTACATCTATGCCGGCTACGCGCTGTTCCGGGCGTCCAAACGGTGGAACGCTGCGCTTCCCGGCGCGCTGGACCTCTCGGGTTCGAAGATCCTCCTTCTTGTCCCGCCGGTCCTCGCCGCCGCCACTTTTCTGAACCCTTTCACGTACCAGATCCACGCCCATTTTCTGGCGTTCCAGTCCACGACGGTCTACAAACACACGATTTCCGAGTTGATGCCGCTGAAACTGTTCAAGCCGGGCGAGCCGCTCACGTATTTCCTCGCGGCGTGGGCGGCCGGCTGCGTGTTCTCCTGGCGCCGGCTCAACCTCGCCGATCTGATCGCCGGCGTCGTGTTTCTGCTTATCGCCAGGGACGCCCTTCGCTTCCTCCCGTTTTTCCTGGTTGTCGCCGCGCCGACCGCCGCCCTGGGCCTCTCCGACGCCTGGGCGCGTCTTTCGCGGACGCTCGCCGCGCTGCGCGCGGACTCCCGATGGGCGAGTCTGGCCGGCGCCGGCGCCCTTGTGCTGATCGCGGCCGGCATGCCGCTTTTGAGCGCCCATGCGATGGTCCGCACGTACAACGCCAAACCTGGCTTCGGCGTCTTCCCTTTCAAGTTCCCGCAGGGCTGCGTGGCGTACCTCAAGGACAACGGGATCAAGGCCAACCTGCTCAACACGTTCCACCTCGGCGGCTACCTGGAATGGGCCTACTTTCCCGACGGCCGGCCGTTGTTCGACGGGCGGGCGACGCAGGTCCGGGAGGATCTCCTGACGCGCCTGAACCTCGCCGAGCAGGACCCCGCCGTCTGGAGCCCGCTTTCGGGCGAATTCGCGTTTGACGCGGCGGTGCTCGAAAACCCGCTCATGAAATCGCGGCACGCGTTCATCGAGGAGGCGTACTACGCCAACTGGCGGAATCCGGCGCCGCCGGGGTGGGCGATGGTCTACTGGGACGACACGTGCATCGCGTTCGTGAAAAGGGAGGCGTATCCGCAGGTCGCGTCGCGCGACGAGTATTTTTCGGCCATGCCGGTCCAGCACGAGCAGATCGACGTCATGTCGGGGCACGGCGCGGCCGGGCACCACGCGACGGCAATGATGCGGGCCGGGCAGGAAAAGGAGCTTTTGAGGAACATCGACCGGAACCCGTCGGCCGTCACGCCGCGGATCTTTCTGGCGCGGATCCTTTCCGAGAGAAAGGAATACGCCGCGGCGATCCGCGTGCTTTCCGAAGTCGAAGACAGGCTTTTGGTCCCGGACGCCAACGTGATCTTCGGAGGTGGTTTTTTCTCCCTCATGGGAAGCCTTTCGCTGGCCGAAAACGACGTCCCGCGGGCGGTCGTCAGCCTCGAACGCGCCGTCCGGAGTTCTCCGCACAACGTCGATATTGCGGTCGCGCTGGGCGACGCGTACCTGCGCGCCGGACGGACAAAAGACGGCGAGCGGGTCCTGCGCGGGATCGCAAACGGCCCCAAGCTGAACCTCAAGGCCATCCAGATCCTCAGGACGCACTACCGCGCGACCGGAAAGGAACAGGATGCCTCGAACTTGGACAACCGCTTCGAGAGCGCCATGCGGCTCGCGACGGGAGAGGCGCATTTCACGACCGCGACGAACCTGTACAAGGCGCGGCGGTACGAAGAGGCGATCGAAGAATACAAGAAGTCCCTGGGCGCCCATCCCGCGAGCGTTCCGACGAAGACCAACATCGGATACCTCCACTACGACCTCGGCAGGATGGACGAGGCGATCTCGTGGTTCAACGAAGCCCTGGCAATCGAGCCCGGCTGGCCCGAGGCCCACTACGGGTTGGGCCTGGCCCACGAAAAAAAGGGCGAACCGGCGCAGGCCCTCGACCACTTCCAGAAGTATCTGAAGGCCACGCCGCGCGGCTACTACTCGAAAAAAGCCGAGGACAAGCTCCCCGGGCTCAAAAGGGCCATCGAGGAGGCGGGCAGGTGAGCGCCGCATGAGAAAAGACACGCTGCTTGTCATTCCCGCCTGCAACGAAGCGGAGAACCTCCCCCGTGTGGCCGCCGAGATCGCCGAGGCCGGCGCCGGCGGGGTTTGCGACGTCGTCTTGGTCGACGACGGATCCACCGACGCGACGGCGCGCATCGGGGCGGATGCCGGTTTCGTCGTGGTGCGGCATCCGTATAACCTCGGGGCGGGGAGCGCGGTTCACACGGGGCTCGTGTTCGCGTGGGAGCGCGGGTACTCGACTGCGGTGACGCTCGACGCCGACGGGCAGCACCGCCCAGCGGACATCAAGGCGCTTCTTGCCGAGGCCGCACGGACCGGCGCCGATGTGGTGATCGGCTCGCGCTTCCTCTCGGCCGGCAGCTACCGGGTGCCGATTCACCGGAAAATCGGGATGCTCATGTTCTGCCGGCTGGCTTCGTGCTTCATCCGGCGAAGGATTACCGATGCCTCCTCCGGATACCGCGTCTACTCACGCCGGGCGATAGGCATCCTTGCCCGTATGGACTATCCTTCGGACTATCAGGACGCCGACGTGCTCATCTACCTTTCGCGCGGCGGCATGGAGATCGTCGAGACGCCCGTCACGATGAGGAAGCGCTTATGCGGCGTCTCGATGATCCGCAACCTCCGGTCCGCCTACTACGTGTACAAAAACCTTCTTTCCATCGTGTTGACGCTTCTGCGAAAATCCCCCGGTCCGGTCCCCGACCACAGGAGGGTCTCATGACCTCGTATCAGAAGATCGTCGTCTTTGCGATTGCGCTTTCGGTGGCGGCGTTCATTGTCGAGCTGGTGAGGAGGAAGAAGCTTCGCGAAGAGTATTCGGTGCTGTGGATAGCCACCGCCGCGGCGATCACCGCCGTCGCGGCGTGGGACGCGCCGCTTGCGCTCATCAAACGGGCCATAGGCGCCGAAATCGCCTCGAACGCGATATTCTTTCTGGGCATCATGTTCCTGCTCGTGCTCAACGTGTATTTTTCGGTGAAGGTCTCGCTTCTCACCCACCGCAGCATCCGTCTCGCGCAGAGGGTGGCGCTCCTGGAGGAAAGGGTCCACGAACCGGGCGGTGCCAGGGACGCCGCATGAAAAGAAGGTCCGGTCTTCGAAAGTGCGCGGACTTCGTGACGTTTCCCGTCAGGGCGCTTTCGGTGATCGAGCGCGACCGCTTCGGCTTGACCTCTCTTGCCGATGAACGATACGATTACGTGAGCCGCGAGGTGCGCGGGGAGTGTCTGGACGTCGGCTGCGGCAGGCACAACAGGTTCATCAACGAGTACAGGGGCGGGCGGGGACGGGGAATAGACGTCTACCGGCACGAAGGGCTGACCGAAGGACACGTCGTGTCCGATATCTCCCATTTTCCTTTCGACGACTGTTCTTTTGAGACTGTGACCTTCATCGCCAATCTCAACCACGTTCCGAGGTCCCTTCGGGACGTGGAACTGCGCGAGGCCCACAGGGTGCTCGTTTCGGGCGGAAAGATCGTCGTCACGATGGGAAATCCGCTGGCCGAGGTCCTCACTCACAAGGTGACGGCGATGCACGACCGGTTTTTCGGGACGCGCTACGAGCTGGACCTCGAGCGGGGGATGCACCCCGAGGAAGAGTACTACTGCACCGACGCCGAGATCCGCGAGCGGCTCACCCGGGCCGGGTTCCGCGACCTAAAGAAGAAATTCTTCGCCACGCAATGGTGCCTAAACCACCTGATCTCGGGGAGGAAGCCCGCGGGATGATCGTGAGGATTGGCAAGGCGGAGATCGCGGCGCTGGTCGAATCAACCAGCGGCCCGCCGGCCGCCGAACGGGACGAGATGGCGGTGCCGTCGTATCTCCACTGGAACCCCGCGATAAGGTGGCTCATGTGGCGGCGCTACGAGACCATCGCCATGCTCGCCGAAATCCGGCCGGACACGACGGTGCTGGAATTCGGCTGCGGGCTTGGGCTTTTTCTGCCGACGCTCGCGGCCCGCGCAGGCCGCGTGACGGCGATCGATCTCCATCCGGAATACGCGAAGCGGCTGGCGGAGAACCGCCGGCTCCCGGTCCGGTTCGTTGGCGACCTTTCGCAAGTCGAAGACGGCTCGATTGACCTCATCATCGCGGCCGACGTGATGGAGCACCTCGATGACCCCGCCGCGGTCGCCCGATCGTTTTGCCAAAAACTTGCGCGGGACGGCCGGCTGATCGTTTCGGGACCGACCGAAACCTGGCTCTACCGCCTCGGCCGAGTGGCCGCGGGATTTCGCGGAAAAGGCGGTTACCACCGTTTCGATGTCTATTCTTTGGTGGCGATGATCCGTCAAAGCGGTTTCTCACCCGGCCGATCCGAAAGCGTTCCGCTCCCTCCTCCTTTCGCCCTTTTCAAGATTGCGGAGTTCCGGCGGTGACGCCGACCCCCGGGTGAGTTGTCACCCCGGCGTGGTTTTCGTGCCGTGTCGGCGAGCCAATGAATTGGTTGGCCAAACCGATCTTGGCGGGTGGATTTCGACCCGGCAACTCCAGCACCGAAAAATAAAAGACAACAAAAATCAATAGCTTGCTCGTGGCACCTTTTTTGACCTCTCCTTTCGCCGGCGGGTGCGGGGCGCGGGAAGAGGGACACCATGAAAAGGCCGGTCGGAGCAGTCGTCGTCGGGATTCTCGTGCCGGCCTCGGCGTTTGCGATGGAAGCATCGGTGACCCGCCCGGCCGAACACGAAAAGACCCCGGTGGTCGGCCAGGGGCACAAACAGGCGTGCGTGTTCTGTCACACGCCTTCCGAGACCGCGACCGCCGCCGCGCCGGACGTCTCATGGACCGCGCCGTGCGCGTTGCTCAAGTCGTACGACACCTATCAGAGCGCTGCCTCGAAGGCGAAAGACCGTTCGGACATCGGACTGACCGCGGACAGGGGCGCGCAGATGAGCATGGTCTGCATGAACTGCCACGACGGGACGCTCGCGGGCAACTCGCACTGGATTCAGCCCGGCGCCGGCGAGGACGGGAAGCCGGTGCCGGTGCTTGACGGCACTCTCAGAAACGACCACCCGGTCAACTTCACCTACGACGCGCTGCTCGCGAGCGCCGACAAGACCCTCGCCGTTCCGGCGTCCAGAAGCGAAGCCGCCCCGGGGCTCCCGCTGTACGACGGCAAGATGCAGTGCGCGACCTGCCACAACGTCCACGACAACACGCACGGGTCGTACCTGCGCGTCTCGAACAAGGGCAGCGCGCTCTGCCTCGCGTGCCACGAGAAGTAGAGGAAGACCGGTCAAAAAGGAACGGAACAGAACGGTGCTACAGGCCCGCGCCGCCGGCGCCCAGCAGCTTCGAGGTCGTCGCGTTTAACACGTCGAACACGAACTGCGGATTGTGGACCACGTTGGCCGCGGGGTTGGCGGTGACCGAACTCACCAGCCAGTAGTTCCAGTTGGCCTTGGCGATGATCCCTGTGCTTGAGAACTTCGGCGACGACAGGTTCAGGCCGTCGAGCTTGAGGACGTTGCTCGAGCTGATGTTCCGGAAGTTGGCCGTAATCGTCCTCACGTTCGCCGGCGTCCCGAACGGGTTGGCGATGTCCACCGAGAACGTCATCGCCAGGTTCGCGGTGCGGCCCGACGGGACGATGCTTGTGGGGGCCTTTATCAGGTTCACGAGCTTGACCTTCTTCTCGCAGGTCGGCGTCGCCTCGGTGCCGTCGCAGACCTCGTCAAAGGCGCAGGTCGTCGCGCAGCCGGTGCCGGCCGTCGCCGGGTTGATGGCCATGACGTAGTAGTTGTAGATCGGCGTGGTCGCCGAACCGGTGTTGAGGGCCGCCGCGACCGCGGTGCCGAACGCCTTCTCGAGATTCCCTCGGGAGACCATGAACTGGCCCTCGAGCATCTCGTAGCTGGCGTCCTCGTGGCAGTTTAGGCAGATCGTGGCGTCGGCCTCGAAGGTGTGGTTGGTATTCTTCACTGTGACACCGTACGGGGCCTTTTCGACGTGGCAGCCGACGCAGGTGTTCTCGATGACCGCGTGTGCCGAGAGATTGCCGCCGGCGCCCATGAAGTAAGCGTTCACGCCGAGGAACAGGTCGGTCTGCACGGGGGCGTGCGGGCCGCCGATCGATGACGACGAAACGAAGTCGCCGCGCGCGCCGTTTCTGGTGTTGTGGCAGACCATGCACGTGGCGCCCGCGCCCGCGCCGTTCGCCTCGGCGCCGTTCCCGAGTTTCCCGGTGTTGCCGTGGACGCGGAGATCGGTCTTGTGCGGGTCGTGGCATGCGGCGCAGCTTAGGGGCTGGACCTCCTCCTTGTTGAGGCCGAGGCCCGCGAGGTACGTGTAGAACGCCGGGTCGGCGGCGACCTGTGGCCACACGCACTGGCCGCTGATGCAGATCGAACCTGCCGCAACGGCGGTGCAGGCCGCATCATCGGCGCAGCCGGTGAACGGGATCGAGATCGCAGTGAAGGACCTGCTGGGGCAGGCGGGGTCGAGATCCTCGCCGCTAAGCCTGTGCCCGACCGCCGGGGTGCAGGTGATCGCCTTCGGGGTGCAGGTCGTCTTCACGCAGATCTTCTTGAAGGCGGTGCCGGCGGAGTCGAGGCCGGTCGTCACGCAGACCCCTGCCGGAGAGGCGCAGTCGGCGTCGGTGGCGCACGGTGTGTCCGGCGTGGTGGTGGCCGACGACAACCTGCACGCGCAGTTCGCGTCGAGCGGCTGGTTGTAGTCGCGGTTCCCGGCGGCGGGGGCGCACGCCGAGAAACCGGTCTGGTCGAGGCTCGCCGGACGGTCGATCCCGTCGGGGTTGGTTTCCTTGTTCTTCAAGTACTGCACGTAACCCTGCGCACCGTGGCAGCGGTAACAGCTTGTGCTCGTGCCGCGCATTTCCGCGCTGGCCTCTTCCTCGGCGAGCTCGAGCTCGGCGTGGAGGGACTGCTTCCAGAGCGCGACGCGGTCGTGCGAGCTGGGCTTGTCATGGCACACAGCGCAGTTCGCCGCGTCATACTCGGCCTGGGGCTTGACCGTGGCGGGACTGCCCGCATGGTTGCCCAGCGGGCCGTGGCAGCTCTCGCACTGCATCCCGGCGTACTTCTTTACGTCGGCCGGAATGGCATCCCACACGGTTGTCACCGGCGCGGCGGTCACGTCGTCGCCGCCGAAGGCGGCCTTGAGGTCGGGGAACGCCCAGCCTGCGGTCTTCATCGCGTCGTCCATACCGCCGTTTTCGGCCAGGAGGTTGTAGCCGGTGGTGTGGCAGCCCAGGCAGTTGGCGCTGTAGTGGGAGCCTTCGGCGCCGGTCATGCCGAACTGGAAGGTCGTCATCGCGCCCGGCTGGTCCCAGAAGATGTTCTCGTCGCCGGTGGGGGCCGGGATGGGCTTGCCGTCGTCGCCGCTCTTCCACACGAGCACACCATTGGCGTCGTATTCCATGTACTTGAAGAAGTGGTTGCCGTGCGCCGAGTTCGCCCACGCCTTGAACTTCGCGTCGACGTTGTCCTTGACGGCGCCGCTGTGACAGACGCCGCAACTCGGGTTTGCGCTGATGAAGTCGCCCGCGTTGACTTTCACGGTGTCCACGGTGTAGTCGCCCGCGACGTCCGGGGCGAACCACGGGGTCGCGGTCGACGCCTCATTGAGCACGGCCGCCGAGCCGGGGGGCGCGGCGAGGGTGAGCGCGGTGGCGTTGCCCGGCACGCTCACGATGACGATCTGGTTGCGCGGGACGATGCCGTTGCCCTGGGCGAGCGTCGCGGTCGGGACGGTTACTGCCACGGTCTTCGTGAAGCCTGCCGCATCTGTGACCTTGACGTTGTAGACGTAGCTCATCTGCGTGAGTTGGTTGGCGCTCACGGGGACGAAACCCTTGCGCTCCAGACCCGTGAGTCCGGTGACCTTGCCGCCGGCGAGGACGTCAGCGAGGGTGCCGGTGGTGAACGTCGGGTTCTTGGCCGCCGCATCGGAAAGCGTCACGGTCGTCGGCGCGGTCTTCACGCTCCAGGCGTAGGTGTACGGCTCGGTGCCGCCCGAGACCGTGATGTCGAACTGCGCAGCGGCGCCGAACCCCACCGGCTTGCTCGCCACCGGGGCCGTCAGCACGAGGGGGTTGACCGCCGTCAGTTTGGCCGTGACCGCGATGGACGCGCCGCCGGTGACG
>JACRCP010000209.1 GCA_016218965.1 Deltaproteobacteria bacterium | reverse complement strand
GGAGGCGTAATTGACTGACAGTGAGCCGCTCACAAAGCCAGGCGTTCTCCTCGGAGAACCATTTTCGGCGCATGGAGTCCTCATGGCACCTCGGCACTCCGCTTCCCTCGGTCTTCACTCGGAACTAAAGAGATACAACGCAATAGCCGCGTGGGAGGAGCAGATCGCCAAGTTCCACGGAAATGCTGTCGTGTTTGGAAACGCCGCCCGCTTCTTCATTCCATGTGACCTGGATCGAGCCGAAACCTATCTCAAACGGGCAAAGGCACTCGACCCGGACAACGATGAATGGCCCGAACAACTCGCTCACGTCTACTCGCTGCGCGCGAAACGGCACGGACAGGAAAGCCGAAAGCGTGACGACGCCACAAAGGCGCTTGCGGAGCTCGATATTGCCTTTGGACTCTCGGAAAGTGAAGAGGACAAGTACCAGCTGCTCGACCTGCTCGCCACCGCGGCCGTCGAGGCCGGCGAACTCGAAAAGGCCGGACGGTACGCAATGAAATTGCTGAAGGGCGCAAAAGAGTGTGCAGCGAACTGGCACTACGGAAATGCCATTTTCGAGGGCCACACAGTTCTTGGCAGGGTTGCGCTCCAAAAAGGCGATCTGGAGTCCGCGAAAATGCATCTTCTGGAGGCCGGCAAGACTCCCGGCTCGCCGCAGCTCGATTCCTTCGGGCCGGATATGACCCTCGCAAAGGCCCTTCTGGAAAAAGGAGAGAAGGCGGCCGTCGTGCGGTACCTGGAACTTTGTTCCACGTTCTGGGAGAGCGGGCGCGAGGCGCTCTCCGAATGGCGGGCGCAAATCGCGGACGGCAAAACCCCCGATTTGGACTGGATGGAGTTCAGACTGAAGAAACCCGCTGGACTGGAACATTGACGCCGGAAGGGGGACTCCACGCCA
Source organism: Deltaproteobacteria bacterium (assembly GCA_016218965.1). GTDB lineage: Bacteria > Myxococcota > SpSt-1050 > SpSt-1050 > JACRCP01 > JACRCP01. The sequence goes on along the minus strand of JACRCP010000209.1, from coordinate 17,749 downwards.
ACGCGCGACACTTTTTCCCCAGTCGTGGTTCCTCTTTCGCTCTTTGTCTTTGTCGGGTTCTTCTGGAAATAGTGTGAGCAAAAAGTGGTTGGCGGGGACGAACACAGATTGATCCTACGCGCGTGTAGGGATTGGCCCCGGATCGGTGTCAACGATTCGATCCAAGCCCCGACAGGGGCGACGGTAGTCCGCCAACCGTCGTCTTCGAAAGGAATCACCGTCACCCCTCGCGGGGTTCTGAATCTCTCTCGTTTTGCCCGGCACTGGTGCTTCCACCACGAATTTGGGGCACGGAAACCAGTGGGGGCGTGACCGTCAGAAGTGAATCAACATGGCGAATGCCAGGAGCAGCATGACCATCATTCCAACCGATCCGGCTATCCGGTAGGGCATCATACCCGGCTCGATGATCGCCCATCTATTGTTCACAATGAGCAGCGATGCAGCCGGGGTCAAGAGGACCGCGTACCAAAACGGGGGCAGGTTGAGTACCGGTTTCTTCGATCGAGGGGGCTCCGCGTATTTTTCTGTTGCAAAACCTGAGGAACACAGTCACATACAAACCGACAATCGCGCCCCCCCAAAGCGACAATCCCCAAAAAAGCGATGTGATCACCGCCTGTTCCACAGGCAAATGCCCAGATAGGCAGGACCACCACACACAGGCAGCACACTGGTAGAAAAACTGATGCCGCGACGAGAAGCAAATGCTCTACAGACTTGAGCCGACAGGAAGGATCATCGCGGTTTTTCCCCTCCGGCGCGAGCATGGGGGGAGCATAGAGGAAGTGGCCGGGGATGGCAAATCCGGTTTCGGGCGGTTTCGGGCGTCAGAGACCGCTTGGCAGACCGAAAACGCCCTCCTGCACGGGCAACGGTCAGGAGAAGTACCTTGCGCCAGCTCCCTTCCCGGGCAAGACGGACTTTGCCGTGGGGCTCAGCGGGGGAGCCAGTTCAGCAGCTTGAGAAGGTCCGAGAATACCCCCATCGCCGTCACGTCCGCGCCGGCCCCGGGCCCCTGCACCACGAGCGGGGTCCTGACGTAGCGGTCGGTCGTGAAGGCGATGATGTTGTCGCTTCCCTTCGTCGCCGCGAACAGGTGGCCGGCAGGGACCTCCCGGATCCCCGCGGACGCGGCGCGCCCCTCGAGCACCCCGACGTAGCGCAGCACCGCACCGTGCGCGCGCGCCCGATCGAGGCGCCGCTTCAGGGCCGCGTCGTGCGCGGCATACCGATCGAAGAACCCGTCCGTCAGCGGCCCGCCCCTGAGCGATCGGGGGACGAGGTTCTCAGCGCGGATCTGGCGGAGGTCCATCTGCAGGCCGAGCTGGCGCGCGAGGATCAGCAGCTTGCGCGCGACGTCGCCGCCGGACAGGTCGTCCCGCGGGTCCGGCTCGGTGTAGCCGAGCTCGAGCGCCTCCCGCACCAGCCCGGAAAACGGCCGCACGCCGTCGTAATGGTTGAAAAGATGGCTCAAGGTGCCGGAGAGGATCCCCTCTATCCGGACGACGCGGTCGCCGCTCGCGATCAGGTCGTTGAGCGTTGAGATGATCGGCAGCCCCGCGCCGACGTTCGCCTCGTACAGGAACAGCTTTTGGCGCGCCTTCATCAGCTCCGTCAGCCGCCGGTACCGGCCCCAGGGCAGCACGTTCGCCTTCTTGTTGGGGGTGACGATGTGCATGTTGAGGCGGACGTAGTCCTCGTACCGGTCGACCACATCCAGGCTCGCCGTGCAGTCCACGACGACGGCGTTCGTCAGATGCAGCGACGCAAGCCCGGCGATGAGCGCCGTCTGTGACATACGCCGCGGCGAGCGCGCCAGCTCCTCGCGCCACCGCGCCAGGTCGATTCCCGCGGGCGAGAGGACGAACCGCCTGCTGTCGGTGATGCCGCAGACCCGGACGTCGAATCCGCGGGAGAGAAGGAAGGCGTGCTGCTGGTGGAGCTGCCGGAGTAGCGCCCCGCCGATGTTCCCCGCGCCGATGAGGACCACCGCGAGCTTTTTGTTCCGCTCGAAGAACGCCTCGTGGATCACGTTGAGCGCGCGCACCCGCTGGTCCGCGTCGATGACGAACGAGATGTTCCGCTCCGAGGCGCCTTGCGCGATCGCCGTGATGTTGATGCCGTTGCGGCCGAGCGCCCCGAACACCCTCCCCGAGACGCCCGGCGTGCCTTTCATCCCCTCGCCGACGACGGCGACGATCGTCTGTCGCGGCCGCTCGTCGAGAGACGTGAGCGCCGACTGCATCTCGTACCGGAACTCCTCGCGCACGGCCTTCCCGGCCGCCGTCGCATCCGCGGCGCTGACGGCCAGGCAGATGGTGTGCTCCGACGAGGCCTGCGAGATCAGGATCACGCTCACGCCATGCCGCGCCAGCGCGCCGAACAGACGGTCCGCCGTCCCCGGGACGCCGACCATGTTCATCCCGCGCAGCGTGAGGACCGTGCAGTCGTCGATGGAGGTGATGCCCTTGGCGACGCCCTCCCACGGGTCCGCCCGGTGCGAGATGCAGGTGCCGGGGGCGCCGGGGTTGAGCGTGTTCCTGATGAAGATCGGGATGCGCCGGGCGACCGCGGGGGCGATGGTCGAGGCGTGCAGGACGGTGGCGCCGAAGTACGACAGCTCCATCGCCTCCTCGTAGGACATCCGCGGCACCACGAACGCGGCGCCGACGGCGCGCGGGTCGGCGCTCAGGACGCCGTCGACGTCCGTCCAGATCTCGATCGCCTTCGCGCCGAGCGCCGCGCCGACGATCGCGGCGGTGTAGTCCGAGCCGTTGCGGCCGATGGTCGTGGTCCGGCCGTCCGCAGTGGCGCCGATGAAGCCGGTCACGACGGGAATGACCCTTCCGGCGGGGCCGGCGAACAGGCGCTTGAAATGCCGCGCGACGGCCTCGTTCGTCTCTTTGAAGATCACCCCCGCGCGGGTGAACCGGTCGTCAGTCCTGATGACATCGCGGGCATCCACGTACGCGGCGGGACGGGTCCGCCTGATGTACGACGCGATCGTAAGGGCGGAGAGACGCTCGCCGAAGCTCGCCGCCAGGTCGAGCGCGCGGGGGGACCCGTGGCGGAGGAGGAAGATGCCTTGCAGGACATCGCGGAGTTCCGAGAGCATCGCGCGCAGCGCCGCCGCGACGCGCGCGGGCGGCCGGCCCCCGTGGAGCCGGTCGAGCGTCACCTCATGCCGCCGGACGATTGATCGGTACAGGGCCGGAAATGCAGGGTCGCCGGTGTCGGCCAGGCGTGCGCACTCCAGTAGCTGGTCGGTCACTCCCTGAAACGCGGAGACGACGACGACGACGCGCCCCTTCCGCGCCGCCCGCAGGACAACGGCGGTGGTGTCACGGATCCGATCGGGATTTGCCACCGAGGACCCGCCGAACTTCAGCACCGTGTCGATGCCGTCAATGGAAGGAACTTTCATCTCAACGCGAACTTAGGGGACGTTGGTGCGGAGCGTGCATTGCGATCATTTCGCCATTTCATCGGCTATCTTCCGCGCCTCGGGACCCAACTCTCCCTTCGTCGTGATGCGGGTTATGCACGACGCCGTCACACCTAGCCGCCGCGCCACGTCAGCCCCGCTCATCCCAAGCTTCTTCACCGCGATCTGCGCCACGTCCTCCCGCGCCTTTATCACCGGCTCTCGGCGGCTTCCCGACGCCAACTCCTTTTCATCCACCCCCCGCACCTTCGCGACCTTCCGGATCACTCCTTCCAGACTACACCTTGCACCTCTCCAACGGAGCGTGTCGCGATCCCGTTTCTCCGCCTCCTTCAACACCGCTTCGACAAATCCTCCACCCCCCAGCACCCGCTGGTCCGACGCCTCCGGTCTCTTCTGACGACGCATCGCCAGCACTTCCGACCAACCCCCCGCGCTCCGGACCAGCCCTCCGCCCGTCAGATCCGGCCTCCTCCCCAGCGCCGCCCCCTCCTCTACAAACTTCTCGTATCCGCGCCTGCACTTCCTCCCGCCTTCTCCGAACCTGCACAGTATCTCCCCCGTCTCCTGCCACGGCCGCACCTTCTTCCCCATCAGCGTCGCGTGCCCGGACCACTCGTACCGCCCCAGTTCGCGGAGATCCTTCACCACCCCCGCACGGTACGGATTCAGATGGATGTACCTCACCAGCTCCAGCAGATACAACTCCTCGTCGCACACGATCGACTTGTACCGATTCTGGAACAGATGACCATGCCGCCCGTGGCGCAGGTTGTAGTTCACCACATACCCCGTGAGCAGTCTCCTCATCGCCTTGGCAAGCGGCGTGAGTCCCGTCCGTACCAGCAGATGGTAATGATTCGGCAAGAGCGCCCACGCCAGCACCTGCAGCCCGCACTTCTCCTTCACGTCCCCCAGCCGTACGAGGAAATCCTCGGCATCCTTTGCCCCGCGGAAGATATCCTTCCGCTCGATCCCACGACCGATCACGTGGTGGAGCGTTCCAGGCGCATCAAGTCTTGGTCCCCGCGGCATGTCTCTCGTCTACCACAACCCCATAACCCACGTCAAGCACGCTCTGCACCAACGTCCCCTAAGTCCCGCCCTTGGGCCAAAAGCCCGGTATTGGGTTGCGAAAGGGGTACCTCATTTTTTGGGGCTGGCAATTTTTCTGCAGGTGGATTCCGAGCCTTGTGTCGCCCCTTCAGGGCTCCCCGACGAGGGGGAAATCCTAACCCGGGCCGTTGGCCCGGGCTAAAGAATTGTGCGCCTTCAGCGCGCAGGCCAACCCGGGCACATCAAAAACTGGGGGGCGGCAAGGCCGCCAGCCACGTTGACATCCCCTCCGGGCCTCGGATAGTGTCCGGGGCGTTCGAGGACAGGTTCACGGCAGGGCGGGCGTGAAGGCCTTATACGGGGTGCTCGCCGGCGGGAAGAGATCAATGGGCTTTATTGAGCGCGTGGACGGATGCGTGCAACTGAAAAAACGGCCACTGATCGCGTGTCTGCTCCTTGCTGCGGCCTGTTCGCCCGCCGATTCGGACCTGCCTCCACCTGCGCCCGCCGCAAAGCCTTGTGATTCCCGTCCGGAGAAACCCGACGGCCTCGTCGTCGCGGGGTCGGGGCCCGTGCTCCCGATCGCCCGGCTGATCGCCCGCGAGTACGAAAAGCGGCATCCGGGGGAAAGGGTCGTCATACCGGGAAGCATCGGATCGGCGGGGGCGGTCGCCGCTCTCAAGGACGGCGCCATCGACATCGGCCTTCTGTCAAGACCCCTTCGCGATTCCGAACGCTCGCCCGGCATCATCGAAAAACCTTTTGCGCGGGTCCCGCTCTCGGCGGTCGTCCGCTCAGACACGCCGGTTTCGGCGCTCGGCAGGCGGCAGTTGGTCGACATATTCAGGGGCGTAGCCGACAAGTGGCCGGAAGGGACGCCGATCACCCCGCTTGTTCGCGAGCGCGGCGACAGCGGCAACCTCTTGTTTGCGACCTCGTTTCCGGAGCTTGCCGCGGCGATCGACGAATCGCTGCGCACCCGCCGGTGGACGGTGTGTTATTCCGACGGTGAGATGCGCGACGCGCTTCTGGAGATACGCGGAGCCATCGGATTCCTCGACGCGACGACCATAGCCATCGAGAAGGTCCCGCTCAAGACCGTCTCGATTGAAGGTGCGGCGCCGGAGCCGGCCGGAGGGCATCCCTTCGAGCGCACGTACTTTTTGCTCGCCCGGGACCTGCCGCAAAGCCCCGCCGCGACGGCGTTTGTCGAATTGGCGCTTTCGGCGGGGGTGCGCGCGATGCTTGCCGAATACGGGGTCGCCGTGCCGACGGCGGGGAATGGGGAGCGCTGAAAGATGCCCGAGGGCACGCTCTCCAGGCATTTCACCCGGCGGATGCTGCCGCTCTCGGTCTCCGCCGCCCTGCTCATGGCCGCGACGCCGCCGGCCATATACCGCGTCGTCGCATGGGACAAGCTCGGGGCGCAGGCAGGCGTCTACGCGAGTCACGTCGGGGAGAACCTCCGGCACATCATCGAGCGTGAGCCTCTACTGTGGCGGTACAACTCGGGCAAGATCGTGCGGGCGGCCATCTTCCGCCCCGGCCAGCGCGACGTCGCCGAGGTGCGCATAACCGACTGCGCCGGCGCGGGCCTCTTCTCCACCGAGGGTCTCGGCGTGACGACCGGGCAAAAGGGCGGGCCGTCGGCGTGGGCGCCGGTCGCGGTCCACGGCAGGACCGCGGCATGGGTGCAGGTCAGGATGGACCACGGCTACGAGATCGGGGTCCTCGCCGCCATCGCGGCGGTGTCTTCGATTCTGGGCCTCGCCCTGGGGCTGGCATTGTTTTTTTACCCCGTGACGGTCGTGCGCGGCCAGGCGCGGGTCGTCGGGGACACACTCCGAAGGATCGAGGCGGCCGAGGCGGATATTCGGGCCGCCAACCGCGATCTTTGTGAACGGGTCGCGGCGGCGACCGCCGAGGTGCGGCGACTCTCCGAGCGAGTAGTGAGCATTCAGGAGGACGAGCGCGGGAGAATCGCCAGAGACATCCACGACGGGATCGGGCAGGCGCTCGCGGCCGTGCAGATCGAGCTTGGGCTTGCGGCGGCGCATCCCGAAGAAGCGGCGCCACACGCCGCGCGCGCGGCCGACATCTGCGAGGAAACGATTCGCGATCTGCGCCGGGTCGTCCACGACCTGAGGCCGGTGGATCTTGGCGCGTCGACCCTCGACGAGGCGCTCCGCGCCGTGACGGAGCGGTTCGAGCGCGGAACCGGGATCGAGACGTCGTTCTCCGCCTCCGCAAAGACAAACGTGCCGGAAAAGACGGCGACCTGTATTCTGCGCGTGATGCAGGAGGCGCTTTCCAACGTGCGACGCCATGCCGCGGCGCACGAGGTTGCGGTGTCTCTGGACGTTGAAGGCAGTCTTGTCCGCATGAAGATCGAGGACGACGGCAGGGGGTTTGACACGTCCGCGAAGGCCGAAGGCGCGGGCATCCGCGGCATCCGCGAACGTTGCGCGTTTCTGGGCGGGGAGGCATTGATCGAATCGACAGCGGGCGGCGGCACCCGGGTCTCGGTGCGGCTGCCGATCGCGGAGGACGGATGAGCGGAGGAACTATTAGCACGATGCTCGTCGAGGACCACCAGATCGTGAGGGAGGGGCTTCGCTCGCTGCTTCGCGGCGAAAAAGACATCGTGGTCGTTGGCGAGGCGGCCGAGGGAAACGCGGCCTATTGTCTTGCAGAAAAACTCCGGCCGGACGTCGTCGTGATGGACGTGAGCATCCCGGGGCCGGGCGGCATTGACGTCACGAGGCGCATCAAAAAGTCCCTGCCGGACACGCAGGTGGTGATGCTCTCGATCCACGAGGACGCCCCAACGGTCGACCGGGCGCTTCGCGCGGGTGCACGGGGGTACGTTCTCAAGGGCCGCGGGGTCGCGTGCCTGTGCGAGGCCATCCGCGCCGTCGCCCGCGGCGAAACGTATCTTTGTCCGGAACTGTCCGAGTACGTGCTTCCCGGATTTCTCGGCGGCCGCGGGGCCGAAAGAGACCTCTTGAGTGACCGCGAGCGCGAGGTCCTAAAACTCATCGCCGACGGCAATACAAGCCGGCGGGTCGCGGAGATCCTGGACTTGAGCCCCAAGACGGTCGACAACCACCGCGCGCGCATCATGGAAAAACTCGGCATCCACACCACGGCCGGTCTCGTGCGCTACGCAATCCACGCCGGGATCGCGAAGTAGACGGCATCCGAGCCGATTGGGTAGTTTCACCCTATGCGGTGCCGCGATTCCGAGCTACAAAGTCCGCGGAATCGACTTCGATCCGAGGAGGGTTGGATGGGTTCGACCATGAGACGTTTTTCCATTGCGGCGTGCCTGATGGCGCTGGCACCAGCAGTCGGATTGGGCGCCGAGACGATCCCCGCGCCCGCGTCAAAGGCCGCGTCGAAGTCGTCGGAGGCGGCAGAGGCCGCCGGCGGCGAGGAGTCCGGCTTCCGGACGACCGTCATCGGCCAGAAAGAGATTAGGGAAACCGATCCGGTCGGTTCGTACGGCCAGCCGGTGTGGACGGCGAAGCGGCGTTTTCCGACGACCCGGGTATACGTCATTCCCGACGGGGCGGTGACGATCGAGTACTGGCTCACAACGTCGGGGGCGATGGACGGCGACTCCCAGCCGTCGTACGAGTCGCAGTTCGAGTTCGAGCTTGGTCTTGGCAAACGCCTCCAGTTCGACCTCTATTTCGTCTTCGGCCAGGATGGCTACGCCGCGCCGCTTGCGCTCACGAAAGAAAAGATCGAGCTGAGATACGCGCTGGCCGACTGGGGGAGTCTCTGGGGAAACCCGGCCATCTACCTCGAGTGGATCAGGCGGCACGAAAAACCGCAAAAGGGCGAGGTGAAGCTTCTGCTGGGCGACGAGATAACCCCGGTCTGGTTCTGGGGCTTTAACATCGTGTTTGAGCGCGAGTTCGGCGGCGAGAGCGCAAACGAGTACGCGTTGAGCGCGGGGCTGAGCCGCGTCGTCGTGCAGAACCGCGTGAACATCGGCGTCGAAGTGAAGGTCGTCGCCGAGGACGTCTCGGGCGCCCGGTTTGATTTTGTCGAAAAGAGGTTCCTGGCCGGACCGTCGCTTCAGGTAAAGCCCGTCCGGGGCGTCTTTGTCAACCTCGTCCCGATGGCCGGCGTCGTGATGGCCGATGAGACCGAGGGGATCTATACAGTGTATCTTATCATCGGGAAGGATTTGTAAGGCCATCCGGGATCGGTTCCGAAAACGGATACCTCACCATCCATATTCGGCGAAAATGGATAGTCGCCCTCCGTTTTCGGCGCGGTCCCCGGCGCGCCGCCGTTCCCTCGACAGCCCCAATATCGGGGACGCGCCCGCGCCGTCGTTCGGAATTGAACTGGCGGCGTGCCGGGAGTATTATCACGGCAGGCGGCTTTTGGAGGGGCGGTGCAAATGAAAACCTCGACGCAAGTCCTCGTCTACGCGGTCCTCGCCGCGGCTTTCGCGTGCTACACCACCGCCGACGACACCCGGCCACGTGACGGCGGCGCCGCGGGCGACGGCGCGAGCCCGGGCGGCGACGCCGGGGTCGTCAATGACGCCGGAGGTGCAGGTGATGACGCCTCGGTGCCGTGCTCGGGCGAAAAACCCTGCTGCTGCCGCCAGGACATCATGTACTCCGGCCCCTACCCCTGCATCGAGGGGGAGTGGAGATGTCCCGACGGCTGGTACGAAGCCTGCGAGCCTTTCCCCAACGAGTACTGCAACTTCGGATACATCCCGGACGCCGGAACGGATACCGGCATCATCGAGGACACCGGGACCGAAACCGACGCAGGCCCCAAGGACACCGGCCCGGCCGACACGGGCTGTCACGCGGACTGCACGGGGAAGTTCTGCGGCCAGGCAGACGGCTGCGGCGGCGTCTGTACGGCCTGTCTCGACGCCGGGGAGTTTTGCGACAAGAACTCGTGGCAGTGCAAGAAGACCTGCACGCCCGATTGCACGGACAAATACTGCGGCGACGGCGACGGGTGCGGCGGAAAGTGCGCGGCGTGCCTCGACCCGTCCGACGGGTGCAACACCAGCACATGGCTGTGCGAGGCGTGTTCGCGCAACTGCGGGTCAAACGGCCACTGCGTCTTCAGGAACGGCGCCGAGTCGTGCAAGTGCGACCCGGGCTACCACATCCAGGGTGCGGTCTGCGCCGCCGACACGGGCACTCCGTGCGAGGGGGTCACGTGCTCCGGCCGGGGGACGTGCAAGGTCCAGCCGTTCACCGGCATCGCCGAGTGCGAATGCGACGCCGGCTACGCCCCGTGGGGGAAGGTCTGCTCGGACGAGCGCTGGATCGGGTGCCGCGACGGGGACGGCCGGTTTTCCACCCGCGGCACGAGCCGGTGCGACATCTCCGACACGTTTCTCGAAACGTGCCGCGATTCCGACGGCGACGGTCTCTCGGAGTGGGCGTTCGGCGCCGACTGCGTGTCGAAACCGTGCTCGTCAAACTGCCTGAACGCAGGATGCGACGTTCAGCCGTGCCCGCTGGGGACGTCGTGCGTCACCGAGGCGCACGGCCAGCCGCTTTTCTCGTGCGTCGTCACGTGCGACTGCTCCAATTGCGGCAACTGCGACATGGAGGACTTTGTGCAGAGCGGGGCGATGCAGGCCCAGTGCGGAAGCCCCGACGAATCGGGCCCGACGATGGCTTGCCGGCTCCCGTGCCCGTTTGCCGGCCACGGCTGCATCCCGTACAGCCCGCCAATCTGCTGGGGGCTCGAGGGCTGCATGAGCGCCGCGCCCGCCGGGCCGTAACATGTTCGGAACCTTGGAGGAACTTGCATATATGCCGGCAATCCAACCGCAGAGGACGCAGAGAGCGCAGAGATGCCGGACAACATCGACTTTTTCCTCAGCGTTCTCAGCGTTCTCTGCGGTTGAAAGGGTTTTGCAAAAGGCTCCTTGGAGGAAATCATGTGGGAATATCTCAAGCTCCACGAGCAGTTCATCCGCGAAGCGTTGGGCGGCACGTGCGGCGAAGTCCGGTGGGAGGGCCTTCGCGAGTTCCACGACCGGCAGATCGCGTGGATGCAGCACGAGCGGATCATCCACCTGATCGTGACAATGTTCGTCGCCCTGTTCGCCATCCTGGCGCTCCTGTACGTCTCAGTCCGCCCGGACTGGGCCTCCGGCGCGCTTGCCGGACTCCTGCTCATCCTCACCGCGGCTTACATTCTCCATTACTTCAGGCTCGAGAACGGCGTCCAGCGCTGGTACCACCTCGCCAACCGGATTGATGAAAGGCTCGGCAAGGTGGGCGCGCGGTACGAGGACGGAAAGATCGACAGGTTTGAGTCGAGGAGTTGAGGAGTTGTGGAGTCGAGGAGTTCAGGAATTTAAGATCTGACCGAGTCGCAACAAGACCCTGCTTCACGCAAAGCTCGCAAAGAACGCCAAGTCGGACTGCTCGGATTGACTGGGTTTCTTTGCGGGCTTTGCGCCTTTGCATGAGAACATTCTGGTTTTCGCAACTCTGTCACGTTTGGCGGAGGCTCACGCGCGCCCCGCCCCGGTGCGAGGTGGCTGCAGGCGTGCGTCGTTGGTCGTGAGTCGTTTGTCGCGAGTCGCACGTACGTCAACCGGCGGATGCGGCCGCCTGAATATCCGGTCGCACGGCGCGTCTAAGCCGGTGAAACCTGAAGACGCCGCGGCAGCAAGGGCCCTTGCATTCAGGTGACGGCAGCAAACGTGTCCGCGCAGTTCTCGTCTTCAACACTCTGTTCCAACAGGGAAAGGAGAGAAGCCATGTTCAAGGCAGTCGTAGTGGTGTACGCGCTGATCCTCGCCGCGGTGAGCATCAACGGATGCGGCAAGGCGCAGATCGAACAACTCAACACCCAGGTGACGGCGCTCCAGTCCGAGAACGCCGGCCTCAAGACAAAGGTGGGCGATCTCGAAAAGGTCCGAAACGACGCGCAGACGCAGATCGCTTCGCTGGGCAACGAGCGCGATCAGGCCAAGAAGGACTTGGAGGCCTGCAAGTCGCCGGACAAGGGCGCCGAGAAGGCATCGGCCCCTTCAAAGAGCGGCAAAGGCGCCAACGGGAAGACGGCGCAGGCCACGGCCGACGCCGGCAGCTCGGGCAAGGCCGACGGAAAGACCTTGCCCGGCAAGGGCAAGCACGTGTTCAAAGTGCCGAAACGGCCGAAGTAACCTGGCAGTTTCCCTCCACCGAAGGCCCCCGGGGATCCTCCCCCGGGGGCTCGTCTAGTCAGCGCACACAACCAAGTGAAATCACGCGGTTTTTCCCAGACAACAGAAACGGGAACCATGGCGTCGCCCGGGCCAACCTCGTTAATTGCCGGCCGCCCATGAAAGAAACGTTCTCAATCGTTGAATAATCCCGTGCTCTCTTCGTCTAATGCTGGACTGAAACCCCCCGGTTCGGAGGCCGGCAGAAAGACTGGAAAAAGGCTTGACAAGGGTGGATCGCAGCGCTAGTATCCGCCGCGTTTTTCAACGGGAGAGTTCCGGTCGAACCATCAACTTAGGAGGTGCACTGTGAAGAAGAGTCTGCTCGTTGCGTGTCTTGTGGTCGTTGCCGCGACACTGTTCCTCGGCTGCGGCGCCGAAGAGATCAAGAAGCTCACTGACCAGAACGCGTCCCTGAACACCGAGGTCACCAACTACAAGGCCAAGGTCGCCGAGCTCGAGAAGGCCAAGACCGACCTCACCGCCCAGGTCACTCAGCTGACGACCGAGCGCGACACCGCCAAGACCGCCGCAGAGGCGTGCGCCCCGAAGGAAGAGAAGAAGGACGACAAGGCCGCCGCGAAGGGCGCCGAAAAGAAAGACGACAAGAAGGGCAAGAAGGAAGAGGCCAAGAAGGAAGACAAGCCCAAGGCCAGCGCTGGCGAGAAGAAGCCGAAGTTCTCCGCCCCGAAGAAGGCCAAGTAATCCGGTTCACTCGATTCGAAGAACCCCCGCGGGACGCCCCGCGGGGGTTTTTTTGCGCCCACCCCTCCCCTGGCCCCTCCCCCGGCAAGGCCGGGAGAGGAGACCCGGCACCCAAAAAGACGGCAGCAGAACCCGTTCAACCACTTCGCAGGCAGCCACCCGCCCACGACATCAGTTCTGCTTTCACGCTCCCGCGCTCTGATATATGATGCCCCCCGTGGACACGGCGCTTTCTGTGATCGGGCTTCACAAGGAGTTCCCCAAGCCCCGGGGACTGCGGGCCATTCTTGCGCACCCGTTCACGCGCGAAAAGGAGCGGGCGCTCTCCGGCCTTGACCTTGAGATCGAGCGCGGCACCTGCAACGCCCTTTTGGGCCCCAACGGGGCGGGGAAATCGACGCTCCTTCGCATCATCGCGGGGACGATTGCGCCGTCGGCGGGCGCGGTGAAGGTCCTCGGATCGGACGCCGCCTCGCTCGGTCACCGGCTCAACGAAAAGGTTTCGCTTGTCGTTGGAGACGAACGGAGTTTCTATGCGCGTCTCTCCGCCGTCCAGAACCTCGAGTTCTTCGCCGCCATGCACGGGTGGTTCGGCGCCGCCGGTGCCAAACGCGTCCGCCACTCGCTTTCGCTTCTGGACCTCTTGGCCGAGGCACAAAAACCCTTTTCGGACCTTTCGGGCGGGATGAAGCAGAGGCTCTCTCTTGCCCGCGGCCTGCTCGCCGACCCAGAAATCCTCCTGTTTGACGAGATCACGCGCGGGCTCGACATCGGCCAGGCGGCGAGGTTCAGGAAACTCGTTCGGGGGCGCCTAGCGGGCGACCTCAAAAAGACCGTGATCTTCGCAACACACAACATCGAGGAGATAGCCGAGATCGCCCAACGCGTGTTCCTGCTCCACAAGGGAGCGCTCGCGGCACAGGGGACGCTGAACGACGTGCGCCCGCATTTCGGCGCGGTGTTCGCGCCCGAGGACGCGGCCGAGACATGAAGACCGCCCTGCAAAAGGCGCTCGCCTTCCTCGTCCGGGACCTCCGCATCGAGGTCTCGTACCGGATGAGTTTTTTCATGCAGGCGTTCGGGATCTTTTTTACCGTCGTGACGTTCCATTTCGTCGGGAAACTGGTGGACGCGGGAGGCGCGCCCGCGCTGGGGCGCTTTGGCGGCGGGTATTTCACGTTCGTGCTCGTCGGGATTGCGCTCTCGAACTACCTCACGGTCGCCACGCGCGGCTACGCCGACCGCCTGCGCGAGGCCCAGGTCACCGGCACGCTCGAGGCAATGCTCATGACCCCGACGCCGGTCTCGCAGATCGTGGCGTTTTCGGCGATCTACGACTTCATATTCGCCTCGTTCCGCGTGGTGCTCTACATAGTCGTAGGGGCGGCCTTCTTTGGCTTTGACATCTCAAACGCAAACTGGGGGGCGGCGGCGGCGTATCTTTTGCTGGCCGTCGTCACGTTTTCGTCGCTGGGGGTCCTATCGGCTTCGTTCATTCTGGTTTTCAAGCGCGGCGACCCTCTGGCGATGATCTACGGCGTGCTCTCGTATCTTTTTGGCGGCGTTTACTACCCGGTCGAGATGCTCCCCGGCTGGGTCCAGCAGATCTCGAAGCTCCTCCCGCTCACTTGGGCGCTCGACGGCATGCGGATGTCCCTCATGAACGGCGCGCCCGTCCGCGAAACCGCCGACCGGGCCCTTGTCCTTCTTGGCTTCTCCGCGGTGCTCTGGCCGCTCTCGATCTGGTTTTTCTCGTGGTCGGTCCGCAAAGCCCGCCGCGACGGATCGCTGGGAAAGTTCTGAACCCCGAAGTTGGACTCCGGCCCGGAAATCGGGTAACGTTGGGCCGCCGATGGAAGCCCGGTGCAAAACCTGCGGGAAGGCCTTTGAGCCGAAGTTCTCGTTTCAGTTCAAGCGGCTCCCGGACGGGGGCGCCGAGTATTACTGCAGCCAGCTCTGCGCCCACCCGCTCGCGCAGGCGCAAACGACGGCGCACTGCTCGGTTTGCGGGAAAAAATTCCCGGTAATCCAAGTGTACCAGGTCGCGCGCGCCGCCGACGGAAACAGGTACTTTTGCAGCAACGAGTGCCGTGTCAAGGGGATGGCCCCGGCACCCGCGGCCGGCCCGAGGGCGCGCAGGATCGCGGTCCTAAACCAGAAGGGCGGGACGGGAAAGACCACGACCGCAATCAATCTGGCGGCTGGGCTGGCCGACAGGGGAATCAAGACGCTGCTCGTGGACATGGACCCGCAGGGGAGCGTGGGCGTCTCGCTTGGGATCGCCGGCGAGCGCACCACCGCGCACATCTGCCGGGACGGCGCCGACCCCGCCGAGTGCGCCGTCCCGATCCGCGACAACCTCGACGTGATCACCTCGGACAACGGGCTCGCCGACGTCGAGATCGCGCTTGCCCGCGCCGACGACGGCGCCTACGTTCTCCGCCGCAGGCTCGATGGCCTTGCGGGCTACGGCTACGTGGTGCTCGACTGCGCGCCGTCCATCACGCTCCTCACGCGCAACGCCCTCAACTTCGCGGGCGAGGTCATAGTCCCGGTGGCTTGCGACTACCTTTCGATGGTCGGGACCAAGCAGATCGCCAAAACGGTCGGCGACATCAACACGCTCACGAAGCACGACGTCAAGATAACCGGGGTCGTCCCCACGTTTTTCGACATGCGTAACCGCATCTCCCACCTGGTCCTCCAGGAGCTGGGGAGGCTCTTCGGCACGCTCTTGTTCTCGCCCATCCGGATCAACACTCGCCTCAAGGAGGCGCCCATACACCGCAAGACGATCTTCGAATTCGCACCCGACTCGCACGGCGCCGAGGACTACCGCCTGCTCGTCGAGGCCCTCATCGGCCGGACCGCCCCGGGGGCGAAGCCGCCGGCCTGACCGGATCTCAAATGCCCCAATCGGCCGATCTCGACAGATACTACGAAAAGGTGGAGGAGCTTTGGGAGAAGAACCGCCTTGAGGACGCCGCCAAGGCGGCCGCCGGAGCGGTTGAGGCGCTCCCCTACGAACCCGAACCGCACCTCTGGCTGGGAGACCTCAACTACGAAATGGACGAGTGGGCCAGGGCGCTCGAACATTACGAGAAGGCCCTCGAACTTGACGAAATGCTGATCGAGGCGATGACCTCGATTGCCAAGATCCGCTTCGAACGGCTGGAATTCTCCGCCGCGGCGGAGCTTGCCGAAAAGGCGCTCTCAATCGACCCGGAATGGGCCGAGGGCAACTACTACAAGGCACTCCTGCTCGAGCGCGAGGGCAACTTCTCGCGCGCAGACAAGTACCTCCGAAAGGCGAGCAACACCGACCCCGAGCTGTACCCTTCGCCGTTCAAGGTCTCGCGCGACCGTTTTGACGAGATCGTCGAGAAGGCCCTTGAGGTCCTGACCCCCAAGGTACGCAACTTCCTCAAAAACACGGCAGTCATCGTCGAACAGGTCCCCGACATCGAAGACCTCCGGGGCGGCGACCCGCCGCTCTCGCCCCACATACTGGGCCTCTTCCGCGGCACCTCCGCCCCCGAGCGGAGCATCGAGTCGGCCTGGTCGCAGATGCCCTCGCAGATAGTGCTCTACCAGCGCAACCTCGAGCACTTCTGCCAGGAAGAACCCGAGCTCGTAGAACAGATCCGCATCACGGTCCTCCACGAGATAGGCCACTACCTGGGCCTTGACGAGAGCGACCTCGAAGACCGCGGCCTGGACTGACTTCTTGTTCCTTTCCGCTGGTCTACTGCACAGTAGATTTCTACTGTACAGTTGACTTCCGCCCGACGCCGTCGGCCCCCACGAGGTCCGCAGCGTCTACCGAGGCGTGATGCCCGCGGAGTCAATCCCAAGCCCCGGGGCGATCTCGACGGTCGTCCTCGACTGGGTGGCAGCGGTGCGGGCGAAGTGACGATACGGCCGGATCTTGATCGCCAGCCTGCTGGAAAGAATCCAAACCCACGGGTGCCACGGACAAGATCCGTTCGACGGAGCTTGTCCGTGCCCCCGATCACCGGCCTCACGGACAACCTGGGGTTGTCCGTGGCACCCACACGGGGCAACCGCCGTCCAGCGAAGGACCCCGGCCGTTCATTCCTTGGGGAACGGAAACAGCAGGACCTCGAAGATCTTCTCTTTTCCCAGAAGCAGCATGATCAGGCGATCGAGGCCAAGGGCGTTGCCGGCGCAGGGGGGCATGTGTTCGAGGGCGGCGAGGAATTCCTCGTCGATGGTGTACTCGCCGCCGTACTGCCTCTTCTTCTCATCGATCTGGCGCTCGAACCTGCGGCGCTGCTCGGCGGGGTCCCGAAGCTCCGTGAAACCGTTGCAGAGCTCGACTCCGGCGACGTAGAGCTCAAAGCGTTCGGCGACTCGAGACAGGCGTGAGGCATGAGGCGTAAGGCATGAGGGGGAACCGGGGTCCGCTTCGCGAATCACCGACAGGGCGGCCATTTCGGGCGGGTAGTCGCAAAGGAACGTCGGGGCGCCGCGGCCCAGGCGGGGCTCCACCCGCGAGAGAAAGAGCCTGAAGAACATGTCGTCAAAGCTGTCGTCCTCCGCGCAACGCTCGCCAGCGCCCGCGCACGCCTCGCGAAGGTCGTTTTTGTCGCGCACCCCGGCGATGTCCACGCCTGCATGCCGCAGCACCGCCTCACGGACGGTCAGGCGCTCGAACGGGACGTCGAGCCGGCACTCGATACCCCCGTATTGGACTCGTGACACGCCTGCCGCCGCGGCTACAGCCCGGACGAGCGCCTCGGTGGTGTCCATGCAGCCACGATAGTCCTTGTGGACCTCGTACCACTCGACACCCGTGAACTCGGGGTTGTGCAAATCAGCCGACTCGCCGTTGCGGAAGAAGCGGCATATCTGGAAGATGTCGCCCCAACCGGCGCCCAGCAGCCGCTTCATGTGATGCTCGGGCGAAGTGACAAGGCCCAGCGTCCTTCGCCGGCCCGCGTCGTCACGAAACTCGGTGAAGAAGTCCCTGATGTGCACAGTCACATCGCGGTGAAGCGAAAGCGACGGGGTTTCGACCTCGTCAAACCCGCGCGAGACGAAGAACGCCCGCACGGCCGCGACGACAGCCTGCCTTCTTTCCCACGCCGCCCGATCCATGGGGGCAAACATAACCGAGCGGGGACCGCCAGTCCAGCCCGGCCGGCCTCCGCACCCCCGGCCTCCGCCGGGTGGCCCCGGGAGGTTTCCCTCCCGGGGCTCCCACAGATCCGTACATGCGCGATTGACGCATACGGCTCCTCAAGACACGGATTCACTGCGCGGGGGCTGAGTATGGGTGCATGATTCGGGGCAACGGGAGG
>JACRCP010000206.1 GCA_016218965.1 Deltaproteobacteria bacterium | reverse complement strand
GATACAAACACACGCCGTTTGTGATCCTGCCGGTCCCCGAAACGTCGCAGTTCGCCATCTTCCGAACGTCCGACGACTGGACCCTGGCCGATGTGAACAAGGCAAGTATCGCCGAGGCCATCCTGAACGCCCGGACGCTGGGCCACGTTGCGGAACGCGGGCGTGTCGAAGGCGTATTTTGGGGAATGGCCGAGCCGACGACGCTGAGAACGGACAGTCCAAGAACAACCGATTCGAACTTCTGGCCGCTTCAGTTGCGTTTGGCCGAGATATGCAAAGCACAGGGGGATTCGGGTGCCGCGATCGAGATCTACATGAAGGTTGCACGTGAATTCCGCAGTCAGGGTTTGCTCTTGAAGACAATGGAGTTCTACGAAAAAGTTCTTGAGCTTGATGAAACCTGTCGCGAGGCCAGAACACTGTTGCTCGATGTCTGTCATCAACTCGGGCTTGAGCCGCCGAAAAAGTGGAGGTAGCCCGGGTCGATCCGCAGATGACAGGTTGGCGGGTCGTTCCCATCGTAGACGCCGGTGTCTTTTCCCGCGGAGTGTCGTGCGGGCGTGCTGATTTGACTACCTAGAAATACTGAGTAAAATTACTCAGTGTATTGAGTAATTCGCCGATGGAGGGCTAAGTGTATAAAATGACCATATTATCCAAGGTCGTAGAACGATTGAAAGAGCCCCGGAGGTTCCTCCAGGTGCTCCTTGGACCCCGGCAGGTCGGGAAAACGACGATCGCGCGGCAGGTGATTGACGAGTTCGGCGACGCGGCGCACTACGCCTCTGCCGACGAACCGACGATCAAGGACCGGGTCTGGGTCGAACAGCAGTGGGACGTTGCGCGGCTCAAGTCCAAGCGGGTAACTGGCACCGTGCTCATCGTGGACGAGGTCCAGAAGGTCAGCGGCTGGGCCGAGGTGGTGAAGTATCTGTGGGACGCCGACACCCATGCCGGGACGGACCTCAAGGTGCTCCTTTTGGGGTCGTCGCCGCTACTCGTCGCGCGGGGACTCAACGAGAGTCTCGCGGGCCGGTTCGAGATTGTCCGTGTCCCGCACTGGTCGTTTGGCGAGATGCGCGACGCTTTCGGCTGGGACCTCGACAGGTACGTGTACTTCGGCGGGTACCCTGGTGCGGCCGCATTGTGCGACGACAGAAGCCGATGGGCGGCCTATATCAATGACGCGCTCATCGAAACCACGATCTCGCGCGACATACTGCTGATGACCCGGGTCGACAAACCCGCCCTTTTGCGCCGCCTCTTCCAGTTGGCATGCGTGTACTCGGCGCAAATCCTGTCGTACCAGGCGATGCTGGGACAGCTTGCCGAAACGGGGAACACCACCACCCTCGCCCACTATCTGGATCTCCTCGACGGCGCCGGGATGGTGCGGGCGCTGCAGAAGTTCTCGGGGTCAGTCGTCCGCCAGCGGGCGTCGAGCCCCAAGCTCCTCGTGCGGAACAATGCGCTCATGTCGGCGCAATCGCACCGGTCGTTTGAGGCCGCGATCGGGGAACGGGAATGGTGGGGCCGCCTGGTCGAAAGCGCGGTGGGCGCGCACCTCGTCAACGGGCTGGAGGGATCGGGCGCCGAGGTGTTCTACTGGCGCGAGAAAGACGCCGAGGTCGATTTCGTTGTCCGCGCGAACGGCCTGGTCACGGCCATCGAGGTCAAAAGCGGGACCGCCCGCGTGCGGCCGAAGGGCATGGAAGTGTTCGACGCGGCATTTGGGCCCGGCAGGAAGCTTCTCGTCGGCGGGCAGGGCATCCCGCTTGATGAATTCCTTTCAAGGCCGCCCGCCGAGTGGGTGACGTGACGGAGTGGTCTGCGACCTTGGGGACGGCCGCACGTCTTGCTCCCCGGTCGCGCCGACATCCTTGCCGGACGTGTGCCGCTCTGTTAGTCTCCCGCCGTGGATTCGCTCCTTGCAGACGGCACACCCGCCTGGCGCGCGGTGAGGGAATTCGCGGCGCGGGTGCTGGCGGACTACATACGCATTGACACGACCAACCCGCCGGGGAATGAAAAGACGGCAATCGAGTTCCTCGCCCGGATTCTCGCCGAAGCGGGGATCGAGCACGAGGTTCTGTCAAAAGACCCCTCGCGGCCAAATCTCATCGCGCGGCTCCGGGGTGACGGAAGCAGGCGGCCGCTCATCCTTCTCCATCACGCGGACGTCGTCGCGGCCGATCCTGCGGAGTGGAAGGTAGGCCCGTTTTCGGGCGAGACGCGGGACGGCGCCATCTGGGGCCGCGGGGCGTTCGACTGCAAATCACTTGGCGTCATGCACCTTGTTGCGCTCCTGCTCGCCAAAGAAGAGGGTGCGCCGCTTTCGCGCGACCTTGTATTCATCTGTGTGAGCGACGAGGAGCAGGGCGGGGCGTTCGGCGCGAGGTGGCTCACCGAAACGCACCCGGAAAAGTGCGCGGCCGAGTATCTTCTGGGCGAGGGCGGCGCGGGGCTTACCGCGCCGGGAAGACCGGGCGTCTGGCTCCCTTCGTACGCCGAGAAGGGCATCCTGTGGCTGAAGCTCATGTCGAAGGGCGACGCCGGCCACGGTTCGATGCCAAAGAAGGGCGGGGCGGTCGAGCGCATGATGCGGGCGCTCTCGAAACTCTACAAGCTTAGGCCGCAGGTCTTCATCACGGAGGAGGCCGAGCAGCACTTGAAGACGCTTTCGACCCGTGTGAAATTCCCCTGGAAGGTCCTTTTCAGACGCCCGCGTTCGGGGCTAACGCGCGCGCTCGTGACCGCCGCCGCCAGGAGAAACGATTTTGCCCGCGCGCTCATGTCCTCGACGTTTTCGGTGAGCGCGGTCAAGGCCGGGGCGGGCGAGAACCAGATCCCCGCGTCGTGCGAGGCGACGCTCGATTGCCGCATTCATCCTTCGGACTCGGCCACCGCGTTCCGCCGCCGCGTCGAGGACGCGGCGAGGCCCGAGGGCGTGACGGTTGACGTTCTGCTCGAATCAGATTCCACCCGCTCACCTGTGGATACCGATCTGTTCCGTGTGATGACCGATGCCCTCGGGCGGCACTCGACGGCAAAGGTCGCCGTCCCGACGCTCTTCCCCGGCACGACCGACAACCGCTTCTTCCGGAATCTCGGTGTCACCTGCTACGGAATCTCGCCGGTCCTGGTCGGGCTCGACGAGATGGACGCCCACGGGCCCGACGAAAAGATCACTCTTTTGAACCTCGATCTGGGCTGCAAGGTCATGCACGACATCGTGTCGGAGATGTGCGGCACAGGGCAACGGGGATAGCGCCGGGCGGCGCGCGCGTGTTCGCGAAACGAAAAGGGCAGCACCTCGATGCTCCATGACCGCCCGGCGGCAGAATCTCTCCCATCCCTTCACGTGCTGGACCTCGTCAAGAAGGAGAAACCTCCGGCCTTTCGCGGTGCGGGATTTGAGTTCGGCCAGGCACTCGTTGAGCAGGGGAAAATCCGTCGATTCAAAGCCGGCAAGACGGTCATCCTCGAAGTCGAGGTAGATCAAGCAGTCGGGATGACTTCATCCTTCCCATAAGGACGTAGATCGCCTTTTTCGTCCTTGTGTCAAGGACGATGGCCCGCCGCCTCGGCATTTCGCCCCGGCCACACCTCGACTACCCGCGTCCGGCGCGCCGCCGGGTCAAACGTCAGCTCCGTCCAACCATGCGGAGGCACCACGGCGTTGCCGACGATGCGCAGGCCGTCCGGTGTCGCGAAGCAATACGTGTGGGCGCCCGGCGCCATGTCTTTTCGGATTTCTTCGGCGCCGAGCGAAAACGACGCCGAACCCAATGCGAGCGTGCCCGGGCTCGCCGCGCTTGCTCGCACCGACGCGCTCGGCACTTCGCCGTCGCGCGGCCGCACGGTGCTCGTCCGCGCTCGATCGATCTCTCCTCCAAGAAAACGGTCAGGCAGGAGAATCGCCGCCTCCCGATCGCCAAGGGGCACGAGAACGGGATCGTTGAGCACGAGTTTTTCGCGCAGAAGCGAATCCGGCGCCTCCGCCGAAGCGCGGGCGCCGAAGGCATACACCGACACGACCACATCGGCCGGCGGGAGAAAGCGCCGGAAGCCGGCCGAACTCACGTGCGTCTGTCCCCACAGCATCGCCACCTTGGTCCCGGCAGTCCCGGGCACGGCGTCTCGAAGCGAAAAAAGGCAGTGCAGCTCGCGCAGGCGGTTGGATTCGTCGTCGTGTCCAAGTCGTCGCATCAAGGCATCCGGCACGTCGCAACCGAAGGCCGGGATGTCGGTGGCACGCGCGGTCGTCACAATGTCGAGGATCGAGGATGAGTAGCCGTACTTCCACGCGGTGTAGTCGTGAGGCTCGTGGGCCGAGGCGAGCGCGGCGTACGTCACCCGGTCGCCCGTCCTCATGAAGTCGGCAAGCAGTCGCGAGTCGCCTGATTGATCCTCGTCAATCCCCTTCCACCGCCCGTCGGCGCGGAGTTGTTCGAGCACGACATGTGTAAACGGCCCGGCGCCGCCCGGCCCGACGAGCCTGCGGAACGCGTCCACCTGTCCCGCCGAGTCGTGAAACGTCCCGAAGAGAAGCCACGCTGTCCCCTTGCCGTCGGCCGCCGCGAGCCGCGCGCTGAGCCATGAGTGAATTCGCGATTCCCCGGCGGGCAGCGAGGACCATCCCAACCGCCCGGCCTCGGCAAACACAAGCCTCGGGGTGACTTCCTCTTCCACGACGGGAGGACGCCTCGTATGCGCGGCGATCAACGCCGTACGCGCCTCGGGCGACGAGGGAACCACCGGCCAGGGGCCGGAATCGGGTGCGGGAGCCGGGCGCGAACAGGCGGCCGGGAGCAGGGCAGAGACAACCACGGCGCACGTTTTCGCCCAACGTGCGGCGGAATGGCGCCGGCCCGTCCCAGAACCATCCGAAAACGCTCTCATCCCGGCCAAATCCTCCACAAGCAATATATCACGCCGCACAGCTTCAGTGCGCAAGCAGCCTGCTCATCCTCCACATTGTGCCCTTTCATTCGGACACACTCTTTGGTAGGATTGAGTCGGACACGGAGGGGATTGTCGGATGAGGCCATTCCTTCTTTTTGCCCCGTACTTGGTGATCCCTCTGTCTGATCTCGCTCGTTTTCAGGATCTTTCACATCAAGCGGGCGAAGCTGTCGTACGTTTTCACCTTCGTGTTTTTCCTTTGCTATCCGTTTATCACCATCAAGATCGACGACTATCTTCACCCGCCGCCGCCGGGACCCCGGTGTGGCACGGTGCAAATGGCGTGGGTATTCGGGAGCTGGGTGTTGTTCATGCCCGTGGCAATGGGCATCCAGGCCGCTTTGAACCGTTTGCTGTTGCGCAGCCGCGGGAAGTCTGAGTCAGAAGCGTCGGGAGATCCTTCAACGCCGGTGTAGACGGGCCGTCAGCCGGCGGCGGCGACCCACTTCACGAAGTGGGCCCCGTGCCGGTCGGCCACATGATCGGCTTCATTGAGCCAGTGCTGGCTCAGTTCAATTCCCCGAAGCCGAACTCCGCTCCTCCTGTTGCTTCAACATGACCTTCGCCCGCTCAAGCATCTCGGTGGCTCTCTCGGCGCCGGGTGCGAGTTTCAACGCCTGCTCGCAGTGCTCTTTCGTCTGGTAGAACCGCCCGGTCTGGAAGCCCGCCTCGCAGATTCTCGAGTGTGCCCGAGCGTTGTTCCAGTCCCTCATCAGCACGTCCGCGAACGCGAACTTGGCCTCTTCGAACTGCCCGGCGGCGACGAAGTCCTCGCCTCTTGCAAGGTCTTCCGCCGTAGTTCGTCCGTAGGGCTGTTCTTCGAGAGACCCGACGAATTCGTTCACCGTCGCCTCCGGGATCGATTCGTCCCGCCAGAAGAACCATAGGCCCAGGGACTCCTGGCCATCGTTCAAAAAGAGAGAGAACGAATCCGCGCGACTGTTTTCGCCGAACACCGAACTTGTGGAGAATGCGACCCGACGGGCCTTCGGGCCGGATGAGAGCGCTCAAGACGACGTTCGTGTCGAGGACCGCGCGGATCAACGCCTGCTCCGACCCTTGACCGTCCGGGCGTTCGCGCGGCCCCGCGCCCACTTCTGCGCCTCCAACGAGAGGGTCATGGCCATGTCGTCATCCAGGGCGCCCCCCTTCTGCAAATCGAGAACTTTGAGAAACCCTTCCCGGGCCGCCCGCCGCATTTGTTCCAATCGCTTGACCGGCACAAGCGCCGCCAGCGCCTTGCCCTTTCGCTCGATGATGAACTCGTCTTGGCGCAGAGCGACCCGGTTGAGCATGTCGCCTATGCGCTGACGAACATCAAGGGTCGACACCTTCTCGGTCATGGCTCACCTCTTCCTCAACCATTATTCACGCAACGGCTGCACGGCTCAAACCGTGCTGCGCGCCACGTTCGGGTCGTCGCCGGCCGGGACGGTGCCGCGTTTCCAGAGGAGGTAGATGGCGGGGTAGACCAAAAGCTCCATCAGAAACGACGTGAAGAGGCCGCCGACCATGGGGGCGGCGACGCGCTTCATTACGTCGGCGCCGGTGCCCATGGACCACATGATCGGCATGAGGCCCATCGACGCCGCCGCGACCGTCATCATCTTCGGCCTTATGCGTTTGACCGCGCCGTGGATGATCGCTTCTTTCAAGTCCGCAAGATTCCGAAGCTTCCCCGTGCGCTTTGCCTCGTCGTGCGAGAGGTCGAGGAACAGGAGCATGAAGACGCCGGTCTCGGCGTCGAGGCCCATCAAGGCTATCATCCCCACCCAAGTGGCGATCGAGACGTTGTAGTCGAGCAGGTGCAGCAGCCACACGGCGCCGACGATCGAGAACGGGACCGCGAGCATCACGACTGTCGCTTTGAACGCCGACTTTGTGTTCATGTAAAGGAGCATGAAGATCAGGAAGATCGTGATCGGGACGACGAGCTTCAGGCGCTCTTTTACGCGGATCATGTTTTCGTACTGGCCACTCCAGATGAGCGAGTATCCGGTCGGGAGCTTCAGGCGGTCGCCGACGACCTTTTTGGCCTCGTCCACGTACGACCCGACGTCCCGCCCGGCGATGTCCACAAAGACATACCCCGCGAGCATGGCGTTTTCGTCGCGGATCATCGCCGGCCCGGTCGCTATGGTCACGTCGGCAAGCTCTATCATCGGCACCTGCGTGCCCATCATCGTCGGGACGAGGATGCGTTCGAGCTGGTCGAGGTTCTGCCGAAGATCGCGCGGGTAGCGGAGGTTGATCGAGTAGCGCTCGCGCCCTTCGACGGTAGTCGAGATCCCCTCGCCGCCGACCGCGGACATGATGACCGCGTGGACGTCGTCTACGGTGAGTCCGTAGCGGGCGAGCGCCTCGCGCCTGGGCGTGAAATCGACGAAATACCCGCCGGCCGCGCGCTCGGCAAAGACGCTCCTGGTCCCCGGGATCTCCTTCATCATCCTTTCGAGGGTCTCCCCGAGCCGCTGGATCTCGGGAAGGTCCGATCCGAGGATCTTGATGCCTATCGGCGTCCGCACGCCGGTCGTGAGCATGTCTATGCGGCCTTTGATCGGCATCGTCCACGCATTCGTGTTTCCGGGAATCTGCATCGCCGCGTCCATCCCGGCGATCAGCTCGTCATACGTCAGGCGGTCCCACCAGACCGTGCGAAGAACGGATTTGAGCCACTCCGGCGCCCAATCCGAATACCAGCGCTCCTTGTGCCGCCACTCGAGCGGGGGCTTGAGCACCACCGTCGTTTCCATCATCGAAAACGGCGCGGGGTCGGTCGAGGTCTCGGCCCGTCCGGCCTTGCCCATAACAGTGACGACCTCGGGGAACGACTTCAAGATCCGATCCTGCGTTTCCATGAGCGACTGCGCCTGCGTGACCGACAGTCCCGGGAGCGTCGTTGGCATGTAAAGGATCGTGCCCTCGTTCAAGGGCGGCATGAACTCCTGTCCGAGCTTCATGTAGATCGGTACAGTCGTGGCCATGATGATGAGCGCCGCGGCGATGACGGTCTTGGGGAACCGGAGGACGAGGCGGCACGGGCCTTCGTAGAGCCAGAAGAGCACCCGGCTTACGGGGTGCTTCTCTTCGGGGTAGTATTTTCCGACGGCGACGGCGTTTGCGATCCACGCGAGCGGGCGCGGCCTGAACTTGAATGGGTCCATCCGCGCAAAGAGCATTCTGACGGCGGGGTCTAGCGTAAGCGCCAGAAACGCGGCGAGCGCAATCGCGAGCGTCTTTGTGTACGCAAGCGGCGTGAATAGCCTTCCCTCCTGATCGACGAGCGTGAAGACCGGCAAAAAAGAGACCGCTATCACGCCAAGCGAAAAGAAAACCGATGGCCCGACCTCCAAAAGCGCCTCGAGGCGGACCTTGTGAAAATCCCCCTTCCGCCCCCCCTCCTGCCAAAGCTCAAGTTTTTTGTAAGCGTTTTCGACCTCGACTATCGCCCCGTCCACGAGCACTCCGATCGAGATGGCGATCCCCGAAAGGCTCATGATGTTGCTCGTGATCCCCATCGCGTACATCGGGATGAACGAGAGCACCACCGAGACGGGAATCGTGATTATGGGGACGATCGCCGAGGGGATGTGCCACAAAAAAAACAGGATGACGATGCTGACGATGAGCATTTCGAGGAGAAGCTCGTGCTTGAGGTTGTCTATGGATTTTTTGATGAGCTCGGATCGGTCGTAGGCGGTGACTATCTCGACGCCTTCGGGGAGCGACGAGCGCATGTCGGCGATCTTCTTTTTGACGCGTTCGATGACGTTTAAGGCGTTTTCGCCGTGACGCATGACCACGATCCCGCCCACGGCGTTCCCCTCGCCGTTCCAGTCCATCAGTCCCCGCCTGATCTGCGGGCCGAGCGACACGGTCGCGACGTCGCGCAGGAGCACCGGCGTGCCCTTCTCGTTGGTCTTGATGACGACCTTCTCGAGCTCGGCGGTCGACTTGACGTACCCTTTGCCGCGGACCATGAACTCGGTCCCGGCCCATTCCATGAGACGCCCGCCGATCTCATTGTTGCTCTTCTTGATGGCGTCCATCACGGTCATGAGCGAGACCTTGTACGCCTGCATGCGGTTGGGGTCGACGGTGACCTGATACTGCTTCTGGAACCCGCCGAGCCCCGCGACCTCCGAGACCCCCGGGACGCTCTGAAGGGCGTAGCGCAGGTACCAGTCCTGGTAGCTCCTGAGGGCCGAGAGATCGTGGTTTCCGCTCTTGTCCACCAGCGCGTACTGGAAGACCCAGCCGACGCCCGTCGCGTCGGGGCCGAGCTCGGGGTTCACGCCGGGCGGGAGGCTCCCCTTGATCTTCGAGAGATACTCGAGCACGCGGCTTCTGGCCCAGTAGATGTCGGTGCCGTCCTGGAAGATGGCGTAGACGTACGAAAAACCGAAGTCCGAAAACCCGCGTATCGCCTTGACCTTCGGCGTTCCCAGAAGCGCGGTGATGATCGGATAGGTGACCTGGTCCTCCATGATATCGGGGCTTCGGTCCCAGCGGGTGTAGACTATGACCTGCGTGTCCGAAAGGTCCGGGATCGCATCGAGCGGGATCTGCTTCATCGAATAGACCGCGTAGGCCACTGCCGCCGCGGTGAGCACAATCACCAGCATCCGGTTGTTGGCCGAGAACTCTATTATCCGCCTGACCACGTCATTTCCCCGTGACGGCCTGGAGGGCCGCCTTGAGCGCCGATTCGGAGTCCACGAGGAAGTTCGCCGAGGTCACCACTTTGTCCCCCGGCTTGACGCCGGACACCACCTCGAAGTAGTCGCCGCTTCTGGCGCCCACCTTGACTTCGACGGGCGAAAGCTTTTCGCCGGAATCGACGAAGACGAAGTCGCGGGTCCCGGTCCGCATGACCGCCGATTCGGGTACCGCGGCGCGTTCTCCGATCTCGTAGCTGAGACTCGCGTCGCCGTACATCCCGGGTTTGAGCTTCACTCCGGGGTTGGGGATCGTGAGCCGCGCCTTGATGGTCCTGCTCTCGGGGTCCAAAAACGGGTTTATGAAACTCACCTTCCCCTCGAAGGTCTTGCCCGGCCAGTATGAAAACGAAAGCGATACGGGCATCCCCACCTTGATGTACGGCAGGTCCGATTCGTAGACGTCGGCCTCGGCCCAGACGGTCGAGAGGTCGGCTATTACCAGCAGTGAATCGCCGGGCATCACCTTCTGTCCCGCGAGGACGGCCTTCTCGGACACGAAGCCGCCGGCCGTCGCGTAGAGCGTCAGGGCCTTTTCGACGACGCCGGTCTTTTCGATCTTCTCGATCTGCGCATCGGAGATGTCCCAGAGCTTAAGGCGCCTGCGCGAGGCCTCCACGAGGTCCTTCCCGCCCTGCGACACCGCCGCATACGGGCTTTTCGAGAGCTGGGCGGCCGACGCCAGCGCCGACAGAAGCTCCTGTTGTGACGCGACAAGCTCGGGGCTGAAGATCGAAAGGAGCGGCTCACCCTTTTTCACCGCCTGCCCGGTGACGTTGACAAAGAGCTTCTCGACGTAGCCTTCGAACTTGGTGGTCACGCGGTAGAGCTTTGTTTCGTCCGGAACGATCCGCGCCGGGGCGCGGATATCCCGGCGAAGCTCGCGGATCTCGACGGTCGAGGTCGCAAGGTTCATGTGCTTCCGGTGCTCGGGCGTGATGGTCACGGATGCCCGGCCGCGGAAAGTGCCCACCGGTTCAGCCCCTGTTTCGAAAGGAACCATTTCCATGCCCATAGAGTCTTTGCCCGGCTTGTCGCTCACCTCACCAGGGTTCATGGTCGAGCGGTACATCGTTTTTTTTGCGGCCGCGGGCGCGCCGACCTCTGCCTTCGGACCGCCGCCCTCTTGTGCCCTCGGGACGAGGTTCATCCCGCAGATCGGACACTGTCCGGGTTTGTCCGAGGTGATCTGGGGGTGCATGGGGCAGATGTAGATGGTGGCCGCCGGCTTTGCGCCCTCGTCGTGTCCGGCATGGCTTCCCGATTCGGTCTTCGCGCATCCAGGCACGAGGACCTGCGCGAACACCAGTGCGATGACGACGATTGTTGGAACGATGTGTCTCGCGTGTCTCATAGCCGGTTCATTCCCCTCTCCACTCCCTGCCCGCCTATCTGCCTACCTGCCCACTGCCTGTTTCCCAAGTGTTGCATTGATCATCGCAACCGCCTCGGCGTAGTCAGCGCGCGCCATGACGATGTCGCCCTGCGTTTCGTAGAGATCCGAAAGCGTCATCAAAAGGGACGCGAAATCGACTTTGCCGACGCCGTACGCCGCAAGCGTCGATTCGTACGCCTGCTTCGCCTGTACTAGCAGCCCGTCCCTCGTGAGTCCGAAGACCCGGAGGTTCTTCTCTGCGGATCTGTACGCCTCGGAGAGCGAGAACCTTGCGGTGTTGACAAGGCTGTCGGTCTCGGCCCTCGCCGCCTCGCGCCTGACCGTTGCCTCCTGGATCATCGGCCCGTAACGCGTCTCGCGCTGAAACCACGGGATCGTGGTCCCGAACATTAACATGATCACGTCCTCGCCGCCCATGGCGGGGTCGCGAAACCTGTAACGCGCACCGACCGTGAATTCGGGTTTTGCCTCGAGCTTCGCCACCTCGACGGCACTCTGCGCCATCAGTTCCTCCGCCCGCCCCATCTGGACCTCGGGCGACGTTTCGGGCAGGGCACTGAGAAGGGCGTCGAGCGGCGGGAGCGGTGCGGGGTCGGGGATCGGGATTTCTTTGACGAGCGCCGGGTCGGCAGGGCCGCCGATCAGGCTCTCCAACCGGGCGAGCGCGGTGTTGCGTTGTTCCACGAACGCCTCCCGTTTTGCAAGCAGGCGTGTCGCCGCCGTCTGCGCGAGCAGCACGTCGGCCTGCGAGCCCATCCCCGACGCGTAGACCGCCGCCGCGGTCTTCGCCGCCGTTTCGAACGCCTGCCGCTGCTGGTCGTTGAGATCGAGCAGGGCCGAGAGCATCGCGATTTTGTACGCGGCCGCCGCCACCTGCCCGCGGATCATGCTCTCGGCGGCCAGGAGTTTCGCCTGCTCCACGTCGATCTTCCGCTTCGCCTCGAACTCCATCGCGTCGCGCTTCCCCGGCCACGGAAGCATCTGTTCGACGCCCAGCGAGAGCCCCATGTACAAGGCGTCGGGGAGGTTCGGGCTGGTCGGCGAGAAGTTGAAGAACTCGACGTTCGCGCTCGGATCGGGGAGCGCGCGGGCCTGTGAGGGGACCTCGCCCGTTGCGCGGATTCTCGCGCGTTGTGCCTTAAGGGCGGGGTTGTTTTCGACGGCAATCCGCGCAAACTCTCCGACCGCGCCGGACGGTTGGGCGTGCACGGGCGGGGCGCCCAGCGCCAGGAACATAAACATGACCATGCGGAACAGAAAGGTGGAAAACGAAGAACGCAGAGCGGCAGAGCCACGACCGGATTTTTTTGCCACAGAGGACACAGAGGGCACAGAGCAATTCGTCGCGCAGCGGCAAGAATTCGGCGGATAGTGGTAAAGAGCCGTCTTGTTTGCGGGGCGAGTTCCGGAAAAAGCTCTGTGAACTCTGTGTCCTCTGTGGCAAATAGGCATTTTCGCCGAGGGCTGGGACCTTCCCCAGCCGGGGGCGGCGCCCGCGTTGGAGGGGGACGCAGACACCGCCCGGAAGGGGGCTGGGGAGTTCCGAAACCCTTCACAATGAATGATGCAGTACGCCACGCGTGCGTTGCCTTTTTCGTTTCTAGTGCCCGCCATGGCCGCCGCAGCCCTGGGCCTCGGGCTGGCAGCCCTGGCCGCCGTGGCCCTCGTGGCCGCCCGGGGAACTCTTTTCGCCCGTATCCACGTGCCCGCCATGCCCGCCGCCCGACTTGGAAGCCGCCTTGAGCGCCTCGTCAAAGCTCGTCACCTTCCCGCCGAGCTTTTTTGCGGCCTTCTCGGCGTCGGCCTTTTTTTCGTAGAAGAGCACGACGTCGGCGCTCATGGTCTGAAACGCCGGTTTGAACTTCGAGCCGGCTAGCGCGAACGCCTTGTCGGCGGGGATTGCCTTGCCCGAGTCGTGGTCGAACACCACGGTCTTCGAGATCTGGTCCTTGTGCTCCTTGATCGCCTTGGCCGCCTCGCCCAGATCGTCGACGTACTTGATGGCGCCGTCCTTGAAGACGAACTTCACGTGGAGGTTGCCTTCCGTGTGGATCTTCATCCCGCACATGAAGCACTGAATGGAAACCTGGCCCGGGTCGGCCGCCATGACCCGCGTCGCCGCGAGCGCGACCGCGGTCACAACACCGGCCGTGATGATCGTTTTTGTCTTTGTCATTGTCAATCTCCTTTTGGAAAGCGGTTGCCGTCGTCCCCCACTCACACGTTGCGACGCCCGTGCCAACGGTTTCATAGTGTGATTTCACCGGGTTGCGCGCAGACTCGGGCCGCGGCGTGTAGACTATTCTTCAGGCCGATGGGAGACAATTCGGCAGTTTTTGACGCGTACATCACCCGCCCGGCCGGCTCTCGGGGAGGCCCGACGAATCCGGAACGGGGCCTTCGCCGCCTTGGTCAGATCGGCGGATGTTGTAGACCCCGCGGCCGGCGGCCACGGGCTCGGCCTCGCGGCCCGGATGGAATACCCGCATCTCGGTCACCGCCACGCGGTTTCCCAAACGCTCGACTCGGCCCTCGGCCACAAGGTCTTCGTTCAGGCCCGGGTGCAGGTAGTCCACGCGCATGTCCACGGTCGAGGCGCGGTCGCCCCACCGGAGGCGCGTGAACACCGCCATGCCGCCCAAGGTGTCCAGAAGCGTCGAGAGCACGCCGCCGTGGAGCGCGGGCCTGAACGGGTCGCCGACGAATTCCGGCCGAAACGGGAGCTTGAGGCGCGCCAAGCCCGCCTCCAAGTGATCGACCTTGAGGCCCAGAAGCCTGTGGAACGGTGTCTGCTCCTCGATGAACTGGCGGACGAGCGCAACTCTGCCAAGTTCGTCGGCCACGGAAAATCCTCCGCCGCCGAACGTAGCACCCGCACCCGAGCGCCGTCAATGCGAACCACTGCTCCTCCTCCCTGCGAATTCCAGGACGCCGTCGGCGGTGTTGAGGGCGAGGGCCAGGAGGGGAAGGGTGTGGGGGCGGTCGAGGGCGGTGGGGAGAAGCGACGCGTCGGCCACGAACAGGCCGGGGACGCCGTGGACCTGGCCCGCAAGATTCACCACCGAGTTTTTGGAACTTCTCCCCATCCGGCACGTGCCGGCCTCGTGCGAGATCTCGAAACGGCCGAGTGTCTCGCGGATCGGGAAGATCGTGGCTCGCGGCGGCGCAAGGGCGTCGGCGACGGCGGTGGCGGTTTCTTCCATGTCGCGCGCCATCTGTTTCTCGTTTTCGGTCCACGCCAGGTGGAGCACGGGCACGGGGCGGCCAAAGGCGTCTTCTGAATCGGGATCGATAGTCATGAAGCGCGCCGGGTCCGGCGCCAGTTCGCCGACCGCGTGCACGGTGTGGAAAGAGAATCCCGAAGCGTCGGCCCGCGGGACGCCAAGCCGATTGAGAGTGTCGTCGTCGAGATCGCAAAGCGGGTCGGGGCCGTGGAGCTCGACGGAGAAACCTCCGACGTAGTCCCGGCGGTGCGCGCGGCCGAGGTTTACGAACCTTGGCACAAAGGCCGCCCGGCGGAACGGCGATGCCGGCTCGTCGGAGGGCGCGGGTCCCGGGACGAGCACCAACCGGCCGGCGACGAAGTGGTCCACGAGCCCCCGGCCGATGTGCCGGTACGGCTCGATCGAGAGGTCTTGGAGGCTTTCGAGAAGAAGGCGCGCCGTCTCGATTGGTGAGGCGGCGAGCACGACGGCACGGGCGCGCACGACGCCTCTGGCGCCGGTGCGGACATCGGTGAACTCCACGCCTTCCGCGCGTTTTTTCGAATCCAGAAGCACGCGGGTGACGACGCTTCCGGCGCGGATACGCGTGGCCTTGACAAGGTCGAGCGACACGGACGCGCGGCAGCCGCACGGCCCGGGGGCGACGCGCTTGGCCTCGACCGCGAGCCCCAGATCCCGCGTCACCGCCGAAAACTGCGGCTCGAGGTTCGCCTCGCGCGCCCCGAGCGCGCGGGCCGCGCGCCAGATGTGCGTCTGCATGTCGTCATGCGAAAACGGCCACGGCCTGCCGAACCGTTCGGCATCGAGGAGACACTGTCGCGGCGGGCGGAGCAGCCACCCGCCCCACAGAAGCGAGCGCCCGCCGCCGGCACGCACGCGCACCCAGTCGGCGTCTTCTCCTTCGGTGCGGTACGCCCATGGATGGGGATCGACCTCGAGGAGCGGGGCCGAAGCCTCTTTGTAATGCCGGGCGTTGCACGACGGCAGGCGCCGATCAAGGACGGGGCCTGCCTCGAGGATCGTGCAGGAGAGGCCGTTCCGCGCGATGTGCTCTCCCGCCAGAACGCCCGACAGCCCGGCCCCTGCAACCACAACGTCGGCTTCCTCGTCGGCGATTCGGGGTGCCGGGTTTCCGCGGGCAGGGCTCACGATGGTTTTGTCGTTCTGAAGATTGCGATCGTCCCAAAAAGCGTGTTGAAGCGCTCGCCCCCGGTGACCGATGGAAAACCGGCGTCCGTCATGAGCCGCGGAAGAAGCCCGTTGACATTGTCGCCGGCCTCCTCGAACCGCCGCACCACGAACGACGCGAGCCGCATCGTCGGGTTCGCCGGCGCGCCGAAATCCGCCAGATGGAACCCTCCGCCGGGCTTGAGCACCCTGAGTACCTCACGGAAGGTCCGCAGCTTGTCGTCCCTTTTCAGGTGGTGGATCATCAGGCTCGAGTACACTCGGTCAAACGACGAATCCTCGAACGCCAGGGCGTACGACATCCCCTCGACCAATCTCAAATCAACGCCGGCTTTCCCGGCCTTCGATCGGGTCACGGCCAGTACTTCCGGGTCTCCGTCGAGGCCGACGACTTCGGCGTCCGGTTGTTCTTCCTTGAGCATCAGCGTGAGCGTTCCGGTTCCACACCCGACGTCAAGCACCCGCCCCGGCCCCGACTCCCCCGTTCCTGCGATCAACGCCCGTTTGATACGCTGCTCGGGCAGCGCCCACGCGATGGCCGCGTCGTAGATCGGCGTGAGAAACCGAAAACGCAACGCCGGGATGTACGCACGTGTTTCGGTTTCCTCCGAAAAGCCATTCCGGTCGATGCCCATGTGTTCTCGCTTTCCGCGCTGCTGGCTTGAGCCTGCAGTCTACAGCCTACAGTCTGCAGCCTGTTGCCTACTGCCTCTCAGTGGTGGTGTCCTCCGGCCGAGCCGCCCGACGATCCGCGATCCGACGACCTGCCGCCGCCGGATCCGCCGCCGGATCCCCCGCCGGACGCTCCTGACCTGCCCGCCCCTTTGTCCCCTCCGGTCCGGCGCGCCGGCGCCGCCGATTCCTTGGGCTCGAGAGCGGCCATCGCGTCGGCGAATCCGACCACGCGTCCGCCGTGGCGCTTCGCAAACTCCTCGGCGTCGGCCCTGCTGGCGAAGAACGGCACCTCGCCGTCGCTCGCGAGCTTGCGCTTGGGCTTGAAGGCCGACCCGGCCACCGCAAACGCCTTTTCGGCGGCGAACTCGGCGCCGGTGAGATGGTCCTGCACCGACGCCTTCGGGGCCGGCCGTCCTGAGCCGCGGTGCGCCGCCAGGACCTTTGCCGCCTCGTTTGCGTTCTCGACGAAACACCTGGCGCCGCTCTCGAACGCAAACGCGACGTGCAGGCGCTCGTCGGGGTGAATCGCCGCGCCGCAGATGAAACAACGCACACCCGCCGGAGGGGATCCCCCTTCGCCGTTCTTTGGGCACGCCGACGCCAGCTCCTCGGCCGTCGGCACCCCGGACCCCAGTGTCGCGCACCCGGCGGCCGCCCAGAGCGTCACGGGCAAAATGAACGCCGAAGCCAGGATGTTTTCCTTCAGACACTTCATCACGACCTCCATTCCGCCCCCGGTTGACTGCCCGCCTGTCCGGCGAATTACGCCGGTTGTTTCATCGCGTTCGAAGACGGCCTCACTCCTGAAGTGCGGCGACGTGGTTTCTCAGGGCGGCGTGCGCCGCGGCCGGAATGGCCGAAAGAAGGCTCACGGCCACCCCGAGACCTGCCACCCAAAACGACCTCGACGGATCCTGCACGGCAAACGTGGCCGCGGCCAGGTCGTGCGAGAGCGCCGCCGCGACGCCGAAAAGAGAACCCGCGAGCGCCCCGGCGATTCCAATCAAGGCGGCCCGCGTGCAAACGATGGCGAGCACGTCCCACGCCGTCCCGCCCATCGCGATGAGCACTGCCATCTCGACCCCGCGCTCCTTTGCGTTGAGCAGCGCCGCCGTGAACATGAACCCCGCCGACGCCGCCCGTCGGTGATGGCGCAGGACGTCGTCGGCCTCGCGTTCGACAGCCCCTCCGCGCTCGGCGCGCACGACAGTCACGCCGGGGACCCGCGCCTGAACCTCCGCCGGCGCCGCGCCGGGCGGGACTCCGGAGCGCAAAAAGACGCGGACCTCGCTCGACCGGTCGGGGGTGGCGCGGGCGGTCATACTCCACCCTGCCGCCCACGATCGACACGACCCGCTCCCCGTAGTCCGCGAGCTGGTGATTGTGCGTCACCATCAGGATGGTCTGCCCGCCCGCGTGCAGCCCGGAGAGCATCGCCATCACCTCCGCCGTCGTCGCCGGGTCGAGATTCCCCGTCGGCTCGTCGGCGAGCAGGATCTCGGGGTCGTTGACCAGCCCCCGGCAGAACGCGGCTCGCTGCCGTTCGCCCACCGAAAGCTCGGCGGGCTTTTGCGAAAGCCGGGCGCCAAGACCCACGCGATCGAGCAACCCGGCGGCGCGCGCCGCCGCGGCCCTCCGCGGCCTTCCCGCCATCACGGCCGGAAGCGCCACATTTTCGAGGCAACTCAGATACGGCAGGAGGTTGAACGTCTGAAAGACGAACCCGACCTTCGAAAGCCTGATCTCGGCCCGCCGGCGCGCCGCGAGCGCATAGAGGTCGGAGCCCGAAAACCGCACGGCGCCCGCGGTCGGCCTCATGAGGGCGCCCATGGTGAACAGAAGCGAGCTCTTCCCGCTCCCGCTCGGCCCGATGAGCGTCACGAACTCGCCACGCGAGATCGAAAGGTCGATCCCGTGAAGCGCCGTCACCGGAGCGCCGGAGGGCGGGTTGAACGTCTTGGAAACGGCAAGGAGTTCGATCATCGGCGCTCTAGTCCTCTCTCAAGGCGTTCACGGGATCCGTCCTCCCGGCGCGAATCGCGGGGAGGGCGGCCGAAACCACCCCCGACAACACGCACGTGGCGACCACCAGTGGGAGCATGCCAGGCGGCGGTTTGATCGGCGCGTCGAGCACCAGCGCCCCGAGGCGGGCGGTTGCGGGGAAGGCAAGTGTCACTCCCAAAATCCCCCCCACGGCGCCCACGATCGCCGCTTGCAACAGGTGCGAGATGGTCACCGAACGGGGCCTTGCGCCCACGGCGAGCATCAGCCCCGTCTCGCGCGTCGCGCGCCGGACCTGGGATGCCGTCATGGCGGCGACGATCGCGCAGGCCGCGATGATCGCGGCGGAAACCGAAAACGACAACGCCGACATCCTCATGGCACGCCTCCCTTCTTCGCGTTCACGCCGTCCTCGAGCGCAATCAGCGCGCTGTCGCGTTCCTCCAGATCGTTTCCCGCCCCGTCTTCGACACCGGCGCAATCCACGCCGAAGCCGTACCTGCACGACACCCTGCGGCCCTCGGGATAGAGCTTCCCCGAGCACTCGGGACAGATGCCGTGCGACAGGAGCACGCCGGTCTTCTCGGCGATGTACGACTCGATCGGCTTCCAGTTTTTGGGGACTTTCGGATCGGCGTCGGGCGGCCTGATCTTCCGGCACCACACGCAGATCGGGAGAAGGACCTCGAGGCCGTCGACGAGCTGGTTCCTGTTTTGAATCGCCTGCGCATAGAAGGCGTGTACGGCCCCCAGAACCGCTCCCAGCACGGCGAAATACGCCGCCATTCCGAGGTGCGAGCTTGTGAAAGAACCCGCCAGCGCGTGCGCCACGTGCCCGGACTCGCCGCCCGACAGCACGTCAATCGCCATCGCCGCGGGGTGAACGACGGCGTAACCCAGGAACGCGCCTACGAGCGCGTGCAGAGCCACTGTCTTCGAGGCGGGCAGTTTCCTTGCCGCCGCCAGTTTCGCCGTCAGCACCGCGCCTTCTTCGGGTGTCATGCCCAAACCCCCTTCTCCTGTGCCAATCGCGACAACTACGGCTCCTTCTTTCCGGCTCCAGTGTACTTGCCGGGGTCCTTCAAGAACTCGCCTTTGCAGCTCGGGCAGCAGAAGTAGTACGTCTTCCCGTCGTACTCGGCGGTCGCGGTTTCGGCGGTCGGCGGGAAAGTCTCTTTTGCCACGGGGCACACCGCGCTCGCCGGAAGCGGTGGCGTCTGCGCCGGTGCCGCACCTGTCGTCGCGCAGCCGGACAACGACGAAAACGACAGAAGGGACAACAACGACAGCAACGCCACCGACATCGAAAACAAGTTCTTCATCCCACGACCGTTCATTCAAACCTCCGTTGAACCACTCTGTGGTTTCTGCGATTTCAATGGTCAGATGCCCACCGTCGCGCAACTGCACCCGCTGTGCTCGCCGTCGGCCATGTCGTCGTGCGCGTCGCCGGTCATCGCGCCGTCCATTGACCCGTCCATCGACCCATCGGCGTGGTGGGCCTCGTGATCTACGTCCGGCGCGGGTCCCGCGTCGGCCGCCCCGCCCGAATCCGGGGCCACGCCGGCGTCAGCCTTCGCGTCGTCTTCGCCTACGTCGGCAGGGACTCCCGTGTCGGCGGTATTCCCTCCGCCGTCCGTCCCACCGTCGACATCGGGCGGCGGTGCGCAGCGCCCGCCTTCGGCCGGGTCGTCAATCTGAAGCTTGAAGATCTGCGGATTCGAAACCTGCTCGTCGTGGTTCCAGAGGTTCCTGCCGTCCCACGCAAGGCCCGTGGACTGGTGGCCGTCGCCGCCCGGGGCGTCAAACGATCGGATGACCGTCCCGTCCTTCGGATCGATGTGGTAGATCAGGCCGTTCGTCGATGCGTCCGACACCCACAGACACGCGCCATCCCATGCGATCCCGCAAGATCCCCCCGCCGGGGCCGGGATCGAGCCGAGGACCGAGCCAGTGGCGGGGTCGAGCTTGTATATCTTCACGTCGTACGTGTCGATGTTCCAGAGGTTCTTCCCGTCCCAAGCGATGCCCATCGGGAATTTCCCGCCCGAGTCCTGCCCCGGAGGCGCGAATTTTCTGAGCACCTTCCCGTCGGCGCGGTCGATTCGATAGATCGCCGGCGGCGGTGCGCTCATACCCGGCATTTCGGTCGCGGTGTGGTCGGTGATCCAGAGATGCTCGCCGTCAAAAGCCAACTCGTCCGAGTTTACGCCAGCGACGTCGATGCTCGAAACGACATCTCCGGTTTCGGGATCGACCTTGTCGATGCGCGAGGTCGAGCAGTCGGTCGCCCATAAAAACTCGCCGTCCCACGTGAGTCCGTCGGGCGACGGGAACGACGACGGAAACGACGCGACGACCTGCGGCCCCGCGGCCGAAGACGCGCCGCAGGCGATGAAAACAACTCCGATCGCCAAAAAGAAAGGGGAGCGACGCACATCCGGTTTCATCTTGTTGGCCTCGCCGAATCCCCCGTAAACGGTGGCGGAGCGTTGCGAGGAGCGTGCCACTGTGCCCGGCAAGTGATTACGCGGGCTTAGTCGACAGGGGGCAGCGAGGTGCAGACTATTCTTCAGCGGGTGAGTATAGAATCCTTCAGCTTTGCGCCGGCCGCTCGCATATTTCTTTCCCGTCCTCGGGCTCTTCCACTTGTGGACTATTCCCCAGAAGCGGGGAGAGTATTCCTCAACCGTCCCGGATTCCGGCCGTTCTCGAAGCCGCGATGGCGGCAGCACCGTCCGCGGCGCGAAAATGGCACGGGCGTTGAATACCCGTTGCAGATGGATGCCACGCGGGAGGGACGCCAGATGAACGTGATTGATCCGGTCTGCGGAATGACGGTCGAATCAGAAGAAGCGGCGGGCTTCTTAGAGCACGAAGACCGCACGTACTACTTCTGCAGCCCGCGCTGTCTCGAGAAGTTCCGTGTGTCGCCCGGCGGCTTTGAGCGGCCGGCCGCCGGCGTTCAACCT
This sequence comes from Deltaproteobacteria bacterium, assembly GCA_016218965.1. GTDB lineage: Bacteria > Myxococcota > SpSt-1050 > SpSt-1050 > JACRCP01 > JACRCP01. The sequence goes on along the minus strand of JACRCP010000206.1, from coordinate 6,686 downwards.
GGCGCGGCCCGCGGACCGACGACTCACGACTCACGACTCACAACCGGCACCCCTCACGCGCCGCCGTCCACCACCCACCACCCATCGGCTGGTGCTGCTCCCGGCGCCACCTACACCTGCCCCATGCACCCGGAGGTCGTCAAGAACGGACCCGGGTCGTGCCCGATCTGCGGGATGGCGCTCGAGCCTGCGACTGTGACTGCCGAAGACGAAAAGAACCCGGAACTCGATGACATGAGCCGGCGCTTCGCGGTGGGACTGGCGCTCTCCGTTCCTGTGCTGTTTCTCGCGATGTCCGATCTGATCCCCGGCCAGCCGCTCCAGCGCCTGCTCGGACACGGCCTTTTGGGTTGGCTCCAGTTCGTTCTCGCCACGCCGGCGGTCCTTTGGGGCGGGCGGCCGTTTTTCGAGCGCGGCTGGGCATCGATCGCGACGGCCAGGCCGAACATGTTCACGCTCATCGCCATCGGCACCGGCGCCGCCTACGTCTACAGCGTTGTTGCGATTCTATTCCCCGGGATCTTCCCGCCATCGTTCCGCGGGCACGGCGGCGAGGTCGCCATCTACTTCGAGGCGGCGGCCGTGATCACCGTGCTCGTGCTTCTGGGCCAGGTCCTTGAGCTCAAGGCACGCAGCCGGACATCGAGCGCCATCAAGGCCCTTCTGGGCCTGGCGCCCAAGTCGGCGCGGCGGTTGAGTGCGGACGGAGGAGAGGAAGACGTCCCGCTCGACGAGGTTTTGCCGGGCGACCGTCTGCGCGTCCGCCCGGGCGAGAAGGTGCCGGTCGACGGCGCGGTGATCGAGGGCCGGAGTTCGGTGGACGAATCGATGGTGACGGGCGAACCGATCCCCGTCGAGAAATCCGCCGGCGACGGGGTGACCGGCGGAACTGTCAACGGGACCGGCGGTTTCGTGATGCGTGCCGGGCGGGTGGGGAGCGAGACCCTCCTTTCGCAGATCGTGCGCATGGTGGGCGAGGCCCAGCGCAGCCGCGCGCCGATCCAACGGCTTTCCGGCGCCGTTTCGGCATATTTCGTGCCGTCGGTCGTGGCAGCGGCCGTGATGACGTTCGTCGTCTGGGCGGTTGTGGGACCGGAACCGCGGATGGCCTACGCCCTGCTCAACGCCGTCGCCGTGCTGATCATCGCCTGCCCGTGCGCGCTGGGTCTCGCCACGCCGATGTCCATAATGGTCGGAACCGGGCGCGGCGCACTGGCCGGCGTGCTCATCAGGAACGCCGAGGCCCTGGAGGTGCTGGAAAAAGTCGACACCGTGGTCGTCGACAAGACCGGCACGCTCACCGAAGGCAGGCCGAGGCTCGCCTCCGTGGTCCCGCACGACGGCATGAGCGAACGGGAGCTTCTGCAACTGTCGGCAAGCCTCGAGCTGGGCAGCGAGCACCCGCTTGCCGCCGCCATCGTGGGCGGCGCGGCCGGCCGCGGAATCGGACTCCTGGCCGTGTCGGACTTCCAGTCGCACACCGGCCGCGGGATTACCGGCCGTGTGGGGGAGCGGAACGTGGCGCTGGGGAATGCCGGGATCTTCCGGGAACTCGGCATCGACGCCTCGGCGTTTGCCGGCCGGGCCGAGGAACTGCGGCGCGAAGGACAGACCGTGATCTTCGTGGCGGCCGCCGGCCGGCCGGCCGGCCTCATCGGCGTTGCCGATCCGATCAAGGAGTCGACGGCCGAGGCGGTCCGCATGCTTCACGGGCAGGGCATTCGAATCGTGATGCTCACCGGCGACAGCCGCACAACGGCCGACGCGGTGGGGAGGAAACTCGGCATCGACGAGATCATCGCCGGCGTCCTTCCGGAGCAGAAGGGCGAGGCTGTCGAGCGGCTCCAACGGGACGGACGCACCGTCGCGATGGCGGGCGACGGGGTCAACGACGCCCCCGCGCTCGCGCGGGCGCACATCGGCATCGCGATGGGCACCGGCACCGATGTCGCCATGGAATCGGCCGGGATTACTCTCGTGAAGGGCGACCTGCGCGGCATCGCCCGCGCGCGGCTGCTCTCGCGCGCGACCATGCGAAACATCAGGCAAAACCTGTTCTTCGCGTTCGCTTACAACGTTCTGGGCATTCCCATAGCGGCCGGTGTCCTGTATCCTTTCACCGGAGTTCTTCTGAGCCCGATGATCGCCAGCGCGGCCATGACGTTGAGCTCCGTGAGTGTGATCTACAACGCGCTCCGTCTGCGAAAGGCGCGGCTCTGACGCACGCTGGAGAACCGTCAGTTCCGCAGCCGCAGCAGGGGCGGTCGGCAAGGACGGAAAGATGTCAGAGCTTCGCGAGGCAGTGCGTTTGGATTCCCCCGCCGGGGACGTCTGGGCGTTCGTGACCGACCCGGCCAACTTCCCGTTGTACGTGAATGGCTACGCCGGGGGTCAGGTTGAGACGGCCGAACGATTCGGCATTGGCGCGCGGTACCGATGGATGGCACACCTCGGGCCGTGGACCTTGCACGCGGTCGAGGAGGTGACCGGGTGGGTTCAGGGTTCGCGGGTGGAGTACGAGGGTTCCATCGCCGGCGTTCCGTTCCGTTCGTGGATGGCGGTCGCCCCGGAAGGCGAAGGCAGCGTTCTGTCAATCGGCGTCAACTACGACCTGCCGCCGCGACGGGGAGGGGCGCTGACCGCTGTGGCATTGTCGCGAACGGTGCGTCGTGCGATGAGGAGATCGCTGGCGGTCGTGGAAAGGCGATTCGCGCCGGCAGAAAAGATCGAACTGGAGCGAGTCGCACACGTGTACGGTTTTTGGGGCCGCAACCCGGTGCTCTACGCGGCGCAGGACTTCGTCACGTTCATGGGACGCCCGGGCCGCGTGAGAGGGGCGGCGGTGGACGCGCTGGGCTTGGCGCCGGGGGCGGGCGTGCTCGAGGTCGCGTGTGGCACCGGTCGCAATTTCGCGCACATCCAGCGCGCCATCGGTCCGGCGGGCCGGCTCACGGGTTTTGATTTTTCGAGCGAAATGCTCGAAGCGGCGGGCACGCTCTGCCGCCGGCGCGGGTGGACGAACGTGAGACTGGTGCAGGGGGATGCCGCAGCGCTCGACACCGGTGAAACGGACTACGACGGCGTGCTCTCGGTCCTCGGGATGAGTGCAATACCCGCGTGGCGTGAGGCGATCGCGCGGTGCCGCGCCCGGCTCCGGCCGGGGGGCGTTTTGGTCGTCTGCGACGCGCGGCTCCTGCCGCCGCCGTTGTCCGTTCTCAACCCGGCCGTGCGAAAGGTGTACGGCCGCCTCGCCGCCTGGGAACCGGAACGCGACATCCCCGGCGCCATGCTGGAGATCTTCGGCACCGTGGAGGTGCAGACGCTCAACGCCGGCACGATGTTCATCGCGCGAGCCGTGGCGCCATGACGGTGGCTGTCATTTCGTTTCCTCGTCGTTGGGGTAGAACTTCTGGATGCAGGCCGGGCAAAGCCCGTGCGAGAAGAGTACGCCTGTTTTTTTGGTGAAATGGCTCTCGACCGGTTCCCAAGAGTCCTGCATCGCGGGGTCCGCGCCCTCGCGACGGATCTTCTTGCACCCGGAGCAGATCGGGAGGAAGTTTTCGAGCGTGGCGATCACCTTGTCCCTGTTTACAACCGCTTGAACATAGAACGAATGCGCTACACCCAGTGCGGCGCCGAGAATCGCGAAGTACGCCGACATCGGCAGATGCCCCCGCGAAAACGAATCGAGGAATGCCTGCACGGCGTGCTGAGCGTACCCGGTGGAAACCACCTGGATGACCATCGCTGCAGGGTGGAGGACTGCGTACGCCAGCGCCGCGCCACCCAGCGCGTGGAGAGCCGCCCGTTTCGGATCGGGCACCTGTATGAATCTGGCGCTTTTCAAGGTTCCACCTCCTCCGAAGCACAGTACCGTCAAACGGGCACCCGGTGCAAACGTGTGTTCAGGTCAGCGTCCGGGCGATGGCTTCGATAGGCTTGAGACCATACCCGAAACGTGCGATGGCGCCGCGGTGACGCTCCAGCCCGCCGTACGGCAGCCAACGAACATGGAGATCCGTGATCCGGCGGAACGCCGGGCGCCGGAACTGCGCGCGCACTTCGTCCTCGCGGTCGTCCGGAGCCATCAAGAACAGACCCCGCGCCGCGTCACCCGAAGGGCCCAGCGCAAGATCAAGGAGAGAAGCACCATGATGACGTTGCGCAAGACCTGCCCCTCCCTGCGTCAGAAGTCCGAGATCCGGTCGGCAAACTCGGGGTGGTCGACAAAGGGATTCCGGGTGCCCTGATATCCCTCGATCTTGCTGTTGCGCGCATGTTCCGTATCGTCCGGCGGGTCGAGGTGGTTCCAGACCTTGAGCGCCTCCTCTTCGGCCCGCGGGACCGGCATCTGGTACCGGATGGAGAAGTAGAATATCGAGCGAGCGGCGTTGCCCTTGTGTTGATCCCGCGGCTCGAACACGACCTCGCCGTTCGCATCGGTGCCCGATTTGCTCCCGCCCTCGGTCCACGTGACGTCGACCACCCAGCCGAAGTCGTTGTTGCTCCGCCTGCTGTTGGCGCTGCTGTCGACCGGATAGAGGTGGTTCAGGTCGCTCCGGGCCGGTTCGGCCGAGGCGCCTTTGCTCTGCGGCCATGTGTGTTCGGTGTTCATGACGCTGCTCGGCGGGATGCAGGTCGTCTCCACGCGCTTTCCGGTGTAGACGCACTCGACCCATCCGTCGTCGTTGTCGATGTCGGAAAACATCACCTCGCGGGCCGCGTCATAACCGAGGCCCGTATGGATCTTGACGATCTCATAGAGCGCATCCTTGAGGTCGGCGTCAGAGAGCCCTTGGGTTCCTTCGTAGAGATCGGAATGGGGGTCCGGTCCGGAATCGCCGAACTGTCCTGCGTCCCACCCCGAATCGTATCCCGCGTCCGCCGCGGCATCGTATTCCGCGCCGTCGGTTGAAGCGTCCGCAAGCCCTGCGTCGGGGTTAAGACAGAACGGCTCCCCGAAAACCCCGTCTACACATGGAGTGACGAGGTCGCCCCCGGCACATCCCCCGAAAAGCACCCGCTCGCTTTCGCACGGTTCGCAGCCGGCGTCCTCTTCGGGAGCGCCCCTGTCGGGTGCGGCCGACGTGTCCGCCGGGTAGCCCGACGCGTCCGGCATTGCGCCATCCCACGCGTGGGCCGCGTCTTGGGTGTACCAGGAATCTCCAAGGCCGCGGTCTTCGCCACACGAGGTGGCAAATGCCACGGCGACGAGCGCCAGTGCGCGGCTGAAAATTGGGTGTGCCGCCGGTCTTTGCAACGGTCACCGTCCGCGCCCGGTTTCTGGAAAGTCTTCGACCCCGGCGCAGTCCACGCCAAAGCCGTACCTGCACGCCACCCTGCGCCCGCGGGGATACAGTTTTTCGGAGCACTCCGGATTGATCACCATCGCCCCAGGGTGGAGAACTGCATAGCCGAGCAGAAGGCCGGCCATGGTGTGAAAAAACCGTTGTCGGAGCGGGGAACTTCCTTGCCGGCGAAATTCGGGATTCCGCGTCGTCCTTGTCCTCGTCCATCATTGCAGCCTCCGTTCGGGCCACATCTCGGCGAATTTGAGCCGGCGCAGAATTGGGTCATTCGAGCCGTGCATCATGACGCAGATCTCCTTTCATCCCCCGGGCCTTCCGCGGAAGGACATATCGGGGGCCTACTGCACTTCGATCGGGTTCGAGTAGATCCAGGGGAGTTCCTTGATGAGCCTGTCCGCGTCGCGGCGGAGGAACGGTTGAAGGTGTTTCGGCGTCATGAACACCTCGATGCGGTAGCGGCCCGGCGCGGCGTTTTCGTGTTCGAGCGGGCCTGCGCCGTCGTAGACGACCTCGACCTCCGTGGCGGTGATCTTGAAAAGGACCATCCGGACGGCGTCCGTGCCGGGCGAAACTCCCAGCACCTGCGGCACCGGGGCACGGAACGTGACCGGAGCGCCCGCGGGCACGACCTCCCCCATCTCGAACACGCTGTCGCCCTGTTCGGCCCTGAAGTCGAAATCGGCCGGGGTCCCCAGAACCTCGAAGACCTGATAAAGCCTGCCGGCGCCGAACGCCTCCCCTGCCGCCGCGGCGGTGCGCGAGACAACGAGCAGGTGGTTGACGTACCACTTCATCATGCGGCGGTAACTGTCGGGGCGCTCGCCATCGGCCATCGGCGACTGCATCACGTTCTGGTGCGCGTCGTTTCCGGCAAACCCGCCGATCATCCGGAGGCCGAGTTGCCGATCCCACCGTTCCATGTAGTACGGGACGCGCTGGTGAAACTCCAGGAAGACCAGATCCGAGGTCTTGGGATAGTTGTCGAGGTCGAAGACCCAGCCGGCGAAGGCGGCGGCGGCCGCGCCGGGATCCAGACCCACTTCGCCGCGGATGTTGGGGGCGAGCAGGATATGGAGGTTGCAGATTTCGATGAGGTCGAGGTCGGTTGAGTCCAGCCATTCGTCCGTCCGATCCTCGATGTGGATGGCGGTGATCACCGCTCCGGCGTCACGGAGTCTTTTTACGCCCTCGTCGCTGGTGTCCTCGTACGCCGCCTCTCTGGCGGCGGCATCGCCTTCGACCGGATGGCGCAGAAGGCCGACCGGCGAGGCCTCGCCTTCAAGCCCCACGGTGACGCGCACCTCGTGGCCGTTTTCGCACGGGATGATGCTGGCGGAGTGCGTCGAGCCTTCGTCTTCCCACGCGTCTCCCGCCCTG
>JACRCP010000205.1 GCA_016218965.1 Deltaproteobacteria bacterium | reverse complement strand
TTACCAATGCCTGTCGTCTTCAGACAGATGCCCGCAGTCCTTTCTCCCAATTCCCCTCCGCGAATCCCAGCTCACGCTGTCTGTCATGCAGCACAGCCGTGCCGGGCTTGCGACGGGTCATCCCCGTCTCCCTCCGCCAGGGACTTTGTCCGTGACCCTGGGTCTCGTCCAGGGATTCGGAGTACGTGCAGGAACGCCCCACCCCGGGCCTGCTCCGCCGAAGCGGGCGCTTCGGCTGCGAAGGCTGGACACGCCCTTCCACCCCGGCTCGCGCATGCTCCGCCGGGTGTTTAATTGCTTCTGGCCCGGGTTCGGGGCGAGCCGGGGCTCCAGGGCGCCCCGGGGCGTGGCTCTGGGTGTCGACCGGCGCCGTCGGGATCCGTCAACGGCAGGTCGCGCCGGGGGAGGGCGCCCGGGTGCCGCCTTCAGGTTCGCGCACGGCGCCTTCCTTTTCGTACTTTTTGCCCACCGGCACCCAGTCGCCGATCTTGCGGCGCATGAGCTTGCACTTGCCTTCGCACTTCCAGCGCTCGTTCGCGTTGTAGTCCCAGTCGAGGTACCGGCTCCCTCCGCCGCCCTGTGTCGTAATCAGGAACCGGTTGGCGAGTCCGCCGAAGAACCTCGCCTGTTCCTCGGGCTGGGGCTCGTCGCCCCCCGAGGGGTCCACCGGGATCCACCCGTAGTTCGGGAGGTAGACCTCGACCCAGCGGTGAAAAACATCGTCCATGGATGCATCATCGCCTCGGATGACCACCGATCCCGCATACCTCGCCGGAAGTCCCGCCGCGCGGCACATGGCCATGTACACAAACGTGTACTCCGAGCACGAGCCGCTGCCGCGCGCGAGAACGGTCGGGGCCTGGTTCCATCCGCCCGACAGATGGTAGTGCATCTTCTCCTGGACAAAGCGGTAGATCCTCCGCGCAATCCAGTAGGGGTTCTTTTCGTCGCCCACGGCCTCCTTCAACGCCTTCTGGATCACCGGGTCATCGAAACTCAGTTTCGAGGCGTTCACAAGGTACTTCGCCCGGATTTCGGCGGGGACGTCCTTGAGCGTTCCGGTCCTTGCGGGATCGATGTGCCACTGGACCGCGTGGATCCTGGCCTCCACTTTCATGGCGGCCCGGGCGGTCTGGCCGGGTTTGAGCTCGGCAAATGCAAACCGCGCGATCTTCTGGCCCCACTCGTCCGTGACGAACGATGAAGGCGCCGGCTCGAATTCCGGGGGCTTGACGATCTGCTGCGTCGGGAGGTCTCCCGGCACCGCGATGAAGACCTCGAGATCCTTTATCGTGCCGGGGCCGAAATTCTTCCATTCCTCGAAGAACTCGATTGACTCGTGCTTTTCGTCGCGGCGCACCCACGTCGTTCCGGGGTCAAGGGCGAGTTTGTAGAGCGTCCGGGTCTCGTAGTCGACCACCCAGAGGTTCGACCCGTCGTGGGCGAGACCGGTGGGGAACGGGCCCGGCGACTTGAAGGACGCGATCACGTCGCCCCTTTCCTTGTCGATGCGGTAGATGGCGTCGCGGTGCCGGTCCGAGACCCACAGGGATTTCCCGTCCCATGCCAGCCCCCACGGCTCGGTCGGTTTGGGCGAACCGGCGGTTGGCGTCGGTATCGAACTGATGATAGTCCCGTCGGTCGGGTCGATGCGCGAGATCTTCGACGCGCGCCCGTCGGCGATCCACAGGCCCTTGCCGTCCCACGCGACGCCGCGCGGCGCATCGGTTTCGGCCGCGAGCGTCAGCACGGTGAGGTTGCCCGCCGGAAGAACACGGTAGATCGCCTTGTCTTCAAGGTCGACGTTCCAGAGGTACGCGCCGTCCCACGCGAGCCCCACCGGCCACCAGCCGGGCGACTCGATCGAGTCGAGGGTCCTGCCGCTTTGGGGGTCCACCTTGAAGATCTTCGCCGTCGTGCGGTCGGACACCCAGAAGTGGCGCCCGTCCCACGCGAGTCCCGAAGGGGTCTTCAGCTCGAGCGGGTACGAGGCGACGACGTCGCCCGGCGCCGCGTGCGCCGAAAAAGAAACCGTCATGAAAACGAGCAGGAAAACAGGCGCGCACGTTCGCTTCATCGGGTTCCCTCCGTCGCGGGTGCTCGTCTGTCTATACACCAGTTCGAGCGGAAAATCCCGCGCGGCGGGCGGTTTCGCACAGTCCAGAGTCTTGATCGAAGCTCGAACAAGCGTTGAGGGGACGGCCGCGCGCCTCGCTCCCCGTCCACGCCTTCGCGTCGTTTTCGGATGCGGCGTTGTGTTTGGGCGCCTGCCGAGGCGCCCAGTGGTTGCCCGAAAACGCCGCTACAGCGCGACCGGGTCGAGAACGCGCGGCCCCTGCGTGGGCTCGATTTTGGATGATGGATATGGTATTGCGATCGGCGAACGACGCAGGGAGGGTGTTGCTGTCATGGAAGAAAACGGGCGCGAGAAGGAAGGTTTGAGCATCCCGCTGGGGCTCGGAGCCAAGCTCGACCGGCTGGTCCGCCGGCGGGTCACCGACGCCATCGCCGAGGGTTTCGGGTCGCTTTTCATGAGCGAAGAGCTCGTGCGGCGGATCATGGAGGACCTGCGCCTCCCGCGGGAGTGGCTCGGGACGATACTCGCGCAGACGCAGAAGGCCCGAAAGGGGATTGCCGAGATCGTCAAGTCCGAGGTGCGGGCTTTTCTGGAGTCCGTCGAGTTCTCCGAGCAGCTCCAGAAACTCCTTACCAGCATGGTCTTCGAGGTCAAGACCGAGATCCGCCTCGTCCCCGCTGCCGACGGCAAGCTTGCCACGAAGAAGAAGTCCAGGGTGAAGGTGCGCCGGGCCAGGTCGCGGTGAGGGCCGCGTCCTTCGGTGAGGGCGGCGTCGCCACGAGTTGCAGGAGCCTTTCGACGGCGAACCGGCCGTAGATGGGTTGGCGGTACTGCCTTCCCTTCCGGAACGGGCGCCCGACCTTGAAACCAAGCAGTCGTAGCAAGCGCCGCATCTCGGAAAGCTCGCGTCGCGATGAAGCGACCAATCGGGCTTCGTAGCCTTTCTTGTACGCCTGAGCACCGACCTCCGCGCGACGCTCGAGATCGCACCAGCGAACGTAGCCGTTGCGCCTGAACAAGGCGGCGATCCGTCTGGCCGCCAGTCGCCGCGCAAAACGGGCGGCTTTCTCCGAGGCCACGTCCTGGGTCGTCTTTCGTTTCACGAACGCCTTCCCTCCTGTCGGCGATGGATACGCTATCCCGACTCCAGCCCCTCCGTCAATGGTCTTGGCTCATTTCTCTTGTCTCAATTCCTTCTCCCGTGCGACTCGTCCCCCACACCGAATGTGGTTTCAATTCCCTTTTCGTCGGGACGCATGGTGACAGGTCAAGCACCACGCCCAGGTCATGTGCCGTGGCCGCGTTTCAATTCCCTTTTCGTCGGGACGCATGGTGACAGCTATAGGTTGCAGCTCCAGCGCGATAAAGTCTGGTGTTTCAATTCCCTTTTCGTCGGGACGCATGGTGACAGTGGGTACAAACGGAGTTGGACCCTAACGAGATTCCAGGTTTCAATTCCCTTTTCGTCGGGACGCATGGTGACAGCTGCTCCGTAATTTCACCGGGGGCGGGACGCTCGCCTTCGTTTCAATTCCCTTTTCGTCGGGACGCATGGTGACAGACGCAGTCAACGGCTGGGCGCTCGGGCCGGCCATGGTTTCAATTCCCTTTTCGTCGGGACGCATGGTGACAGATGGGGGCCGAAATGAGATTTTCCGCGTGCGCGGCGTTTCAATTCCCTTTTCGTCGGGACGCATGGTGACAGGGCAGGGACGCCCGAGAGTGACGACGACTACCGCGACGTTTCAATTCCCTTTTCGTCGGGACGCATGGTGACAGACGTTGAGCCGTTCTTCGGGAGTGGCGCGGTGCTCTTGGTTTCAATTCCCTTTTCGTCGGGACGCATGGTGACAGTGCGCGCCGGCAGTGTAACCACCGTTTTGGATTTGGTTTCAATTCCCTTTTCGTCGGGACGCATGGTGACAGTCGCGCCGAACATACCGAAAAAACCGGGCTTTTTCGAGCCCGCTTCGGCTGGTTCTTCGCAAACCCCGTTCCTGCACCTGACCCCGGCAGGTTTGCGAACCCGGATCACATCACGTCGCCGCACCAGTTCCGGTACTCGCAGTCGGTGCATCGGGCTCTGATCTCCGTCGGGTCGGGCATCGACTGCCGTTCAATCATGACTCTCATCTCGTCAAGGCGGCCCAGCGTCCGGGCCTTCAATTCCTTGTCCAACGGAACCACCACGGCGTCCTCGGCCGGGATGAGGTAGATGAATCCCGTTTCGACCTTCGACGCCGAAGACTCGGCGAGAAGCAAGGCATAGCCCGCGATCTGGGCCACGTGGTTGTCGCGGACGCCGCCGCGGGTGAGCTTGAAGTCCACCGGAAACGCCGCTTCTTCGGTTTCGATGACCATGTCGATGACGCCCGAGAGCGCCAGCCGCTCCGAGTGCAGCCTCACGTTGAAGTACCGTTTCCCCGTGCCGAGTCCGCACCTCTTGAGCTTTCGGCGCGCCTCCCGGCCTCCATCTTCGGCGTGGCCTTCGCCTCGACGGGAACGACGTGGCGGTAGAAAGCGATCCGGGGACAGTAGACGTACTGCTTGAGATCACCGACCGTGAGTTGGAGTGACCCGCTCATGGGGTCGGCGCCTCAGCTTCGTTCACCTTGATGAGCGCCTCTTTCCGGCATCTGTCGCACACCGCCTGGACGATGATCTTCCCTTTGAGCTTGTCACCGAGCTTTTCACACAGCCTCGCGAACAACTCCTCGCCCTTATTGCGCGAGAGGAATCCGCAGAACGCGCTGAACTGTATGTGCTCGAGGCCGTAGTCCTTGCAGACCTCCATCACCTTGCCGCGCACCTTGTCGCTCTCGATGTCATAGATGACGTAGGTCATCAACTCGCCGGGCAGCATGGTCACCACCGCATCACATAGGGCGCATATTCAGCCTCACCGCGCAGGAACTTGGCAAGCAGGCGGGCCTGCATCTGGATGATCGAGCGCATCTGATGCTTTTTGCCCCGGAACTGCTCGACGGTCTCCAGCCGCTCGATGACCTTTTCGGCAAACCCCCGGCGGGTCCTCTCGTCGAGCATCCCGCTGGCCATCCCAATCTCGACCCCCAGGTCGACGTATGCGACGACGACCCGGTCGACGATCGGCTGCCGGAACTCCTCGACCAGGTCAAGAACGAGCGAAGGCTTCCCCGGCCGGTCGACGTGCAGGAACCCGGCGAATGGTTCCAGCCCCGCGTTGAGCGCCGCGCCCCACACCTGCGAGTACAGGATGCCGTAACCATAGTTGAGAAGCGAGTTGACGCCATCGGTCGCGCCCCGGTGCTCGCGACCCAGGAATGTGACCTTCTCGCGTATAAGCTCCGCGACCCCGTCCCAATAGACCCTGGCGCCGGTCCCCTCGCGGCCCATGAGGTCGGCGCGCGCTTGCTCGATGCTGTCCGCCTCGAGTTCCTCGACCCCCGCGCGCAGTTCACGAATCGAGGTGGCGATCTGCGTTATCTTCCCGGCCCGGTCAGGGTCTGCGTTTTTCAGGTGCTTGAGAAAATACCTGAGGAGGTTCTCCTGATTGCGCAACTTTCCGGTGACGATCGCACGGGCGAACTCGAACCCGCGCCGGTCCGAGAGCGCCTCCATCTGCGCCCGACGGGCGGCGACCACGGCGGTGAGCATCGGCGAGGTGATCATGGCGTAGGGCTTCCCGCCGCCCGTTAGGAACGAGAGCCGAATCCCCCGCTCGCAGCAGGCCATGATGATATCGGACGAGAGCGTGATCCCACGCGACGAGATCACGATCTCCGAGAGCCGAAACAGCGGGAACTCGAAGACGACCTTGTCGCCCTGCCGCACCAGCACCCGCTCGGACTTCTTGGACAGAAACGCCCCGAACCCCGAGACGACGAGCTGCGACAGGTCGCCGCTCTTGATGACCGTGATGTCGCCGAGCCTGAACTCCGACTCCGGGTCGCGGTCGATCCGGAGCCGCACCGGCGTCGGCCCCTTCTCGAACAGCTCTCCCTGCATGGGGCAGTGCAGGGTCTCCGGCAGGGCGTTCGTCTCTGAAAAAGAGACGACCTCGCCAGCTTGAGCGTTTTCCGCCATGGTCCCTCCCGCGGTAATAGGCGCTGCCATTGTAACGCCGCCGGGTGGGATGGCAAAAAACGCGCTATGAAGTTGTCAAAGAGCGGGCGATCATTTGGACTTGTTGATTACGGCCGTCGCCCATGCGAGGGATCTCTCCGCCAGGCACAACGCCCGTTCGTGCTCCTCGTCAGTCGTGTCCTCGATCCATCCTGGGTACCTTGTGTCCAGGGCATAGCCGGTCAACTCGTCGCCAGCCAGCAGTTCCTCGGGGATGTCCACGCTGTGCGAGCGCAGGAGCGTTAAGAGTTCCAGGATATCGTGCGTCCTGGGGAAACGAATCTTGAGGTGGACGAATACCGCCTTGATGGCCTTCTCGGCGGCCTGTTGAGCGTCGGCGCAGAGGTCTTCGAGAACGATGTCCGGGTCGGCTTTGAGTCGGGCCCTGGCCAGGTTGCTGCGCGCCCTTCGCAGCCACTCTTGCGGATCGTTCGGGTTTCGTACTTTAGGCGGCATAGAGTTGCACCCCTTCAGAGACTGCGACGGGGATGATCGAGCCGACCCCTTTCATGGATTCCTCGACGTCCTCGGGCGTGACGACGATTATATCGACGGGCGCACCGACGCCGAACATGGCCCCATGGATCTTTTGCGCGGTATGGCGCCGGTGAATTGGGCCGGATTTAACGACAAGGATGTCAAAATCGCTGTCGGGTCCCATCGCGCCACGGACCGCCGAGCCGAAGAGGATGACCCGGTCTGGGTGGGCGACCTCGACGATCCGCCGGACGATTTCGTCCAGGATGCTTTTAAACTGGGGGTCAAGATTCAACTCTGCCATGGGTCCCACCTCCGACCTCTGCTACTGTCTGGCATACAGCACCCTGCCTTCCAACGCCGCAGGGCGCTCGATCGTGCCGGGTATCTCTTTACGCCATTCGAAGTCATGGGGCGTGGTGACGACGATGTCTTTGGCCACGCGGATGTCGTCGAGGGCGATTCGGATCACAATCTCAGCCTCGCGCGTCGAGCCGGCAACGGGCATCACCACCAGAAGGTCGACGTCCGAGTCCGCCGTCGCCCCCCCGCGCGCGTGCGACCCGAACAGGATGACCTTCACCGGCCCGAACCCCTTCACAATCCGCCTGACCATCCGCCCGATCTCGACGGTGACATCATTGTGCTTACGGGCCATGAGCAGACTCCAGGGTCATTCTAGCACACCCAAATCGAAGCTCGAGGAGCGCGTCGTCGGAGAGGGAGGGGAAGGAAGGTAAAGACATGTTGACCTCAGAAGTTCGGTACGAGCTATACCATCAACCCCCTGACCTCATCGTATGGTGCATCCACGACACGGGTGCGTGAGCCTGAGATGCGGGTGACTAGGCCCTTGCGTTTCAGCGAAACCAATCGCGCCGTCGAGATGGGTACAACCAGCTCCGAGGCCTTCAGCGGATTGGTTTTCAGAAATTCCCGGAATGCGGCTTCATGGCACTTGGGCACCACCTCGCAACCGTCGAAAAGCTCTTCGAACTGCCGGGCAAGCTCGTCGTGGGTGTCGAGGGGAAGGTTCGTCCTGATGACCGTCTCCTCGTACTCTCGCACCAAGCCGCGAATCTGGTCCTTGAGTCTGCCGGCGATCGGCGAATAACACTCGTCCACCCAGCTTTGAAGATTTTCCTCACGAACCGGCTGATTGGCGAAGGGAATGATGATGGAAAGAGCCTTATTGATGATCTCATCGCTGTATATGAAGTGCGAGGTGTCCGGAATCGCCGAATGGACAACCACCTCTCTGAGACCGCCCCTTCGGCCCCTGTTCACACGACCGAAGCGTTGAAGAAGCGCCTCGAGAGGGGCCGGGTCGGTGTGAAGCGCGTCGAAGTCCACATCGAGGCTCACCTCGACGACCTGCGTCGCCACGACGACAAGCCCCGCAGCAGAATTCCGTTTACCGGTCGCCAAACGACTGCCAATCTCGGACTCCAATCTGTTGCGGTCCTGCACGGTGAACCTGCTGTGGAGCAGGAGTAACTGCCCGACTGGTACTCTTGAAGTCAGCCTGGTGTACACCTCCTGAGCTCTGGCAACTGTGGTGCAGACCACGAGCACCGTTTCGCCCCGGTCATGCCTCGCGCTGATATCCGCAAGAGTGGCATCGCTGAGCAGGTCATCGTCCGCGATTCTGAGCTGGTGACGAGCGAATTCGTTCCTCGTCTTTCCGTCTGCGTCGACGTGCCGGATTTCGCCCCCGACGACCCCGCGAAAGAGCTCCTGAAGAAATCGTGGGAAGGTGGCGCTCATGGCAAAAAAGCGCCCGCCAAGCTGCCGGGCGAGGTGGCCGACCGTCGCGAGTATGAGAGCCAGACGCCCCGTTTCATATGCGTGGAGCTCATCGAATATAAAGAGCCCCCTGGTTGCATCGGTCAATATAGCGTCGTGACCGCGCAGGCCGAAAACCGATCGGAGGAGCTGATATGGGGTGAGAATTCTCACGGGAGCGGTCATCAGGCGACCGATGTTCGTCTCCTGCTTCGCCAACCGTCTTGCCTCTTCATCCGTATACCCCTTGCCGGCCAGGATCGAAAAGAGAGAGGCAGTAGCCGTCGAGTGTTGAAGAACTACGGAGTCCTCAGCCACCCCGAACTTCCCGGGGATCCGTTGTCGCATCGCATTCATGCTTGCCTTGTACGGCAGCATGTAGAAGATCGTCGACGAACCGGGACCTGATTCTCTCTGACGGGCAGCCCACAGCAGCGCCGCTTCGGTCTTTCCGCTTCCGGTGGGCGCCGTAAGAATCGCGTTGCCGTCCACCTCTTTGCATTCGTGCTGATGCGGCCAAAAAGTCCTTCCGTGATATTCGAATTCACGTTCGAGCCAGGACGGAGATTCGAGGGTCTCGGCCCAGCCCATTTTCTGATGGGCCGAAGCGGCATGGTCGGATAAGATCAAAAAGCCGCGCAGGAGTCTGGTCGCCATCGCCGTCTTCGACATCGCGCCCGCCGGATCATCCTCGATTGTTCGTCGAGTCCCTTGCATGTTTCGGAACGCAAGGCCAAGAGCTTCCTCGCTTGACGTGGGATTCCACGACGGAAGCTCGGCGAAACCAAGGCGGCGCAACGTCGGATTGACAACGTTGGACAACCAATCCGGGATGCGCTGTTCATCTTCAGCGACGAGATGACCCAGCAGGTCATTCCGTGCGGTTCCGCCGAACGGGTAAGCCTCAAGAATTTCCCGGGCGCTTCGATGGTGAGTGGCCACCGCAGCCGCCACCGATCCGCCGTCATCCCCGCGGATAGAAAGGCTCCCGACGAAGGCCAGCGACAAAACCTCGTGCCGGTGTTCGAATGATGCATTCCCGCGAACCGCCTTCTGAAAACCCCGGGCGATTTTGCCGACATCGTGTAGTGCGCAGGTCCAGGCCGCCAAGTCACAGAAGCAGTCACTTCCGGAGAAGTGGCAGAGATCTGGGACGCGTTCCCGGCGTTCGGCGAGTCGTTCGAGCACCAGCGTCGTGTGGGTGCTCAAGGACTCGCCTTTTTCGCCTGCCTTTTCAGGACTTTTAGCCCAGATGTGAGAGAGCGGGTCGTTCATCTTTCATCTTCGACCAGCCGGTGAATCCAGACCCCCCGGCAGAACCCTTCATCGTCGGTGATCGATGTGTCGCACCAGAGGTCGTCGAGCGGGATGGTGGCATGCCTGATGAACGCGCGGGTGGAATCGACCCCATCGCCAAGAAAGACCGGTTCGTGCAGGCAAATATACTGAGCGAACTTGGCATCACGCTCTGGAGGTTCGGCGATGTGTCGAGACAGCAAAACCGGGATGCCGAAACGGACGCAGGGGCGGACGGCCATTGGCAATAGGGTATGATCAAGACGAACGCGGTTTCCCTTCTCGAGTTCCACCCTCTCAACCGACAAGATCTCAGCGCGGTCCTGGGATCTTCCAAGGGTCATGGTGAACCTGGGATGCCGGAATGCCTCACCAACCCTTGGGGGAATATACAGGGTAAGGTGTGTGTCGAAGAGGAAGTCCCGTGATGTCGGCTGCACATTGATCTCGGTCGTGGCCTGGCGCGGGCCGTCAGAAGTCTGAACCATCGTCCTGGTCTTTGCGCCCATCGGCGAGGTGATGTGCTGGTGCTCGAGGTCGTTTCCACGAGAAGCAAACGTGAAGTGAACCCCGAAGCAAAACTCCCCGGGCACCGGCCACGCACCGAGCGCGGCGGCGCAGAGGCCATGGATGGTGGATGGCGGCGGCATCAGGGACGTGGGCTGCCTGCCTACGACGAAGAACGGATGCCGGAAGGACACAACCGGCGCGTGGATGTGAACGCGGACGACTTCCATTACTCGAACCACTCCGCATGCTCGGACAGCGACGTAGAAAAGGCGTCGGCCGCTTCCCTTGGGTGCGAGACCGTCACTGCTTTTTCGTTGATCTTGCCACCGCCTGATTTCAAGACCTCCTCCAGCTTTTTCCGCTCTTCATCCAGGAAGCCCTTGGCCCATCCGATGAAGATGTCCGAAAGGATTTCCTCCTTGAAGACCTTGGTCGCTTCTTCGAGGACATCGGTCCTGAAAACCGTGCTGCCCAGTCCGTCATTCGTGAAGAGCCGCATAAACGGCTGGTTTCCGCTCTTGCAAACGGCTAGGACGAGCACTGACGGCGCGGTGTCGGTAAGATGCAGCGTCTGCTTTGCGCCGCCCTCGATGCGCCCTATAGCCTGGACAAGCATCTTGACTCTCTGCTTGCGTACTTCGATGGGAAGACGCAGGGCATCGAACCCGTAGACCTTCGCTTCCGTGGCCCCGGCATTCCTCGCACTCTCGATCCTGTTCTTGTCGATGTTCTTGTAGCCGACCCGCTTGGAGATGAAGAACGTGCCGGTCGCCGCGAGATCCATCGCCAGCGGGGCCTTCAGGACAGCCTTGTAAAACTGATGGACATGCGGCACGGGGTCACCCTCGGCACGGGCCATCGTGCCGAAATCGCCTGTGATGCGGACAGGGGAGATTGACACCAACGTTCCCACCCGGAACGGAGATATTCTTGTCACTTCACCGGCGTCGGAATCGATCGGTGTCGAGACCGCAGCGATCTCTGCCCGCTTGGCGGCTTTCTTCACGTCGGTGGACTTGGATGCGGCACGCATGTACCCGAACAGATCGTCTTCCGCAAACTTCGTCGGCTCGGCATCTGTGTACGCAACCTTCGTCTCTCGGAACACGGGTGACGGTGTCCAGCCATGTTCGTGAGACAGAGTGTTTCTCACCCAGTAACGGATGGCTTGGGCACTGACATATGGGTACTTGCCGTCGGGCGCCCGGATGAACTTCACTGCCACCGCATTGTCGACTCCTCTCACTTCCTCATCCTTCCCGGCGTTGTTGAGGGCGGTCGCTGGGGCGTCAACCAACATGATGCCTGTAACATGACTCATTGAACCACCTCCTCGGTATCCGCCTTGGCTGGTTGTCCATCGTCAGTCTCTTCGATAACAACGTCAGGGTTGTCGCTGAACCACTGAGCTTCATGGAGCTTCTCGACGACGCGGATGCAGATCAGATCTCGCACCAGCGACTCGTCGCTCTTGCCATCTTCTTCGTGCAGCCACACCCTTGCGTAGTCGTCGAGAGTGAACAACAGCTTTGATTCCGCACTTGTGCGTTGAACCTGCAAGAGACGCTGACGAAGTTCCCACGGACGCTCTCGAGCGAGTGCATTGAACAGTCTCTTGTCGTTCTTTCCGTTTATCCATTCGGCAAGCCGGTCGGCGAACTCGCGAATGGCCTCTATCCTCGCCTTTTTCATCCCGAGCACCTCCTCCAGGAAAAGTTTGGCCAACTCAAAGTTTCTGGCGTTCGTCCGGGCGTATTTCGGGTTGCCGGTTCTTGCCTCGATCGTTCCAAGTATGTACTTCTTGAGCCACCCGCTCGCAGCGACGCGATCAGTGAATCCGGCGTCGAAGATGCCGCAGAGGTCTTCAAAAGCGGGGTTCTTCGTCCAGCCCGCGCGCCCGGCCATGGTTTCCTTCTTTTTCCTGGTCTTCCTTTTCTTGTTGGCTTCGGGAGCTCCGTCTTCGTCTTCATCAGAGCCCAACTCCCGAAACGATGATGCGATGGCCTTCCATGCGCTCCTTGTCGGTTGCTCGGATGCCCGAAGGATGAAAGCGCTTGCATGAGCGGGGATCTCGAAGATCTGAAGCGATGGATCCTGGCCGGAGTTTGAGAGCAGGTAAGCGGTGACAGCCTGGCCGGAAGGAGATATGTCGGACGGGGCTGTCTCAGATGCGATGGTGGTCAGATCAGATACAACCAGTGATCGAGGCCCCTTTGCGTCTGCGAACTTGTACTTCTTTTTTGTGGCGTCCCACATCGGCTGCTCTCGATCGTAGCCGTCGTGAACGAGTGCTTTTACGGATGGAAGTTGAAGGCTGAGCAGACGCTGGTTGTCGGCGAGGTACTTCTTTGCGAACCGGATCATCAGCGAGGAGTCGACGGAATGAACCACAAGCAATCGGCCTTCCGAACGTCGTCCGGCCATCGGGAGGAACATCAGCGGTACGACGTATGCGCCCGCGACCGGCACGAACGTCTGTCCTGCCGGCCTGAAGTTGACGATCTCCTCTCCGGAGAAAAGCGGCAAGTGCGTCCGAACCAACGCCGCCGTTGCGGGCAGTCCCGCGAAGACACACGACATGCCCTTGACTCGCGCGTCAGGCTCGGCGCGATGGGCGCGAAGGATCTTGTCCTGAAACTCCTTGGACTTTGCCTTGCTTTCGTTCGGTTGCACGAATGAAGCGTTCATGAATACGCATGAAAGGTACGTGCCGAGGGCTCGAGAGTAATATTTTTCAATCAGGAAGTCAGAGACGAGATCGAGGTCGTCAAGAGTCACGTCCTCGGGCCAGTTCTTGGCCGTGAACGCACACACGCCCGCCACCCCCACATCAACGAGAGGATGGCCCGTGAACTTCAATCCGGCGCTATCACTTGACACAGAACCCCCTTCCACGCCCACTCACCCTACCACCCCCCCGTGACAACTCCGGTCACCTGCCCGCGCGCTTGGGAGCCCTCCGATTGGCGGCCGGCTTCGGGCGGCGGCTCTTTGACTCTCCTGCGTAGGCCTGCGCATTTTCCCGCACGGAGTCCGGCTGCGGCGCCTTTGCCTTGACGATGGCGATGTCGATGAGGTCGAACGGGTCGCGTGGGCCATGTCATATTCGAGCTTCATTCTACGACTCATTTCAGGCGACATTCTATATCCTCGGCACGCACAAGTCACGCCGCGAGTTCGTACCTCCCGTTGCCGAACGCGGCGTTCTCGCCGACGTGGAGCAGCTCGCCGGCGACGAGCCACGGGAGGAACTCGTTCAACTTGCCCTCCACCGTCATCGTCCCGATGAACCCGGACATGTCGTGGACCCCGCCGCCGTACTTGGTGCGCCGGTAGTCGACCCAGCGCAGGTCGCGGCGGACGGTCTTGACTTCCTCCGCGCGCTCGCCCAATCCCTTGTAGTCGGCCTTCGGCGCGCCGCCGCAGTACTGCTCCATCAGCGCCGCCACGCGGTCGCGCAGGCGCTTGAAGACGTGGTGGAACCCGGGCTGCCGGACCTGCATCGTCCGTCCGCCGGCGTCTCTGGCGCGGATGCTTGCCGGCGTCACGAAGTTCATGGTGATGGTCCCGTCCTCCAGCGCGGCCGCGCGCGTGGTGATGTCGTCTCCGGTCACCCGCAACTTCGAAGTCTTCACCGTGGCGTCGCTGTCATGATAAATTGTTTCGGACGCGCCTGCAAACGGGTTGACGGCAGCGATCGAGCGGAGCACGAATGTTCCCCATTGGCGCCCCAATCCCCTTGCGGCAAGCTCGCGGATCGGCAGCATGACGAACGGCAGCCACGTCCCAAGCGTGCCAGCCAGAACGAAGTCGAAGACGAACAGGTCTCCTCTGTCATATCTCGACCTTCCGTCCAGGACGGGCCTGAGGACGTACCCGCGGCGGGGGTCCTTGTCCTTCCGCAGGGCGGTCGCGTCGGGCGACACGACCGGGGCGAAGATGTGCTGGTACGCGCACTCGCGAACGACCGGGCACGTCTCGCAGCGCGCGCGTGGGACCACGCACACCAGATCGCGCAGCGCCCGCCCGAAGGCCGCGCGGAACACGCCGCCTTTGCCGTGCGGCGGCAAGTTCACGGGGCCGTCCGGCTCCATGGCAAACCGGAACACGCCTATTTCGAGCGCATCAAGCATCGCTCGTTTAGCCCTTCACGGAAATCCTGAAGAGCTGCTGGCCCATCAGGACCACGTCGCCGTCGACGAGCGGGGCCTTGCCGCGGACGCGGACGAAGGTCCCGTTAGCGCTGTTTAAGTCCTTTACCGCAAGCCTCCCGTCGGCGATGTCTATGACGGCGTGCCTGGTCGAGACGAACGCCGTGCCCGGGAAAGAGATGTCGCAGCCTTCCCGGCCGATGGTCACCGGGGGTTTCCGGACCCACATCCTACCGGCCTTGCCGCCCAGGAGGACCTGCTGGAAGATCAGGCTGCCCGGGGGCGGGACCGGCGAGCCCGACACATGGGTGCCGTCAGAGAGCGGGGCGGCCTCCTCGGCCTTGAGCACGCCCGCGAGTTTGAGCACCTCGGACGCGCACATGAAGCTGTCGCCCACACGGATCGGCGCCTCGGCCACCCTGATGAACACGCCGTTCAGGCCCCCGGCGTCCACGACCTTTGGTCCCGCCGGTTCCGATACGAACACCGCGTGCACCGGCGAGAGGAGTTTGTCGCCGGGAAAGGTGATGTCTCCGTACGTTCTGCCCACCCGCGCCTGGCCGGCGCCGCAGATCTCGGCGACATCGCCCTTGCCGCCCCGGTTCGCGTGGAAGACCTTCACCACGCGCGCCGACCCCGTGGCCGGGTCGATGGGCGCCATGCACGCGCGGCAGTTGGCCGCCGTCCACTCGTTGAGCGTGAAGCACTTCTGGCACACTGAACCGGAGATCAGGGACATTCTGCGCCCTTCTTTGGACTGCGGCAGCTTGCTGCCCCGTGCCCGATGAGCGAGCAAGCTCGCTCGAAATCAGAGCGCAAGCAAGCTTGCGCACTCCAAATCAGTCTTCACACGTCTGCATCTCGTCCGGGTCCTTGAGCACGTTCATGTCGAGCTCAAGCGACCTCGGGGCCTTTTTCACCGTCACCATGAGCTTCGCACCCTTCCTGTCCTTGACTTTTCCCTCGTACCTGCACTCCACGTCGCAGTCCCACCTGACGCAGTCACCTTTCTTGAAGGGGCGGGCCGGGCGCCTTTCGGCCGGGGTTTCCTTGACGGCCGGCCGCGATTCCGGAGGGGCGAACCCGGGCGCAAAAAAGCGCACGCTCCCCTTCTCGCCTGCGGCCCCCAGGGCGACCCGGTGCCTTTTTCCGCCTGTCGCTGCGAATTCGACGTCGTCGCCCGAAAGGCCGTTGATGAACTTTTCGGCGTCCGGTTTCTTGTGGAGCGGCTTGTGGCGGTCGCGGAGCGCCTGGTAGATGAACGTCCTGCGCGCCTGCGGCATCTGGAAATTGCACAGTTCGACCTCATAGAGCCCCTTTGGGCCGAACTTGGCGGCCGCCTCGTAGTACTCGCCCGAGAACATGATCTGGCGGCAGGGGTCGTTGGGGGACGGACGGCAGACGCACTGCGGCGCATCCTCGCCCGAGTCCCACATGTCCGCCCCCTTGCCGCTGCCGGGGAACGACCCCTTCTGGCCGCCAAAACCGAGATCGGCCGCCGCCTTGTCCCAGTAAAGGATGAACCCCAGCCCGCCCAGGAGATCGCGCTCGTTTCGGGCCTTGTTTGCCGCCAGAAACGACGCCTGTGCGGTCTTGAGTTTCTCATACTCCGGCCTGCCCTTCGAGGCGTCGAAGCACGCCTCCCAGCACTTCGTGTACGCGGCGTACTCCTCGTCGTTTTTCGCCTCCAGCTCCGGCATCACCCGCGCGCAGGCCGAGGAGAAGACGCGCTTCACCTCGGCGGCCGACGCCGACGAAGGAAACCGCTTCGCGAAATCGACGTACCGTTCGGCGTATGCCGAAAAGGCCGCCCCTCCCCCGGGGTCGCCCGAGCTTATGGCCTTTGCGAGCCGCTGTTCGAGCCTGCGCGCCGTCTCGACGACGAGTTTCGACCCCTTGAAGAGCCTGGCAAACCCGTCAACCTCGATCGCCAGCCGTTCAAGCGGGACCGCCTCGCTCCCGGCCATTTCGTTGATCTGCTCGCGCCAGCGGAATTGCACGACGTCTCGGACCTTCGCGCCGAGTTGGGGATTGTCGGCCCCGGCCTCCTTTTCCATCGCAGAGACGGCGTCGAGGACCGACTCGGCGCGGCTGCTGTCGACCGCCGCGGCCTGGAAATACTTTTTTACAAGCGATTCGGCCAGCCCCGTGAGCTGGTCCGCACCGGCTGTGTTCCCCGTTTCCTCCCGGAAGGCCCGCACGACGGGGTAGACGTCGCTGAACGCCCGCGCAAACGCATCGGCCGGCACGGCACGGCCCGACAGCGCGCCGCCCAGGGCGGCCTTTGCCTGATCGAGCCACGCCCGCGTGAGTTTCTCGCGGAGGTTTTCGAGCTGCTGTTGCGGGGGAGAGAGAGCGGCAAAGAGCCTCAAGTGCCCGCGGAAACGCGTGACGTCGGCGTCGGACACCGGTTGGAGGTCCTGCAGCGCCTGAAAGAGTTTCTGGACGTCTGCGGTCCCGAGGCGCACCTCGGCCTTCCCCGACAGATCGTACGCGGTCACGGTTTTCGTGCCGCCGCCTTCCGCTATTTGAACGCGCTTCTCGTTCACCTCCATGTCGGAGAACCTGGCCCCGAGCAGGATGTTGCCGATGTCGGCCTTCCTGAAGCCGTGGTCCTGGAGCTTGCGGTCGAGCTCGTCGTACAACCGCTCACGGAGCCCTTCCCTGGCCTGCGACGACGAATCGAACACGAAGTTTTTCCCTTCGAAAGCCGCGGTGACTGGGGCGCCGGCGTCGGCCGCCGACGCCGGGCGCGAGGCATGAGGCACGAGGCATGAGCAGAGGACCAAAACAACTGCGGCGACCCGAACGATCGAAACCTTCATGTTCCACCCCTGCCTGTGTGTTGGCTCGGCCCTTACGCCTCTTGCCTGTTGCCTCATTCGTTGCGCCTCATGCCTGCGTCTTGGCCCCGCCGGATGCCAGAAGCAGGCGTTGCAGGAGGGCGCGAACCTCTCCCGGCTTGCCCAGATCGAATCTGGCCGGCGTCCCGCGCGTTTCGCCGGTTTCGATGAACGCCGAGACCTCCTGTGAACCTTTCGAGTCAAGATCGCTTCCCGGCGCGACGACGTGAAGTATCGGGACTGAGCGCAGGATCGGGCTATGGCCGGCGGTCGTGAGCGACATCGTGTCGGCGATCTCCACCGCCGCGCCGGTCGAGAGGAAGATCCCACACACCGCCCCCGCCGACATGGTGTTAAGGATTGGCCGGTTCTGCCGCTCCGAGGGAACGAGCAGGACCGAGAGCGCAAACTCGTGGTCCAGGGCGAGCTTGCCGATGGTCCCGAACCCCAGCCGGAGCGCCGCGGGGCGTTCCAAAAGCGAAAACTCCTCGACCGACTTGAGCCTGCGGACGAACGACTTGAGCATGTTGCCGCGCGGCGAGAGCACCAGCACCTTGGGGCGCACGGTTCTGAAGCGGTTGAAGAGCCGCTCGCGGATGAAGGCCTTGAAGCGATCGATCTCGGCGCGCCGCAGGAGGGGCTCGTACTCGGGCGCGCCGGCCGCCGCCCGCACCTCGCTCGACATCACAGCCGGCTTGAACTCCACGATGTCGCGGTCCAGGAGCGCCTTGAGCGCCCGGAGGGTTTCGAAGTCGGTGGCCGAGGTGCTGTTGAGGAGCTCCTGCAGGGTCGGGTTGAGCTCGACGACGCTTAGGACCTCCTCGGTCACGGGGTGGAGTCCCTCCAGACGGTAGGAGGACTCGATCTTTGTGCTGACGTGGAACCGGCCGTGCTCGCGGGGAATCTCAATGGCGGCGCGGCGGTACTCGTCGAGCTGCCGCGCACCCTCCATCAGGAGATTGTCCGTCCCCGCGCTTATGGTGTGTTTGACCCCTTCGGCGCCGGGGTCGAACGAGAAGCGGCCCTTCGTGGCGGCAAGAAGCCTGAAAAAGGCCTTCTCGCCGGAGGCGCCGTGCGTCTCGGCGTTCACGACCTCGCCGCCGCTCAGGTGTATGCGGCCCTCGATCCCCTGGCCCGTCAACGAGAGGACCCCGGTGCGCCGGTTGAGCGCGAACACCTGCACGAGATCGGGTATCCCCATTTGCGCAAGGTCGCCCTCGAAAAGGCGGTTTCCGACCTTGAGCGCGGTGGCGGCGTCGATTCGGCGGAAAAACGCATCGACCTGCTCGAGAAACTGCGGGAGGCTGTACGGGCGCGCAATGAACCCCTCGCGGAAGGTTTTCCGAAACTCAAACTCCATCTCCGGGCGGCCGATGATGATGACCGGGATGTTTTCGGTGCGCGGGTTGTTGCGAATGATCTGATCGAACTTCTGCGGGCCAATTAGCGGGCACCGCTGGTCGAAAAGGACCAGGTCGGGGAGGTTGAGAATGGACATCTCGAGGGCCTTGCTCCCGTCCCTCGCCACGATGATCGAGTAGCCCTTTTCACCCAGGGCCTTCTGGAGGGCCTCGGCGCTCTGCCGGTCGGGGTCGGCCAGCAGTATCAGGCGGGGTTCACCGGCGGTCTCGTTCATCGGCGGAAGCCCCTTGCAGGCCGAACGCAGCCTCGAACTTGGAAATCAGGTTCTCGACCAGGAAATCGTCGCTCGTGTGGAAACCGTAGAGCCTGCCGTCCTCGGTGTTGCGCAGGATGACCCCGTAGGCGACGATCTCGCAAAGGAGGAACAGGAACGAATGCCTTCTTATGAACTCGTCCTCCCGAGTCACCGCGCGGAGGTGTTCGTAGCGCCATTCCTCGCGGGGCGCGGCGCCCACGAGGGTCACGCGCGCATGCGGGCTCCGGAAATCGGCGAGGCCGTCAACGAGGGGCAGCGCGGTGCTCAGCCTCCGCGGGCCCAGCACGCAAACCAGAGGGACGCGCTCCATCGCGCGCACCTCCTGCGCAATCTCGTACTGGAGGTGGTCGAAGAACTTCGCGTCCGTCGTCAGGTGCCGGTTTGTGCCGCGTTCGTCCTCGATGGCCGTGTGGCGGAGCGCCTGCGCCGCCTTCGGAGGGCCGATCCCGGGGTAGTCCTCTTCGGACCCCATCAGGTAGTCGGCGAGTGCGTGGAAGTCGAGGTCCTCGAGGTGGAGGCGCCGGTACGGGCTCTTGCGCTGCTCTTCGATGCGTTCGCGGCAGGCGAACAGCAGCTCGTCGTAGTCGAGGCCGTGGGCGGGGTAGCAGGCCGCGCCCATCGAGAGCGAGATCGGCACGTGGCGGTCGAGGTCCACGATGAATTGGTGCCCGCGGAAGGTGTCGAGCGATCGCCGGATGCACGAGAGGGCGCCGATGTAGTCGGTGTCGGGGGTGATGAGGTAGAACTCGCTTTCGTTCACCTGCGCCAGCACGTCGGTTTCGCGGAGCACCGTCCCCATCGAGGAAATGAGCCAGCGCGAGATCTGCGACGAGACATCGGGCGTGAGGTGGCTGCGGAGGAACTCGAAGTTGTCGAGGGAGATGATCACCATCGAAAAAGTGCGCCCGTACCGCTGGGCCTTGTAGAGCTCCTTACCCGCGTAGTCAATGAAGTACGCCATGTTGTAGGCGCCTGACCCGCGTTCGCGAAGGCCGGCGCGGGACGCCAGCGCGAATGCGCGGCAGTTGCGCAGCGAGACCGCCGCAAACTGGCCGAGCACCCGCGCGATGTCACTGTCGGCGGCCTCGTAGGAACCGGTCAGTTTCTCGCACACACGCACGACTCCCAGAAGAACCCCTTCGACGGCGAGAGGCAAAAGGAACGAGCCGTCCCGGAAGGCCTCGCCGACGATGGCCCCCTCGCCGTTGCTCAGCGGCGAGTCCTCGACGATCCCCCCGGCCAGCAGGGAAACGGCGAGCGGGTGTTCCTCGAGGCTCCACGTTATCGGGTGTTCGTCCAGGTTCACGAGCCCGCGGAACGCATCGAGGCGGTAAAAGTCCTTCCGGCCGGACACGAGCGTCCACAGGAGCGCCCCCTGCGCCCCCAGGATCTCGGAAATCGACTGGAGGATCATCTCGTCGAGCTTGTCCATGTCGAGGCACGTGAGCATCCCGATGATCCGCTGGTACACCGTCTGGAGCCTGTAGTTCTCGATGCTCTCGATGAGCAGGCGGACGCGCTCGCCCTCCTGGCGGCGTTTCTCGTCCACCCGCTCGACCGCCTCGACGAGGTTCTCGGGCTCGAACGGCTTGATCAGGTACTCCGAGACGCCTTCCTTGATGAGCTGCACCGCGAGCCTCGCCTCGTCGCGCTGAGTGGCGACGATGACGTGGACGCCGGCGTGCTCGTGACGGAGGCGCCTCACGAGGCTGGCGCCGTCGGCGTCGGGGAGGATGAGATCGACCACGGCCGTCTCGAACTCGTTTTGCGCAAGCGCGGCCTCGGCCTCGGCCGCCGTCCGGCAGAGCGTCGTTGCGTGCCCCCTGGCGTTCAACGCATCGGCGCTGCGTTGAAGAAAGAAGAGGTCGTCATCAATGAGGAGGACGCGGTTCATTTTGTCAGCCGATGCAACCCTATGAGGCTCCATGCCAAAAGTCAATCTCGGAACGTCCGCCGATTCGGCTTGCCTTTGAGGCGCGGCCTCCGGTAATACGGACGCATGGCATTGGCGGGGTTCCAGCCGAAGGGCGTCCTCCCGGGCGTCGTCGCGGGGCTCGTCGTCGGCCTCGTGGTCGGCACGCTCTCGCTCTCGTTTGCGGCGCTCATCTTCGCGGGGGAGCTTGCACAGTTCCTCCCCGCCGGGATCGGGATTGCGCTCTTCTCGTCGGCGCTGGTGTCGCTGGTCATCGCGCTCTTCTCGTCGTATCCCGCATTCATAGGTTACCCCAACGACCGGACCGCGCCCATCCTTGCGCTCATGGCGGGCTCCCTCGTCTCGCTCCTCCCCGGCGTGCCGCCGCGGGAGGTGTTTGTCACCGTCGTGGCGGCCGTCATGGTCGCCGCTTTCGCCACCGGTGCCTGCCTGACGGCGCTGGGGGCCTTCAGGCTCGGCCATCTCGTGCGCTTCATCCCATATCCCGTCTTCGGCGGGTTTCTCGCCGGGACCGGCTGGCTCCTGGTGAAAGGCTCGCTTCGGGTGCTCACCGGCGTCACCCCTTCGTTCGAAACCGCCGGGGCCTTCTTTGCCCCGGACGCGGCGGCGCACTGGGTTCCGGGGTTTGCCCTTGCGGCGGCGATGCTCGTTGTCACGCGCCGCTTCAAGCACTGGCTCGTGATGCCCGCGATGCTGGCGGGCGCGGTGGGGGCGTTCTACGTCGTGCTCCTGGGGATGGGCGTCACTACGGATGCGGCGCGGGCGGCTGGCTTTCTCCTGGGTCCGTTCCCGGCGTCGGAGCCCTGGCGGCCACTCGTGTTCCAGGCACTGTCCGGGGCGCACTGGTCGGTGGTTCCCGCCCAGGCCGGCTCCATCGGCACGGTCGTGTTCGTCGCCGCGGTGTCGGTTCTGCTCAACGCGAGCGCACTCGAGCTTGCGGCGGGGCGCGAGATAGACCTCGACCGCGAGCTCAAAACCGCCGGGATCGCAAGCTTCGCGGCCGGCGGGTTCGGCGGGATGCCGGGGTTCCACGTGCTTTCGCTGTCGGGGCTGGTCCTCAAGATGGGGGTGAGGACCCGTGTCGCCGGGGTCGCCGCGGCGGCCGTCTGCGCTGCGACACTGCTTGCGGGCACGGGACCGCTGGAATTCGTCCCGAAACCGGTCCTCGGCGGGGTCCTGATGTTTCTCGGGTTCGCGTTTCTTTCCGAGTGGCTGTGGGACGGCCGGCTGCGGCTCACGCGCGCCGACTACGCTGTGGTCCTGCTCATCCTCGCCGTCGTCGCGACGTTCGGATACCTTGCCGGCGTGGGCGTCGGCGTGGTCGTGTGCGTGGCGCTCTTCGCGCTAAACTACAGCCGCGTGCGCGTCGTCCGGCACGCGCTTTCGGGGGTGCGGCACCGGAGCAACGTCGATCGGCCCCATGCCGACCGCGCGCGCCTCCATGCCGAGGGCGACGCCATTTTCATTCTCAAGCTCCAGGGCTATGTGTTCTTCGGCACCGCGGCGCAAATCCTTGAGACGGTGCAGACCCGTGCCGGCGACGCCTCACGCCCGGCGCTCCAGTTTGCGGTGCTCGATTTCCGGGCCGTTTCCGGGATCGACACGTCGGCGGTCATGGGCTTCATCAAGATGCGGCAGGCCGCGGTGCGCGGGAACTTCATGCTCGTGTTCACGCGCCTGACCCCTGGTGTTCGCAAGCTCCTTGAGGTCGAAGGGTTCGGCGGCGAGGATGACGGCGTCTTCGGGGTGTTTCCGGACCTCGATCACGGCATCGAGTGGTGCGAAGACAGGATTCTCGGTTCGGGCGGCGCGGCGTGCGCCGGCGCCTGCAAGACGCTTGCCGACCAGCTCGCCGAGGTCCTGCCCGCGGGGGCCGACGCGTCGACGCTGTTCGCATATTTCTCGCGCCTGGATGCCGCCGCGGGCGAGAAGCTCATGGCGCAGGGCGCGGAACCGGACGCCCTCTACTACCTCGAGTCCGGGCGCCTGACCGTCGAGCTTGCAACCGAGGCCGGAGAGTCCGTGCGGCTGCGGAGCGTCGCGGCGGGGACGGTGGTCGGCGAGGTGGGGTTGTACATGGGCGGGGTGCGGACCGCTTCGGTCGTCGCCGAAACGGCGGCGGTCCTGTGGCGGTTGTCGCGCACAGATCTCGAGAGGATGGAACGCGAGGCCCCTGATGCGGCCGCGGCGTTCCACAGGTTCATGGCGCGGCTTTTGGCCGAGAGGCTCTTGCTTGCCGATCGGACCGTGGCGGATCTTTCGGAGTGATTTGGGATGACTTGGAGTGCGGCGGCCCGCCGTCGCCAGGGGCTATGGCGCGTCAGGACTTGACGGCGCGGGGCACTGACGCGCAGAATTGGAAACGACAGGAGGTCAGATGAGGCTTCAACGCGCAATCTTCGTGTTACTTCTTTTGGCCGTTGCGATTCAGATCGCCTACTTTCACCCGAAGATGCCCGAAAAAATGGCCTTGCACTTCGGGGCCGACGGGCGGCCGAACGGGTGGATGCACCGGGACGGGTTCGTGATGGTCTACGTCTTCGTACTGGCGCTCATGGCGGCCATCTTCTTCGTGCTTCCGAAGTTCCTGATCAAGATCCCCGACCAGTGGATCAATCTGCCCCACAAGGACTACTGGCTCGCGCCGGAGCGGCGGGCGCAGACCGGGCAGACCATAGAAAAGTTCATGAACGAGTGCGGCAACGCCACCTTGGCGTTCATGCTCTGCGTTTTTCAGATGGCCTTTTCGGCCAATCTCGAGCCGGGCGCCAACCTCCCCGATTGGGTCTGGGTCCTTCTGGCGGCATTCCTGGGCTTCATGGGCGTCTGGTTGTTCCGATTCTACCGGGCGTTCAGACTCCCGCCGGGAACAGGGAACAGGACAATTTAGGATTTGGGATTTGGGATTTGGGGCGGCGGCAGGAGAAAGGCCAAACCGGTCGGTCGGGACGGGAGGTCGGATGTTTCTTCGCGGAGTCACGATGTGGATTGGCGTCGTCGCCGTGTTCTCGGCGGGTTGTGGAGAACCGAGGACGATCGTCGCGGGAGCGGGTGGCTCGACGGATGCGGCTTCGGGTGCCGGAAGCGATGCGGGGGTTTCGCCGGCGGCGTGTGGCGACGGGGCGTGTCAGGCGGGCGAGGACTGCTTGTCCTGCCGCGAGGATTGCGACTGCCGTTGCGGCGACGGCGTGTGCACGTTCGGCGAGTTCTGCGCGGTGTGCCCCGCCGACTGCGACTGCGAGATGCTTGCCGCGACCCCGCCCATGGGGTGGAACTCTTGGAACAGGTTTCACTGCGACATCGACGAGAATCTCGTCCGCGAGACGGCCGATGCAATGGTCTCGTCGGGGATGAAGGCCGCCGGCTACACGTACCTCAACCTCGACGACTGCTGGCAGGCAAGCCGCGACGAAAACGGGACGATCGTCGCCGACGCGGCGCGGTTCCCGTCGGGAATCCACGTGCTTGCCGACTACGTCCACTCGAAGGGCTTGAGATTCGGCCTCTACACATGTGCGGGGACGCTCACCTGCCAGGAGAAGCCGGGGAGCTACCTGTACGAGGCGCAGGACGCGGCGACCTATGCTGCCTGGGGCGTCGACTACGTCAAGGTCGACTGGTGCTTCACCGACGGCATGGTTCCGCGAGAGCGCTACGCGGCCATGCGCGACGGGATTGCCGCGTCGGGGCGGACGATCGTGCTGAGCATCTGCAACTGGGGCGTTGACGACCCGTGGGTCTGGGGGCCCGGGACCGGTGATCTCTGGCGCACCACGGGCGACATCTGGGACGATTTCTACTCGATGCTCGGGAACTTCGACACGACGTCCGGGCTCGCGGCGTTTTCCGGGCCCGGGCACTGGAACGACCCGGACATGCTGGAGGTCGGAAACGGCCTCATGACGCGCGACGAGTACGCGGCGCACATGAGCCTCTGGGCGATCATCGCTGCGCCGCTCATAGCGGGCAACGACCTCCGCACGATGGACGACGAAACCCGGGAGATGCTCACCAATCCCGAGGTAATAGCCGTCAACCAGGACCCCGCCGGCGTCCAGGGGGTCAAGGTCGCCGATGACGGCGGCGGGGGTGAGGTGTGGGCGAGGCCGCTCTCACGTCGGGGCTTGCGCGCGGTCGTGCTCTTCAACAGGGGCGAGGGTACAAGGGAGATCGGTTTTTCGTGGACCGACATCGGCATCGCCGCCGGAGAGTCGTCGGTGCGGGACATCTGGCGGCGGGTGGGCATCGGATCGTTTGCCGACGGTTTTTTGCTTCGGGTCCGGCCGCACGGCGCGGCCATGCTCACGGTCGAGGGTGCCGAGCACGTCCCGCCGCAGGGCGAGTCATCCCTTCCGGCGCACCCCTGGATGCACGCGGCAAACTTCGGCGGTCCGATCGGAAAAGACGCGGGTGACCTCACCGTCGGTCCCTCCGTGATCCTCTGGCACCTCGGCGGGAGATGTACGGCGTTTTCGTCGGACGTGGCCTTGAGCCCCGCGGCGGGCGACGACGGGACGGTCACGTTTGAAGTACGGGCCGACGGCGCAAAGCTCTTCGACTCCGGCATGATCCGGAAAGGCGACACTGCCAAACCCGTGAGCGTCGCGCTAGACGGGAAGCGCGTGCTCAAACTCGTCGTCGCCGCCGCCGGCGATTCGGCCGAAGGCGATACCGCAATCTGGAAGGCGCCGAAGCTCGTGTGCCGGTGATCGACCTCATCGATCTCCAACCGGAAGTCACCACTTCTTGAGACGCCACCAGACGGCGCCGCCGACGAGAGAGGCGGCGGCAAGTCCAACGATCAACC
Source organism: Deltaproteobacteria bacterium (assembly GCA_016218965.1). GTDB lineage: Bacteria > Myxococcota > SpSt-1050 > SpSt-1050 > JACRCP01 > JACRCP01. The sequence continues at coordinate 17,011 of JACRCP010000205.1, read as the reverse complement.
AGAACGCGTGCGGGTACTGCTGAAAGGGGATCTTCACGTTCATCGAGAACGCGCTCACCACGAGCGTCGGGAGCATGATCCCTATTGTGATGAGGTTTAGTGTCTTCATCAGGATGTTCAAGTTGTTGCTGACTATAGAGACCCGCGCGTCCATGAGGCTCGCGAGGATGTTCGAGTAGATCTCGGCCTGCCGGTAGCACTGGTTGTTCTCGATAATGATGTCGTCCAGAAGCTCTATCTGATCATGCGAAAACCCCAGCTTTGACGAGGCGTTCTTGATCCGCTCCATGAGGATGCCGTTGGAGTTGATCGAGTTGAGGTAGTACACGAGGCTCTTCTGCAGCGTGAAGAAGTGCGCAAGGTACCTGTTTTCGAGAGAGGCGCTCACCTTCTTTTCGAGGTCGTCGGTGATCGCGTTGATGATTTTCAAGTGTTCGAGGTAGTGGTGGATGGACCCGTACAGCAGGCGCAGGAGCAGGTCGCCAAAACCGGCCACCTTGGTGAAGACCTTCCCCTGGAACAGAGGGACGTCCTCCGAAAGAACTATGAACAGCCGGTCCTTGAAGGCGAAGATGCCCGCGGACGAGACCTTGAACATGAGCTGTTCGTCGCCGGAGTAGTTGCGTGGCCGCTTGTAGATGATCGCGACGTGTTCGGGTTCGAACTCGAGCCGCGAAAGCTCGTCGGGGTCGAGGGCCGAGTTGAGCGTGTGCTCGTCGACCTTCCATTGATCCACCAGGAACCGTTTTTCGGATTCGTCGGGGTTCACGAACACGTGGACCAGCGCGTCAGCGTCCTGGCTTTCGGCGATCCTGCCTTCTGAAATCCGATACAGCTTTTTCATCGCGCGGCTCCCCGGCGGGTGGCGGCACGATAGATGATCCGCCAGCCGGTTTCAAGCAAAACCGGATGGGCGGTGCGATTGGCGTGCGTTGTGCGGACGCCGCCGCCGAACGTACTCGAGAACTTCGGTTTCTTCCTCCGCCGTTGAGGATCGGGCCCGGGCGTGCTAGAGACGGCGCATGGACTACCGGAAGCGCGCAGAGAAGCTCAAAAGAGATCTCGAGCACCACAACCACCGGTACTACGTCCTCGACGACCCCGAGATCTCCGACGCCGAGTACGACCGGCTCATGCGCGAGCTTCAGGAGATCGAGGCCGTGCATCCCGAGATCCGGACCCCCGAGTCCCCAACCCAGCGCGTGGGCGGAAAGCCCGCCGACGAGTTCGGCAAGGCCCCGCACGACCCGCCGATGCTCTCGCTCGGCAACTGCTTCTCCGAAGGGGAGTTCATCGAGTTCGACGGCCGGGTGAAGAAGGGTCTTTCGGGCGCGGGAGGGCAGGGCGACCTCTTCGCGTCGGCGGCACCGAATACGTACGTCGCCGAACCCAAGCTCGACGGCCTCGCGGTCGAGATCATCTACGAAAACGGCGTGCTCGTCATCGGTTCGACCCGCGGCGACGGCACGACCGGCGAGGACGTCACCGCCAACATCCGCACGGTCCGAAACATCCCCCTAAACCTCGCGGCGGTGGCGAAAAAGGGGGTCAAGATCCCGGGACGCCTCGCGGTGCGGGGCGAGGTCGTCATCTTGAAAAAGGACTTCGAGCGCCTGAACGAAACGCGGGCGGCCGAGGGCGAGCCGCTCTTTGCCAACCCGAGAAACGCCGCCGCCGGGAGCCTGCGCCAGCTCGACCCGGCGGTGACGGCAAAGCGGCCGCTCAAGATGTTTTGCTATGCCCCCGGCAGGCTGGAGGGCGGGCCCGCAACCCATTTTGAGTTCCTTGAGTGGCTCAAATCGCTCGGCCTCCCGGTCGGAGAGTACAACCGCAGGTGCCGCGATGCGGCGGCGGTGATCGCGTACTACCGGGAGATGCTCGATCGGCGCCATTTGCTCAGATTCGACGTCGACGGCACGGTCGTCAAGGTGGACTCGTTTGCGCTGCAGCGTGAGCTGGGAGCGGTGGCCAGGGCGCCGCGGTGGGCGACCGCCTTCAAATTCCCGCCGGTGCAGGAGACGACGCGCGTCCTCGACATCGTGGTGCAGGTCGGGCGGACGGGCGCCATGACGCCGGTCGCCGTGCTCGAGCCGGTGCGGGTGGGCGGTGTGGAGGTGAGCCGCGCCACGCTCCACAACCAGGACGAGATCGATCGCAAGGACGTCCGCGTCGGCGACACGGTCGTCATCCAACGCGCCGGGGACGTCATACCCGAGGTGGTCAAGCCGATCGTCGAGAAAAGGGCCGGCCGGGAGCGGAAGTTCCGGATGCCCGACTCGTGCCCGGAATGCGGCGCGACTGCCGAGCGCACGGAAGGCGAGGTCGTCCTCCGGTGTCCCAACCCTTCGTGCCCGGCAAAACTTGTCGAGGCGATTAGGCATTTCGCCTCGCGCCGCGCCATGGATATCGAGGGGATTGGCGAGAAGCTCGCCGAGCAGCTGGTCAAAAAAGGCCTGGTCCGCTCGGCGGCGGACCTCTACGGGATCTCGCGGGAGACGTGGGAGGGCCTTGACCGTTTCGCCGAAAAATCGGCCTCAAACATCGCCCTGGCGCTGGAGAAGAGCAAGGGGACGACGCTCAAAAGGTTCCTCTTTGCCCTTGGCGTCCGGCACGTGGGCGAACACATCGCCGGCCTTGTGGCGCGCTACTACGGCGACATCCGGGCCATCATGGACGCGACCACGGCGGATATGCAGAAAATCCACGGGATCGGACCCGAGGTCGCCGCCGAGGTCGAGGCGCATTTCAAGAACGCCCGGAACCGGGCGGTGGTCGAAAAACTCCTTGCCGCCGGCCTGAGTCCCGAGGTCGAGGCGCGCGCCGGAACAACGCTTGCCGGCAAGACCTTCGTGCTCACCGGCGCTCTCGCGTCCATGACCCGCGACCATGCCAAGGACGAGATCGAAAAACGCGGCGGCCGCGTGGCATCGGCGGTGAGCAGAAAGACCGACTTTGTGGTCGCGGGGTCGGACGCCGGCTCGAAGCTCGACAAGGCGCAGGCGCTGGGCGTCAAGGTGCTCTCGGAACAGGATTTCGCCGAAATGCTGAAATGATCAGTTCCTGCCACTGAGTGCGTGGCATTTCGTGCTGTTCCGTGGCTGGTTTGGTTGGGGCTCTGCCGCTCGTTGGCCTGTGCGGTCGAAGTGCTCTTGAGGAGGAGTTCCCGTGCCGGAAAAGTCCACCATCCGCGTCCATCTGCTGATCTCGGGGATCGTCCAGGGCGTGTCGTTTCGCTACTTCACCGTGCGTGAGGCCGAGCGGCTCGGCGTCCGCGGATGGGTCAGGAACCTCCCGTCTGGAGAAGTCGAAGCAGTGGCCGAGGGCGCCCCCGATGCCGTCGAGCATTTCGTCGCCTGGTGCCGCCACGGCCCGTTACTTGCCCGTGTCGACGACGTGAATATCACGCACGAAAAACCAAAGGGCGAAACGGGTTTCTCGTTGACGAGGTAAACGCGTCCGCAGCGTTCACGACCCCAGCGTCGAACAGCCGCAGCCGCCCGCCGAATCGCCTTGCGCCGGTGAAACAGCGCCGGCGGCGTCGGTACCCCGCCCCGCGTCCGTCCCGTCGCCCCCCGCCGGTCCCCCGTCTGCCGGATCTCCCCCGTCGCCGCCGCCAATGCAGACCCATTCGCACACGGGGGCGGCACACTTCCACGTGCCCGTGCAGGCGTCGTGCGGCTTGGGGCTGGCTTCGCAGTCGGCGTCAACCTTGCACTCCTCGACGGGCGCGGCGGTGTATTCGAACGCGTCAATGGTTGCGCCCGAAAGGTCCTTCGCCTCGAACCTCGCGTGCAGGCCGTCAATCGTTACAAGCACGTAGTTATAGTCCTTCTTGTTGTAGACGACCTCGTGCGGCGGCCAGCCGCGGGTGCCTACCGGGCCGATGTCGTAGAGCGATGCCCCGCCCCCGCCGGTGACGACGTACGTCACGCCGTTTTCCGAGAGTCCCCGCTCGTAGTTGTGGTCGTGGCCCGAGAATATCGCGTTTGTGAATCCGACCTTGAACACCTCCATCAGGCCGCGCACCGAAGCGTTTCCCGAGCGGTCCGGGTCGCTCGCGAAGGGGCCCTGGTGGATCGCGGCGAACCGGTGCTCTATCGAGGCGTCGCGCGCCGCCGCCGCAAGCTCCGTTTCGATCCACGCCCTTTGGGCGTCCGAAAGGCTGCCGAGGTACGTGGCGACCTCGGAATCGAGAACGAGTATGAGCATGTTGCCGAATCTCGCCTTGTAGTACGCCTCGGTCCCCTCGGGGTTTTTGGGCGGCGCGAAGTACTTGAAGTACAGGTCGGCGGTTGAGTTTTCCGAGTCGTGGTTGCCGATGACCGGGAAGAGCGGCGCCGAGACGAGCAGGTCGTGCTCGATGTCGAAAAACTTTCCCCAATTCTCCTCGACGAGCCCGTCCGAGACGAGGTCGCCGGTGTTGACGACGAACGCGGGGCGCTCGGCGGCGATCAGCTTCGTGATGGAGTGATGCGTGCCGTGCCCGGACCGCGTGTCGCCGACGACCACAAATTTCCATTCTCCCGCGACGGGCGGGAGTTGCACCATGCCCGAAAGCGAGTTCGTCCCGCCTTCTGCATACGCATTCTGCTTGGCCTCTACCCCCTCCAGCCGGTAGTAGAGCGTCTTGCCCTTTTCGAGCCCGGTGAGACGGACCTCGTGCATGGTGCCGGCCGGTGAAAGGGTTTCGCCATCCAGCGCCTCGGGGGTGTAGCCGTGTTTGAGAGTCACCTGCGCCGCCCCGGACGTTTCCCACACGATGGTGACGGCGCCTTCCGCCACATCCTGCGCGTACGGCCCCTTCACGACGACCGGCGCGGCGAGGGCGGTCCCGGCGAGGAACGACACGACCGACAGCAAGAGGCCCGTTTTCATTGCGTCTCACTTCCATAACTCGGGCATGGCTATGTAGTAAACATTGTGCAACACCATGTAGTCGAGTCCGTGATATTCCCACCAAGTCACCGGCTTGCCTTCGACGTCAGTGCAGAAATACAAACCCTCCGCCTGCTCATAGCCTGTTCTGACGTAGCGTGTGTCGGCTGACCAGCCCGGGTGTTTGCAGGGCGAAGGGGTCGAGTTACGCAGATTGATACAATCGACATTACAATAGGCAAATTCCGCGGGACCCTTGTCTTTGTATTTGCCTCCCTCTTGGCACTTGGCAACGCACGCCTCAACGTCGAAACACGGCACATTAGGATTGTGTGGACCGTGGAAAGGCGCACCCCACAGCATCTTACGAACTTCGCCGTAGAGTGTCTTTTTGTATTCATCCCAAAGGTACACCTTTTCGCCGGTACTCGGATTCAGGTAGTAGAGTTCGCTGACCTCTTTGGGATGCAGCGCGGCCAGGATCAGCGGAAACACGTACCAACCGGTTTTCATGTCGTACAGGTCGTATGCACGTCCAGCCTGCTTCGACTCCGAGAGATCCATGAGAGCTTTCAGGGTTTGTTTCTTGTCGTCTTTTTCCCAGCCGTTCGAAGCCGACGCCAACAACATGGCCATCGCCATGTTGTCGGGATTCGAGAAGGTTATGTTGTAGCCGTCGGCCATGCTGTACCAGTGGTTGTAGTGCGCGTTTGACACATATTGGTCACCGAAGTTGATTCTGCTGTCTGTGATGAAGTTGATCGTCTTGTTGATACCCGCGGCGTTCCTGTCTGCGCAGTTTCCCAGTTCGACGAGTTTCCTTCTGACAGGGTTGTGGATGAACCAGTTGTGGATCCACGGCTCTAACCCGACCGGATAACAGTCTCCGCCGTCGCAGTTCCAGCCGCTGCCTGGCACGCAAATCGGACGGCGTGAAGTCATCCATTCGACCATCGGCACCGCCAGTTGAACGACCTTCTCCCGCGGTTTCATTCCGCTAATTGTCAAACCCTCAGGCAGGAGCTCGTGGACAAATGAAAAGCCGAGAAGGAGATGGATCAACTGGTCTTGGCTCATTTCCTGACCCTGTGATGACCACAGCCAGTTGTAAGGCGGGCTACGTTTGGCGTTTGTTACACAATTGGGTGAGCTGGTTTGGTTGATGACACACATAAAACTTGTGTCTATGTCGTCGCGGACAAAGAATCCCTGAGTGTCTTTGGCGTCCTTGTCGAAAAACGTCTCTGCAACCTTGTCGAGGCGTTCGACGGCCTTCAGAGCATAAAAGAGTTCTTTTTCAACAACATCGATGGCGACGGCCCGATCCTGACTGCCGCGGTAGTTTTTGAACTTCTCGGGGTGACTAAGCATATGATGTTCGCTTGCGAGCGTGGCGATGTACCATCCGAGCATCATTGTGGTATCCCCCCATGTCGGCGCCCGCTTGGTCACCTTCTCGCCGTTTTGGTTCGTGTCCTCCCACGAAGTGATGGATGAGGCCGGCAGGGACCGTCCCTTCCCTTGCCCCATGACCATGAAGTCGTTTTTCAGCCGGTTCCGGTAATGCCAGTACTTGTCCAGGTTCTTCTTCACCTCTTCGTCCGACGGGCCGCAGATCTTGCAGGTGGCACCGCCGGACCCGCACTGCTCCATGGTGTTGCCGGGCTGGCACTTTTTGTTCGCGTCGCAACAGCCGGTGCAGTTTGCCGGACCGCACTGGTCAACAACGCAGTCAAGGCCGTCGGCGTGGTAGCCGGGGTTGCAGATGCAGGTTGGGGACGAGCCGTCCTCGGTGATTGTCACCGTGCAGTACCCATGGCCCGAACAGGTCACGTTCTTGCACGCGTCCGCGGGGTCGTTCTGGACGCAATCGAGCTTTTCGGCATGATAGCCGGCGTTGCAGACACATGCGGGGAGAGAGCCGGCCTCGCCCATGAGGACGGCGCAACTGCCGTGGCCCGAGCACGTCACGTTTGCGCAGAGGTCGGACGAATCGGGAACGCAGGAGAGCTTTTCGGCATGGTACCCCTGCTGGCAGGCGCACTGGGGTACTGAACCGTTCGGGCCCAAGACGACGGTGCACTTCCCGTGACCCGAGCAGTCGACGTTCAAACAAGGTTCGTTCGGGTCGTTCTGGACACAACTCAGTTTCTCGGCGTGGTAGCCGTCTTCGCAAAGACAAACCGGCACCGGCTCGGGTGTGACCGCATCCGAGCGCGTTTCGACGGTGCACTTGCCGCGGCCCGAACAGTCCACGAGGCGGCACGGGTCGTCCGGGTTGAATGGGACGCAAGAAAGGTTCTTCGGAAGATAGCCGTCCTCGCACTTGCACACGGCAACGGGCGAGGCCGCATCGGCGCCCGCGGTGTCCGCCATGCACTTCCCGTGCCCGTCGCACGTGACCCCCGCGCAGGGGTCGGCCAGGTCGTTCGGAAGACAGGACAGTTTCTCGGCGTAGTAGCCGCTGTCGCATATGCAATGCGGTGTCGGGTTCGGATTGACGGCATCGGCAAGCACCTCCACGGAGCAGTACCCGTGACCCGAGCACTCGACGCCCTTACACAGTTCCTTGGGGTTGTTGGCAACGCACGAAAGCGATTCAGCGTGATAGCCTTCGTCGCACCTGCACTCGGCTTCCTTGACATCCCCGGCGTTTGTGATATCCGCAGAGGCAACGCACTTCCCATGCCCAGAACAGTCCATTCCCTCGCACGTGTCCTTCTCCACGACAGCGTTTGGGTCGGGTATGCAGGTTTGGCCTTCAGCAACGTATCCGACTGCGCAGATGCAGAAGAGCGAACCCTTGGCGGCGGCGGTGTCGTCGGGATCAGGAACGCAGTATCCATGACTCGAACAGTCGACCCCGTTGCACGGATCAATCGCGCCGGCATCCTGCGTCGCGCTCCCGTCTGGCGTCGCGCCAGCGTCTTGACCGGGCAGGCCGGCGTCGCTCTCCACGGTCCTCGTTTTTCCGTTGCATCCCGCGACCGCGCACACGAACAATGCAACCCAAAGAACTTTGTCTGACGCCTTCATGTTCAAGCCCCTCGTTGTTTTTCGTTGCGAAAGACCCCGGAATCCGGCCTTTTTTTGGCTCAACCGCCAAGCTTGGAGCAACTGCATCCGCCCTCGCTGTCAGCCGGGGCCTCGGAGGACTCTGCGCCGCCGCCGCTTTCGTCCAGCCAGCCGGGTGTCGTCCCGGCGTCGTAGGCCGCGCCGCCGGTGTCGGCGAGAGTCCCTTGATCGGGCGTGGTCCCGGTGTCGTCTTCAGGCCCACCTCCATCATCTTCGACAGGGCCGGTGTCGTCCGCCCCGGCGTCATCAATTGACCCGGAGTCCGGTTCCGGACCCGAATCGCCCGGTTGGCCGGCGTCAGCAGCGCCCGCGTCAACCGACTGACTCCCATCGGCGGCCGCGTCCGTCGATCCTCCGCCGTCATTCGTCTGGCCGCCTGTGTCGAGCGCGCCCGCATCCGCGACCCCGCCGTCCGCGGCCGCATCGCAGATCCACTCGCACACCTGGCTCTGACACTCCCAGTGGCCCGTGCAGGCGTCGTGCGGCTTGTTGATCCCGTTGCAGTCCGCGTCCACGCTGCACTCGGCCAGCGGCTCGGTCCCGTACTCCCACGTGTCGATTAAGGTGCCGCTCTTGTCTTTCGCCTCGAACTTCGCGTACGGACCGTGGATGGTCACGAGCACGTAATTGTAGTCCATCTTGTTGTAGAGTACCTCGTGCGCGGGCCACAAAACCTTGCCGACGTCGCCGACCTCGTAGAGTCCCGCGCCGCCGCCGCCGGTGATGACGTACGTCAGGCCGTTGTTTCCGAGCCCGCGCTCGTAGTTGTGGTCGTGGCCCGAAAACACCGTGTTGACCTTGTTCGTCTTGAAGGTGTCCATGAGCCCCTGCATCGCGGCGTTGCCCGTGCGCCCCGGTTTGCTCGCGTACGGCCCCTGGTGGATGGCGACGAACCGGTGGTCTATCGTCGCGTCGGCGGCCGCCTTGGCAAGCTCGGCCTTGAGCCAGTTGGACTGCTCGATGTTGAAGCCCAGGAACGTGACGTTGATCTCCGAGTCGAGCACCATGAGCCAGACGTTGCCGTGGCGGACGGTGTAGTACGCCTCCTCTCCCGGCGACTCTGCCGGCGGCGAGAGGAACTTAAAGTAGTTGTCGGCCTTGCCGCTCTCGGCGTCGTGGTTCCCCAGCGCGGGGCAAAGCACGGTCGAGAGGAGCATGTCGTGCTCGACATCGAAATAGGTCGTCCATTGGTCGGCTATGGTCCCGTCGGCGACGAGGTCGCCGCTGTTGACGACGAAGCGGGGTGTTTCGGCCTCGATGAGTTTCGTGATCGCGTGGTGTTCCGCATGTCCGCCGCGCGTGTCACCCATCATCACGAACGCCCACTTCGCGGGCGGCGGGGGAAGGCCGACCATTCCCGAAAGCGAGCTCATGCCCCCCTCGGCGTACTGGTTCTGCCGTGGGTCGACCCCCTCGAGCACGTAGTAGAGCGTCTTGCCCTTTTGGAGCGCCGAAAGCTTCACCTCGTGCAGCGTGCCCGTCGAGGTGGTCTGCCCGTCGGAGGCCGCCGGGGTGTAGCCGTATCTGAGCGTCACCGAGGCGGAGGCCGAGGTCTCCCACATCACGGTGACCGAGCTCTCGCGCACGTCCTGAGTGTACGGTCCCTTGACCACGACCGGCGCAGAAAACGCAGGTGCACCGACCACGCACAGGATGGCGGCAACGGCGAGGAACACAGGTTTTTTCATGATCGGACCCCCTTTCAAGACTGCCCCGGAACGCAGTGTACCAGCCCGCCGCCGTCTTGTAAAACCGGCGACCGATCTTGCCGATCTTGTGAAGGTCGTCTATATTGTCAGCCGTGTGGAAGGCGGTTTTTCCAGCAGCGTGTCTCGCAATTGCGGTCGCATCGGCGGCGGCGGGGGCCGATGAGGATTTCCCCGCGCCCGACGAGTACAACCCCGCCTCGTTCAAGTGGGGGATCACGTCGGCCGAGAGCGACTTCATGGCGGCCTTCCTGGCGCTCTTCCCCAAGGAGAGCGCCCCGGCCGTTGACCCCAAGTTGTGCGCCGCGGCGCGCGGAAAGAGCGAGGAACTCGCCGGGCTTCCGAAGCTTCCCCGAAAACTCGACTCGTCGTCGTTCCGGCCCCTTCTCTGGAAGTACGGCGTCGTCGAGTTTCAGTACCTCCCGGTCTCGTTCGTGGTCGACGACATCCAGTCGGACCTTCGGGCGCTCAAGGACTACGTGTCGTCGACATCGCAGGACGGGTTTTCGAGCTGCGGGTTCGGGCTTGCGCCGCGGAAGGGGGGCGGGCGGGTCGCGACGGTCATCTGCGCCAAGAAGATTGCCGAGATTTCACCCATCGGCAGGCAGTACGCCAACGGGTCGAACGTGGTGCTCAAGGGCGTGCTCCTCCAGGGATACACCAGGCCGCGCGTTTTCGTCTCCCAGCCGTCGGGACAGGTTTCCAAGATTGAACCCGGCGTGGGCGCCGAGGGGTTCGGCGCGACGCTCAAGTTTGACGGGGGGCCGGGCAAGTACCTCGTGCAGGTGATGGCAACCGGCAAATCCGGCCCCGAGGTCGCGGTGGTCGTCCCTGTGTACGTCGAGATCCGGATGGCCGACATCATGAAGGACATCACTTCGCCCCTCGTGACGACCGACCCGTCAAAGGGGGTTGACGCGAAAAAGGCCGAGGAGATGCTCGGAAACGCCATCAACTTCGAACGGTCGAAGATGAACCTCAAACCGCTCAAGCCGCTCGCGGAGCTTCACACGCTCGCAAAGACAAAGAGCAAGCTCATGGCCGACGCCAAGCAGTTCGGGCACAATGTGAAGAAGGTCTCGCTCGAGTCGTCGCTCAAGCATGCCATGGTCACGTACTCGACCGCCGGTGAGAACATCGGCGTGAACAGCTCGCCCAAGATGGGCCACTATCTCTTCATGAACTCCCCGGCCCACCGCGCCAACATCCTCTCCTCGGTCATGACCCGCTTCGGCGTCGGCGTCGAAAAGACCAAGGACACCGACGAGTACTACATCACCGAGATCTTCGTCTGCCTCGAAGACTACTGACGGCCGCGTTCCGCCTCGACCCTCCCACTTGCATTATCCCTGCCGAGTGCGCATTGTAAAGGGGTGGTACCTGCCGGCAGGATCATTGTGTGCTCGATCGCCTTGGCCGCTATCGCGGTGCAGCCCTGCCGCGCGGGGGCGGGGGAGGAATGGTTCGAGGAGCGGACGGCGCACTTCGTTTTCAGGTACCACCCCGAACAGAAAAGGCTCGCGGCGGAAATCATCAGGATGGCCGAGGCCGAGCGGGCGCGGATCGTTTCGGATCTCGGGCGCGGGGGCGACGTTGGCGTCGAGGTCCGCCTTGCGCTGGGACCGGCGGACTTCCAGGCCGCACAGCCCGAGGGGTTCGTGGCCCCGGTGTGGTCGACCGGGCTCGCGTACCCGTCGCTAAAGCTAATAGTCTTGCAGGCCCGGGGCGGCCCCGGCGGCGGACCCGGGGCGCTGCAAACGACGTTCAGGCACGAACTTTCGCACCTCATGCTTTTTCAGGCGCTCGGGGGAAAACGTGCGCCGCGCTGGCTCTCGGAGGGGATGGCGATGTACCACGCCGAGCAGTGGGAGTTTTCGCGCGCCATGTCCGTCACGCGGGCCATCGCGTTCCGCAACGTCATCCCAATCAAGGATCTCGAGGGTGGTTTTCCGGACAAGACGCCCGACGTCCACCTCGCCTACGCCGAGTCGACGGACTTCGTTTCGTACCTCTTTGGCCGCTTCGGCCGGGATGGGATGAACAAGTTCATCGGCCGCCTTGCCGGCGGCGATTCCATGGAGGCTGCGGCAAAGGCGGCGTTCGGTTCGTCCATCGGCGAAATCGAAAAGGCGTGGCTTTCGCGCCTGCGCTGGTACTACGCCTGGATCCCCCTGATTTCCAGCTCGGCCACGCTCTGGTTCGTCGTGAGCGTGATCTTTGTGCTCGGGTATCTCCGGCGGCGCGCACAGAACAGGCGGCGCCTGCGCGAGATGGAGGAGGAGGAACTCGTTCTCTCGAGCATCGCCCACGGCTACTCGGCCCCCGCGCGCGTGACGAAGCGAAAAGGCGGCGGCGGGGACGACGAGTGGCCGGACGAAAAAAACAAGTGGAAACATTGAAACGGTATGACAGAAAAGCCGCAGTGGGTCCGTACGGCGGACGCCCGGAATGGCCGGACGCGGCGGCCTGTGCTATCTTTGAGACACTTGGAGGGTGTCAAAATGAAGAAAACGGCGTCCGCGGTCGTGCTCGCAACGGTCCTTTTGTTCCCCGTGCTCGCGCCCGCCGCCGAGCGCCTCCCGTCGATGAAGTCCCCGCGCCCGCAGCAGGCCGCCCCGCCAGACGAGGTCCAACTCATTGACGGAGCGGTACACCGGGGGACCGTCATCTATTCCGACCACGTGAGCGTGGGCTTCAAGACCGAAAAGGGCGAAAAATTCGTTTTCCCGTGGGACTCGATCACAACGCTGCACCAGGGCGGCAAGCCGGTGACGCACCCCGCAGGCCAGGCGGCGCCCAAGGCCAGTAAACCCGCGGCGCCCCCGGCCCAGCCCGCGCCGCCGCCGGCGCCCTCCGCGGCCCCGGCCCCCGCGGCGCCCCCGGTCCCGGCGACGAGCGAGCCGAGAAAACCGGTCGAAGAACGTGTCGGCGAATTCCCCAAACCGCCCGCCGAAACGGCCGGCGTCAAGGCCGAGCCCGAGACGCGCCCGCACGAGCACCACAGGCCGTTCGAGCCCATCGATTCCGCCAGGATGGAGTACGAGGAGAGGTCGCTTTCGAGCCCGACGGCGCTCGTGCTCGAGATCGTCCCCGGGTTCGGCGTCGGGAACTTCTATGCGCGCAACCACGGCTGGGGCGTCATCGGGCTGGCGAGCCTGGGGATGCTGGTTGCCGGGATCGTCCGGGCAGACGACAACGCGGCCGAGGGCTGGGTTTTCATCTCGGCGGCCATCGCCGCGCGCGTGGCCGGCGTGGTCGTCGCGCCCATCGCCGCAAATCAGTACAACGATCGGCTGAGAAAAGAACTGGAAGTAACGAACAGGACTCCTCCGCCGGCCAAAGGCCTCGCCCTCGCCGTGGAGTTCTGACCGGGCGCGACCGACCGCTGATCACTGACACTGTTCACTGGCCCCTTGTTTTCAGGCCAGCGCCTTTAGCAGTTCCTTCAGGTACTCGTAGAACGGTCCCACCGTCGAGATCTGGACCTTTTCCGCCGGCGAGTGCACAGAGAACAGCGCGGGGCCGAACGAGATGGCCTTCATCCCCGGGAGTTTTTCCATGATGATCCCGCACTCGAGGCCGGCATGGATCGCCATGACCCGCGCATCGGCGCCGCGCATCGCCTTGAACACCTCCTTGGCCTTGACAAGAAGCGGCGAGTCGGGCTCGGGGCGCCAGCCGGGGTAGCGCCCCTCGTGCCTGACCTTCGCCCCGGCGAGCGCGCCGAGCGCCTCGATCGACTGGATTGCCGCGGTGAGCGACTCGTTCACGCTCGACCGGCTGCAGGTGGTGATCTCGATTCCCTCCTTCGTCATCACGACGACCGACAGGTTGTTCGAGGTCTCGACGAGCCCGGGGATCTCCTTGCTCATCGCGAGAACGCCGGTGGGGATGGAGAGGAGCAGGCGGACGGTCCTCATTGCCGCGGCGCCGGTCCAGACCTTCCGCGGGCGGACCGCGCTCGGCGCGACCTTCACGTCGAGATCGGGGTCGTGGTCGCCGTACGTGGCCTGAAACGTCGCCTTCGCCTTCGCGACAGCGGCCGTGAGCATCTCCTCCCTGCCGCGCGGGACGACCACCACCGCCACGGCCTCGCGCGGGATGGCGTTGTGCTTGCTGCCGCCCTCCATCGAGAGGACCTTGGCCCCGGCGGCGGGGATGGCATCGAGGAGCGTGAACGCCAGTAGCTTGATGGCGTTGGCGCGGTTGTCGTTGATATCGAGGCCGCTGTGCCCGCCCTTGAGCCCGCCCACCCGGATCTCCCACGGTTTGACGCCGGCCGGGGCCCTCTGCGTGGGACACTTGAGCGCGGTGCAGCCGGTCACGCCGCCGGCGCAACTGATGAAGATGGCCCCGTCTTCCTCCGAGTCCAGGTTCACCATGAGCCGGCCGGAGAGGTGCGCGGCTTCGAGGTTGGATGCCCCCGTGAGCCCGGTCTCCTCGTCGACGGTGAACAGAAGCTCGAGCGGGCCGTGTACACCTGAAGGATCATCCATCACGGCAAGCGCGGCCGCCACCCCGATGCCGTTGTCCGCGCCCAGCGTCGTCCCCGTGGCCTTGACGTAGTCGCCGTCGACAACGGTCTTGATGGGGTCTTTGGTGAAATCGTGCTTTGTGTCCGAGTTCTTTTCGCCCACCATGTCGAGGTGTCCCTGCAGGACGACCGGCCGGCCGCCCTCGCGGCCAGGGGTCGCCGGCACGTGGACGGTGACGTTGCCGGTCGCGTCCACCGTGGTCTTGAGGCCTTTCTTTTTGGCAAGCGCGACGATGTGCTCGCGGAGCTTCGCCTCGTGCCCCGAAGGGTGCGGGATCTGCGTGATGGCGTCAAAGTGGCCCCAAAGAAGTTTCGGTTCCAGTTCGTTGACCAGATGGTGGCTCATGCGATCCCTCCTCCTGGGAACGTTGAATGTGACCTGTCGAGTGCGCGGCGCGGCCCGAAAACCGCGACCTTGCCCGCGCTGTATACACCCGCCTTTTGCCGACGGCAAGGCAAAATGCCCCTTGCGCCCGCCTATCGACCGGCGCCCACCGCGCTGCACGAACATCCCCCTTCGCCCCCTTCTTGAACTTCGGAGGGTCGGTCGAGTAGCCGTCGGCGGCGTTGCCGGTGGTGTTCCATGTGATCGTCGCCGTCGTGGACGGGTCGTCCGTGATGGAGACGCGGGCCCACTTGGGCGCGTCCGCGGCGAGGGCGCCGTCCGTGAACGCAAGCGACAGGACAATCGCAAAGCAATATGTCGCGTGACCGGCTCTTTCGGGATGTCTCATGGCTTCTTGCCCCGCGTTCGGGCTTTTGAAAATCCTACGACAATTGGGGTGTATTTATCAATCGAATTGGTGCCCGGTCCTCTAAACACCGCCATGAAACCCTTTTTTTCTCTCCAACAAGCATCTTGAGCCTGGCGCCGTCGGCTCACCGGCCATCGCCCTCCCTTCCCTCTGCGGCGCGCGGCGGAGGCGCGAGCAGCCCGCGCGCGGCGAGCTCGCGGGCGAAGACCCGGGCGACCGCGGCCGACGGGTGCCACGGGTCCATCGGCGTCTCGTGGATGTCGACCCCGCCGGCCATCGCCCTCTCGAGCGCAGGGAGCAGGTCGTGCGCCTCGATCCCGAGCTCGGCCGTGATCGCCCGTATCTGCTCGAGCGCCCGACGCTCGTCCGGGCTCCACTCGGCAGCCGGCTTCATCAGCGGCAGGATCACGACGCTCAGCCGGATGCCGCGGGCGCGGAGCGCGTCGCGCAGGCGCTGCATCGCCCCCCGCACCTCGGCGGCGATCGCCGCCCGGCCGCGATCACGGTCGGCGGTCAGCCCGAGGAGGAACCGGTAGAGGTGGCTCGCCTGGAAGAGCCGCCGCGAGGGGGTGCGGAGCGGGGCGCTCGGCTGGTAGACGACCAGCCGGCGGTCGCGGTCGAAGAACGCCACCGGGGTCGACTCGAAGTCGTTTGGGTGGAAGGTGAGGATGACGTGGTCCGGCTCGATCGCCGCGTTGTGCCGGAGGTAGTACGCCACCTCCTGGACCGTCCCGAACGACTCGACCCCCGCGTTCCAGTACTCGAACGTCTCTTCGCCGTGAATCGCGCGGAGCGCGTCGACGATCTTCCCGCGGCGCGTGACCGAGTCGCCGATGAACAGCACCCGCGTCATTCCCGCGCGCTTCGTTGCCGGGTAGGCGTTCAGGAGCGTCCCGAACGCAGAGTAGTCCCCCGCGCCGAGGATCGGCCTGAAGCCCGTCTCGGGGTCGAGCGTGTAGACCTTGGAGAGGTCGTCGGGGTTTCCGCGCATCCAAGGAAGCTCGACCCCGGCGCGGAGCCCGTCGTGCGGGTAGCACCAGTGCAGGAGCCCCTCGGCTGCGGCCAGGCTCACGGCGACGCCGAGCAGGAGCGCGAGGAGGTTGCGCCAGGGGCCCGTGCGCCGGGGCGGGCGCGTCCGGACCTCCGACGCGGCGCGGCGGAACGCGTCGGGCACGCATCTCGGCGGCTCTTGCGCTCCAGTGGGCATGCGTTCGGCCCTTTCATCCTTCGTAGTTCATACTTCGCAGTTCATACTTCGTAATGCTACGTAGAATGTATACTACGTAGAATGGACCTCTGTCTCCCGGCGGCGTTCGCAATGGCCCGATTCTACCCGAAACGACTCCCGGATGAGGAAGAATTCGTCACGCGGGCGCACGGGGGCGGGGGCCCGTTTTGCGGGCCTGTGGATTGCGGTTCGGGGAGGCGTGCCTGTCAGCCCTTCGACTTCGCTCGGGGTGGCGAGCCTGTCGAACCACAGGCGAAGGCGAATTCCGCCTGTGGCGGGGAACGGGCGGGGGCGATTCACCCTTCGTAGTTCATACTTCGTAGTACTACGTAGAATGTATACTACGGAGAACGGGTCGGGGGCGGGTCGGAGGGGAGGCCGACTCCCTGGAGGAAACGGCGGACCGAGGCCCGGCCGGTGATGGCGGCGACGATCCGCATTCTGCCGCCGCAGCCGGGGCAGGTCAGGGCATCAACCGCAAACACCCGGGCCAGCAGGGCGGCCCAGGCAAGGCGCGAGGCGCGCGTGGCGGCGCGGGCGGCTTCGTCACTCTCGGCTGACGTGGATGCGGGTGGGTTTCCGGCGGGCACGATCTTGGCCCTGTCCTTTGCATGGGGCGCCAGCACGCCGCGCCCGACCGTTAAACGGTACTCGGTCGGCACGGCGTGACCTCGCCGTGGTAGGGCACAAGGTTCACTCTGGGCGGCGGCACCAGCGCGGCCAGTTTCTCCAGAAGTTCCAGCGGTGAAAGGACAAGGTGTGTGGTCCCGTTTCATCCTTCGTAGTACTACGGAGAACGGGCGGACCACGGTGTTTTGAGCACGAAGCTTAGATTGTT
>JACRCP010000021.1 GCA_016218965.1 Deltaproteobacteria bacterium | reverse complement strand
GCCGCGCCAGAGGCGGGTGAGCGTATCGAGACAGAGCGCCGGGCTGTGCAGGAAGTCCAGCATCCGGTCGTAGCCCGCCGGCAGGAGTCCCAGGGCGCGCACGATGCTGGTCACGCCCATGAGGTCCGTGCGCACCGTCATCCCCGCCAGACAGACGAGCATCCATAGAAACGTCCGCGTCCTGGCGCAGGCGCCGCGCAGTTGGCTCGCCAGTTCCCACCAGTGTCTCCAGAGCATCGGCGTCTCCTTTCGTTAATGATTCCCCTTGACAAAACCGCCGCCATGACATAGCATATATATGCTATACCGTCAAGGGAAAAGATGGACCAAACGCCGAATTTCAGCTACGATTCGTCATGGAAAGGGGCTGGGGATGAGCGAGACAAGGCGGAGACGGATCGAGGAGAGGATCGCACGGATCAAGGATGCCCTGGCCAAGATCGGGGGGCTTCGGCCGGGGACGCTGACGCGCCAATACAAGGACCCCCAGGCGAAAAGCGGCCCCTATTGGCAGGTCAGCTACACCCGCGCCATGAAGAGCCGCACCGAGTATGTCCGGCCGGAACGCGTGGCGGACATCCGCAAGCAGATTGCGGCCTACAAGCGCTTCAAGAAGCTGATCGAGGAGTGGATCGACTTGAGCATCGAGGCGTCGAAGCTGACCATGCAGATTGACAAGAATAAGGGATCAGGGTAGAGAAGAACTCGGTACTCTCAAGGTCTGTTGCCCGGGCCAAAAATCGAAAACGGGAGGAATCATGCCGACAGTATTTGCGGTGCCTGGGTTGTCGAACGTCCTCAAGGCCGGCGCGGTGTTGCTGCTGGCGGCGTCCGCCGGGTGTTTCGTCAAGTCCATTCCGGTTCCGCAGATCACCGTGAAAGCGACACCCGAAAAGCTCGATCGCGGGAGATACCTTGCGGAACACGTTACCGGGTGCATCGACTGCCACTCCGAGCGAGACTGGGGCAGATACTCCGGGCCGATGAAGCCGGGGACGGCGGGCAAGGGAGGAGAGGTGTTCGACGAGAAGTACGGACTGCCCGGGACCATAGTCGCGTCCAACATCACGCCGGCGGCACTCAAGGACTGGAGCGACGGGGAGATCGTGCGCGCCATCGCCAACGGGATCAGCAGGGACGGCTCGGCCCTGTTTCCGCTCATGCCCTATCCCTCGTACAGCGTGATGGACCCCGATGATCTCGAGGCCATTGTCGCCTACCTGAGAACGCTTCCGCCGAACGACAACAAACCGCCGAGAACCGACTTGAACTTTCCGGTGAATTTCATCGTCAATCGGATGCCGGTCGAGTCCGCGCCGCAGAAACGGCCCAAAAGCTCGGACGGCGTCGCTTACGGGAAGTACATGGTCACGATCGGGGGTTGCGGGGACTGTCATACGCCGAGGAAGGGCGCCGACGCGGTCGAGGGCATGTTCCTCGCCGGCGGGACCGAGATGCCGCTCCCGGGCGGAGGGATCATCAGGCCGACGAACATCACGCCCGACGCCGACACCGGGATCGGCGCCTGGAGCAAAAAAGACTTCATCGCCGCCTTCAAGAACCACGCTTCCGGCCCGTCGAAGCCCGTCGAACCCGGCAAGGAGAACACCGTAATGCCGTGGACCTTCTACGCGGGAATGACCGACGAGGATCTGGGGGCGATGTACGAATACCTCAAGACCGTCCCGGCCGTCAAAAACAAGTTCGATGTGTTCACGCCGCCCCAGGGCGCCGGCAAGTAGAAACGGTCTTCAGACCTCCGTTCGCTACGGCAGCCGGTAGCGAACGGTGACCTCCGCATAGTCCGTCGAAACCTCCCCCGTCCCCGTCCCGTTGGGCGCCACCGGCGTCACGGCGAAGTTGAGCGTCTGCTGGTCGCCGAAGAAGAGCCGGGAGATCACTGTCGGGTCCGTCGCGCTCCAAGTCACGAGTTGTGGGTTGTCGGGTGGCGAATTGTTGGTCGCGACGGTCTTCCACATACCCTCGTCCCAGACCAGAAGGTTGACGCCGTTCGTCGCGACGCCGGAGGGGTAACCGACGCCGCCGGAAAAGAACGTTCCCGCTGCGGATATCAGGCTTCCTTCAGAGGGAACGCCTGCGGTCGAAAACGGCACACTGAAAATCTGCCCCGGACTGTCGGAATCGCCGCCGTCCCATTCCCACACGTCCTGTTTCGAGAACACCTGGTCCATGCCGCCGAAAAGCACGACCCGCCGGCGCGCATCGTCGTACGTCATCGCCAGCCCATAGCGGGCGCTGGGCGGGGCGCTCGCAGGATCAACCCGGGACCAGCGCCCCGCCGCGCCATCCCAGACCCATGTCCCTTGAACCGTCCCGCCGGCATCCCTTCCGCCGAAGAGCAAGGAGGTCTTTCTGGCCGCGACATGGACGAGGGCGTGGAGCTCACGCGCGGACGGCCGCTCACCTGGTGGAGGCGTCCGGTCGGCCCAGATGCCCGTCGTTTCATCCCACTCCCACGTGTCGTCCAGATGCCCGGCACCGTCGTTTCCCCCGAACAACACCATCCGCTCCCTTGCCGCGTCATACGTCATTGCATGGCGCCGGCGCCCGGGCGGCTTTGCCCCGGACTGTGTGCGGTCGGTCCACTCACCTGTTGCGCCGTTCCACTCCCACGTGTCCTGCAGGTTGGCCGAACCGTCGAAGCCGCCGAAGAGAACGATCCTGTTGTGGGAGTTGTCGAATGCCATCGCGGTTTCCGTCCGACCGGCCGGCTGCGTCCCCCCGGTACTCCGATCGGCCCACGAACCCGCGTCGCCTGGCGTGTATTCCCAGATGTCGGCAAGTTGGTTTCCTCCGCCGAACATCACGACCTTCCCCCTCGAGGAATCGTAGGCCATGGAATGCCCGCCCCGCGCCGATGGTCTCGGGACAACCGCCGAACGGTCGATCCACGTACCGCCGGTCCCCTCCCATTCCCATGTCTGGTCGTCGCCGCCTCCGCCGAACATCACCGCCCTTCCCGCAGACCCGGCGAACGCCATTGCGTGAGCGGCCCGCGCCGCGGGCTTGATTCCGGTCGGAGTGCGCTCCCGCCAAACGCACGAAACGCCGTCAAATTCCCAGACGTCCCGGAGTTCCCCGCCGCTGTACCCTCCGAAGGTGATCGAGACCCTCCTCGTCACGTCGTACGCCATGCCGTGGCCGTCCCGGGCCGGTGGAGACGATAACGGCGCCCGTGGCGTCCATGTCCCCGCGGCGCCGTCCCACTCCCACGTCTCCTGGCTGTCGCCCCCCGAAGTCCAGCCGCCGAACAGCACCGTTACGTTTCGATCACGGTCAAAACTCATGGTGTGTCCGGTGCGGGCGGACGGTTTCGCGCCGACGGGCGTGCGTTCGGTCCACGTTCCGGCGGTGCCGTCCCACTCCCACGTTTCCTGATTGACGCCGGTCGATGTCCAACCTCCGAAAATCAAGGCCACGCCCCGTGACGCGTCGAAAACCATCGCAGCGCCGTTTCGGGCGGTGGGGCTCGGTCCGGCCGGAGTGCGGTCAATCCATTCGCCTGTGTCGGGGTTCCATTCCCATGTGTCGCCGAAGTTGTGCGTCCAGCCGTCCATGCCGCCAAAAACCACGACGCTCCGCCGTGCCGAATCGTACACCATCGAATGCCCCGATCTTTCGGCCGGCTTCGTCCCCGTCAGCGTTCTTTCGGTCCACGCCGCGGCGGAACCGACCCACTGCCACATATCCTGCTTGTACGAGCCGTCCCATCCGCCAAACAGGAAAACCTTCCCTGTCGTGTGGTCGTAGACCATCGAATGTCCCGATCGGTTGCCGGGCCGTGACCCGATCAAGGGCTGTTGCAGCCACGCCCCGACGTGGCCGTCCCACTCCCATGTATCCTGCAGGTTGGCACCTCCCCGCAGGCCGCCGAACAGCACGGCACGACCGCGCGCGGCATCGAATGCCATGGCCGCCGCGGAGCGCCCGGACGGGTTTATGTCTTCGTTTGGGCGCTCGAGCCAGTACTGGACCCCGGCGTTGGTGAGTACGCCGCCGCCGACAAGGCCAAGGCCCGGGAGTTCGGCCGCAGACGGGTTCCGGGCAAAACCGGCATCCTGCGCCATCGCGCGGGTCATTCTGCCGACGAAAGAATAGTCGCCGGGATTCTCGACCCCGCTCCCCGGCACCTTGTATCCCATCGTCGCCACCCATTCGACGTCCTTGACTTTGACGGGCTGGCTTCGGTTGCACGCAGTGTCGCTCGCCGCGAGGTGGATTTCCGTGCGGTCGGCCCGGTTGAGGTCCATCGTTCCGAAATTGCCCCCGACGGCGGCCTTGCGGCCGATCTCAGCCGCCGCGGCAGGGTCCGGTCCATCGTATGCGAGGACCCACGTGGCGTCGCCGGTCACCGAGTCCGCACCGCCGGCGATCTGGAATGCCTTGATCCCCGCCGTCGCGTCGCTACCCCACGGGACGCGTTTGTAGACGATCTTGCCGGTCGTGTTCACATCCGGTTGCGCAGGCACGGCGGTATCGAGACTCAGGCCGGGGGATTCCAACGCCGGGCTCACCGTCTGCTCGTTTCCGGTGGCATCGCGGAGCTTCACCTCGAGCGTGTACGCGCCCTGTGGGAATGAGCCGCTGCCGGGGATTGTCGTCGAGTACGTGTACGAGAGTCCTGACGAACCTGTCTTCGACAAAACAAACTCCTGCGCTCCGCTTTTGGCCTTCACCTCCACGGGCTCGGCGCCCAGGAGCGCCTCGCTGACCGTAAACGTCACCGTCGCCGCGCTTCCGAATGTCAGTTTCCCAAGGGTGTCCGACGCCAGCGGGCAACCTGCCGGCCTTGTGAGCGTCACACCGGCGCTCCCCATGATAAACGGCGGCGAAAAGTCCAGAATGGCACCCCCGCTTTCCATGTCCTGGTTCCCGAACTGGTCGCGCGCCACCACGCTCACCACGTTCTGGCCTTCCTGATCCTGCGGCGCGCCCACGACGGTGTACTCGCACGTGTAGCGGATGGCCGGCGCGCTCCCCGTGGCCGTGCACGGGCTCGTCGCGTTCGCCCCCACGCGCACGTCCGCCGTCACCGCCTCGGTCGAGTCGAAGGTGACGGTAATCAG
>JACRCP010000213.1 GCA_016218965.1 Deltaproteobacteria bacterium | reverse complement strand
TGTGCTCGAAACACGGTGAAAGCCGTCGATCTGCTCCAACTGCGGGCTTCATGTGGTGAGAAGACGCTCTATCAGAGAATCCCGGCCTGCCCCAACCCCTGTCCGCCTCGAAAAAAACGCTACAGCGCGAATAGCTCCGTCTATGCGAGCCTTGACATCGTCCCCGGCTACAGCCTCGAGTTCAAGACGGGGATGGACGGGGGGCGAATGCTCTCGGCGATCCGCTCCCAGGGCCGGGCGCTCGGGGTCGACGGCCGCGCGGCCGCGGTCAAAGGAAGGTTCAGATCTCTATGCGCCGTCGAGGGGGCCGACCTTGCGCCAAGAACGCTTGTGCAGGGCACGGTCGAGCGCCAGGACCCCGATAGGGCCAGGGTCGAGGCCGCCGTGCGCGCGGGCGCCGACTACCTTGTCAATGCGCTCGATTCCGCGGGGGAGTTCCGCTACATCTTCGACCCGCTCGACAACTACGTGCCCAAAGACTACTCGTGGACAAGACACTACGGCGCGGCGTATTCACTCTCGCTCGTCGGCCGTCTTCTGCACGAGCCGCGGTACCTCGACGCCGCCGCCCGGGCCGTCGAAGCGGGGATGCGCCGCCTCAAGAAGGCGTCCGTCGGCGGGCAGTGCTTGTTCGAGGGCGATCGGTGCTATTTTGGCGCGTCGGCGCTCATGTCGCTCGCCGTTTCCGAGCACAGGGTCGCCACGGGCGATCGGCGGTTCGAAACCGCGGGGGCAGACCTCGCGGCGTTCATCCGCGCGATGCAGCGCCGGGACGGCCTGTTCTTTCACTACTGGTACCCGAAAGGCGGGCTCGACAGGGGCTCGATGCTCCTGTTCGCCTCGCAACAGGGCGTCCTGGCCCTTGCCCGGCACGCCCGGGCGACCGGCGACCGCGGGGCGCTTTCGGCGGCCGAGCGGGGAATGGACCACCTCGCCGGCCCCTACTGGGACTTTTTTCTTGGGAACTGGTTCTTTGTGGCCGAGCACTGGAGCTGCCTTGCCGCCGAGGAGATGTATTCGCAGGTCCCAAAACCTGCCTATTTGGAATTCTGTCGCGAGATCGGGACGCACTTCGCCCGCACTATCCTCAAAAAGGACGCCACCGCATTTCCCGAAAACGCCGGCGGGATGGTCGTGACGCACGCCCTCTCGCCGCACGGCTGCGGCACGGCGACGGCCGCCGAGGCGATGACCTCGGCCGCGGCACTCGGGGGGGCCGCGGGGCCTGGCGTGGCCGAGATCCGCGAGGCGGCCCTTTGGAGCTACAGTTTTCTGCTCAAGACGCAGGTCAATGCCCATGACGGTTTCTGGATGCAGCGCCCCGCGCTTGCCGTCGGAGGGTTCTTTGAAAAACAGATCGTCCCGCGGATCCGGATCGACTACGTTCAGCACGCCATTTCGGCGCTCGTCCGCGGCCTCGACCTGTACCCGCCGGCGGCCCCCGGCGCCGCGGCCGAGGCCGGGCGTGACTTTGTTGTCGCAGTGCCGCCGTGAGAAAACGGCCCCAACTTGCAAGCAACCGGCGTCCCGTCTATACTGCCCCGCAGGAACAAACCCGAAACAGTTCCTGAAAAACCGCTGCGGGCGGTGAGGCGCCCCGCGCAACGAACAAGGAGGAGAAAATGAGAGGAACGAAGACCCTGATCGTCATGGCTTGTGTGGCACTCGGCAGCATTCTTGCGATGACCGCGTGCGACGAGGTCCAAGAGGCGCTCGACACGTGCCTTGACCCGTGCCAGAAGGTGAACGACTGCGGCGCCACGCCGCCCGGCGGCAAGATCCCCGGCATCGATCTGCCGGAGACGGGCAACGGCGCGGCGAACTGTGCGGTGAACTGCGCCCAGGCCGAAACACGCGCGATGAACGGGTATTCGGAGTGCCAGCTCGATTGCCTGGCGGGGGCCGAGTGCGGCAACATCAACGACTGCTGGGACACCAAGAGCGCCCTGTACGCCGACAAGTGTCTCGAAAAGCGCGAGGGCGGCAGGCCGCCAGCCGTGGAACCGCCGGCCGAAGCGCCGCCCGAGGCCAAGGAACCCGAGAACGACACCAAGACCGGCAACGGCGAGGTCGACGAGATCATCAAGGACCCCGCCGTCCAGGCCGCGGTCGAAAAGGGCGGCGGCGGCGGCGAGCCGTTCGTCGTGAACCAGGGTTCCAAGCCTCCGCAGCTCCTGGGCGAGTACGCGGTCCAGGGCAACATAGACGACGCGTTGAACGCTCGGCCCGTCGGGTCGAAGATCAATACGGCGGTCTGCTTCAAGGACCTCCAGGAGAACCCCGCGGGCAGGGCCAAGGGCTGGTACGTTACGTACTGCGAGAAGAACGTCCCCGGCGAGGACACGGCGCCGATCACGGGCACCGAAGACGGCAAGTTCACGGCGTTCTTTGTCTTTGAAGGTGCGGCGACGGTCCTGTTCTCGGGCACGGTGGTTGACGGCAAGGCGACGGGCGTCGAGGCCCTTGTGGTTTACGCCGCGGGCGTGGACGTGTGGGAGCACTCGAACACCGACTGGCAGAACAAGAGCCTGACCTGCTCGTGCCCGCTGTAACCTGAGCGAATCCGATTCGTGTTCCCCCGCGCGCGGCGCCCCAAAACGCCGCGCGCTTTTTTGGGGGATCAACGGAAAAACGGAGCGGCAGAGCCGCAGCCGGATGCTCTTGCCACAGAGATCACAGAGGGAATCTATGTTCCTCGAAATCCAGGAGTCTGAGAAGTTCTCTCTCGGTGCACTCGATGCACTCTGTTGCAGAAACCGAAGGCATGGCAAGACAGAGTGTCAGTAGCATGCCGCGCAATACGTGACCTCGATCCGCGCGCCCTCGGGCGGAACGGCGCCGGCGCCGAATACGACGGAGTTCTGCGCCGCGTCGTACGTGTAGCCGTTGACCGGATCGCTCTGAACTTCGACGCCGTTCACCGAAACGACGATCGTCGCCGGGTCGGGCCAGCGGGAGAGGTGAAACTCGATCTCCGCCCACCATGTTCCGTCCGGCAGGTATCCAGCGTTTCCCGTGAAAGTATCCGTCACTGATTCGGCCGGAGTCCCCTCGCCGCGCAGTGGCACCTCGACAACGCCGTTGTTTGCGTTCGGCGCGTCGGTATGGATGCGCAGGGCGCCGGTTTCGACACCGTTTTTCGACGGCCTGAACTTCAGCTTGATCTCGACCGACGAGTTCGCAGCGACCGCAAAAGGGACTGGAGGGGACTGAGCGATGATGAACACGGGGGGATTCGCTGCGGGCGCGATTTCGAGCTGGCTCACGTTGAGCACCGCAGTTCCGTTGTTGTAGTACTTGATCCCGACTTCCTCGGAGGCGCAGCCTACGACGATGAGGCCGAAGTCGATCTCACCAGGCACGACGTCAATTGGGCATCCGGTCCCGGTGCACAAGAGCTTGTGGCACCAGCCGGGGCTGGCACAAGTCGACGCGCCGCCGTTCCGGGGCTGGGCGGGATCGTTCGTTGACGTGTTGAGCACGTTCCAACCGTAGATGTCCGGGATCCCCGAACTGTTCGGAGCGGGGCCGGTGCCTTTCGGCTCGCACACGACGCCGATCTTTTTTGAGGCACCGGGTTGGACTTCGATTGGGAAAGAGAGTTCATCTGCAAACGAAAACCAGTTTCCGGTCTGCGCGCCGAACTTCGCATGCGTGATCTCACAAAAATCGGTTCCGACATTTTCGAACGTGACCCCCATGGTCTTTTTGACGCCGGAGCACACGTTTCCGAAGTTTAGCGTGCCCAAAGGCTGAACCTTGAATTTGCATAGGCCCGGGTGTCCGCATCCGCCCGTCAAATACATATCGAGTCTCGGGGAATTGACGCTGTCGTTGACGAACGTGATTTGATCATCGTGGCAAAACCAGTTGTTGGGCACCGCGTATTCTACGGAAACCCTGGCACGGCTTCGCGGCGCGATTGCAAATGGTGCACCGCCGAGTGCCAAGCCGATCTCGGAAGTAATGGCCACGATCTTGAACTCGGGTTTCGTCGGTCCGACGATCTCGCTGACGAGGCAGAAGCGCTCGCCCAGATTGACAAGAGAGAAGTCCTTCACAGAGACTCTTCCGCCGGCCAACGAGCCGAAGTCGAGGCTGCTCGGATCGGCCTTGAGTATGCACGAAAGAATTTCCCCCAGCCCGGCGTCGGTCGTCGCGGCGTCTTCGGCGGCGTCGGGGGTTCTGCCGACGTCTGGAGGCTCGGCCGCATCGAACACGTGGCCTGCGTCGTGCGCGGTCGGGGCGGTGTCGGCGGACGCGGTGGCGTCGGGAAGGGCGTTCGCGTCAACAACGGTGTCGTGAGGACCGAAGTCGAGGCCGCACGCCGGGAGGATCGTCAGGAACGCCGCGGAGAGCAGGTTGGGGAGAGCCGTTCTCATCACTCTCTCCTCCATCCTCCCCATCCCGGTCATTCCAAGGCACGTTTCGCGTCGCGCAGGACCTGGTCCGTCGGGTCGAGGGTCTCGAGGCGCTCGAGGTGCTTTTTGGCAGCGTCCTTCTTCCCTGTCGAGACGAGGCACGACACGACGGCCCGCAGGGCCTTGATTTCTATGTCGGGCGGGGGTTTGAGCGCCAGCGCGTTCGTGAGATACGGGACGGTGTCGCCGCACGGCTTTCCAGCGCGGAGCGAAAGTGCCGCTATGTTGTAAAGCGCCGAGGCCTTGCGGGAGTCGTTTGCCGACGCCGCGGCATAGCGCTCGAACCACTCTATTGCGCCCTTCACGTCGTCATTCTTAAACATTGCCTCGGCCGTGTGGTACGTCGCCTCGTCGGCGAACTTCCCGCCCGAAAAATTCTTGAGATACTCCCCAAAAGTTCCTATCGCCGCGCCGTAGTCATGCACGTTGAAAAGCTCGACCTGACCCCTCTTGAAAAGCAGTTCCTCGCGCCTTGACTGTTCCTTGTGCCCCTCATAGGCGCTTGTGAGCAGGGCCGCCGCCTCGGTATACTTCTTTTCTTTGAGCAGATGGTCCGCCCTGGCCGCGGCATCGTCATGCCCCGGCGCCGCTTTCTCGGCCGCGGGCTCGGCTTTCTTCGCCGCCTTGCCGCCGCCTGCGGGAGCGTTCGTCGCCACCGCGGGCTTTTCCGTTTTTTCTGCGATCCCTGCCTCTCCTGCACCTTCTCCCGGCGGCTCGGCCTTCTCTCCCGGCTTGAGCGGGCCCCCCGCCTTTTCCTCCCGCCGTTTGACCGTGTGCGACTGCCCCGAGACAACGACCCGCTCGCCGTCCCTCGACGCGCAAAGGACGGACCCTTCGAAGACTTCGACCGAAAACGCCTCTAGGTCCACCGCGACTTCGAACACAGTCCCCTTGACCGTGACGGTCGCGAGCCCGGCGTCAACCGAAAACACGAACCCCGACGGGAGCCTGGGAACATTGAACCGCAGATGGCCCTCGGAGAGGACCATCTTGTAGAGGTTCTTCCCGGCGGTGATCTGAACGTGGCTTTCGGTTTTGGCAAGGATCTGCCCTCCGCCGCCGGTGAGAAGCGTCATGTTCTCGCGGAGCGTGTACGGCTTTCCCGACACGACCTTGTCGCCCTTGCCGCCGCCGAAGTTGATGACCGCCAGGACCCCAATTACCACCGCCACGACCGCCGAAAGCGCCACGCCTGCCTGCAGGATCCTTACCGCCGTGCTCTCCTCGACCCCGGCCTCGATGCGGATTCGGCGCCAAACCGACTCCTTGAAACGCGGGTCCACCTCGCGTTCGCGGAGCGCCGAAACGATCCGTTCGTACTTTTTCTCGTCAAGCCCCATCTTCTGCCCCGAACTTCGCCGCGTACCGCTCAAAAAACTCGCGCCGGCCGTAGAACAACCGCGTCCCCGCCGTGGACCTTCGCACCCCGGCGGCCCTTGCCGCCTCCTCGACGGTGAACCCTTCGATGTCCACGAGCATCACCATCTCGCGCTTGGCCTCCGAAAGCGTCACGAGCACCTCTTCGACGCGCTTGGCGTTCTCCTTTAGAACCAGCGCCTCGTCGGGCGAAGGCGCTCCGTCGCGCGATTGCGGGTCGAG
This sequence comes from Deltaproteobacteria bacterium, assembly GCA_016218965.1. Lineage (GTDB taxonomy): Bacteria > Myxococcota > SpSt-1050 > SpSt-1050 > JACRCP01 > JACRCP01. The sequence goes on along the minus strand of JACRCP010000213.1, from coordinate 4,139 downwards.
TCCCACGAGCCTCCCAAACCAGGCCTTGCGCGCGTTCCCCCGGACGACGTTGCGCGTGATGGCATAGAGCCACGTCGCAATCGCCGCGTCGCCCCGGAACTCCCCGATCCTCCTCCACGCCACCTCGAAGACGTCGGCAACGGCGTCCTGCACGTCCACGCGTCCCTTCCCGAGCCAGCGGCACCACGCGAGCACCTTTGGGTAGAACCGGTCGAAGAACTCGCGCTCGGCGGCGCCGTCGCCCCGCCGGATCGCCGCCAGCAGCGCTTCATCGCTCATGGTCTGCATGACGCGCGTACCGAATTGTTGGTGCCGGTTTCATGCCGCGTGTTCACCGCGGGGAGGGGGCGATTTCGAAAAACATCCCCGCCTGCACTCCAAGCGAGAGCCGCGCGGTCTCCCAAGACGCCCCATCCTGCTGAAACTCCACGGTTATCTTGTTGGTGGCGTAGTGGGCGGCCGCCGAGACGAACATGCCCAGGCTCGGGCGGGCGCGGTAGTAGGCCCTGACCTCGGCGCCAAGGAGCAGGAGGTTCCGGTAACGCCGGCCCTCCGTCTCCGATTCGATCTCGACGGATTCGACGGCCGGCGAGAACAGCACGAACGTGTCCAAGGACCTGAAACGCGGGAGTGCGGCGCCAAGACCCAGGATGTAGCGCTGGCCGCCGGCCGAGACCGGGAAGTCGCCCACGTAGAAGGCGGCGGGAAACCGATACCTGTAGTCCAGCGAGAGGGCGATCCTTGGCGGGAGCCGGGCCGCCACGTCGAACCCGATTGCCGGGGCCAGCATGTTGTCTCCGAGCCAGTCGGCGCCGACCATCGCCGCGACCGGGAAGGCGTACGGCGCAGGCGGAGGCAGGCGCTGCTCGGCCGACGCGTCGGCGGGTTTTTCGCGCTTCTTCTCCGGGGGGACCGGAGTATTCAGGAGCGCGGGGCCTGTTTCCTTCGGCTTTGGAAGAGGAATCTCCGCCGGGGGGATCGCGACCTCGTGGAGGATGCTGTGGACGATGATGAGGATCGTGTCGGTGTGCGCCCTGATCTCGTCGGCGCTCACTTGGGGGAGAAAGTCCACCTCGCGGTCCCGGCGAAAGCCCGCCTGCTTTGCAAAAAGGCGCATGAGCGTCCCGCGCCGGCCCGCGCTTTTCTCAAACGACTCGAACGTCACGCAGATGTCGGCGCAGTCGGCGGGCGGCCACGAAAACGCGCCGATGACGAGCGAGAGGCCGTGGCGGTCGTCGCCGGGGAGTTTCTCGACCTTGGCTGCGGCCCCGTCGGCGCCCGGCAGGAACACCGAAACCTCGGCCGCCTGCGCGGACGCCCCCGCCGCCACGACCGCGGCGACCCCGGCGACGATGATCAACACGTGGCGGCTCATACGGCGGGCAGTCTAACCCAAATCCGGGTGCGGGACAACGCGTTCCGTGACGGTGTTGCGTGACGCGTGCGTGGAATCAACCCCGATTTGGAGCCGCACGGCCGGGGAGCAAGACGTGCGGCTCCAAACCCTGCCGCGCGGATGGAAACCGCTGAAGGAGTGCCGGGTGTCCCATGGGCCCATGCAACGTACCCGCAACGGACACGGCGCAACGGACACGGCGCTTGAAAACCGCGGGGGCGCTTGGTAGGCTCGGGCGGTGAGCGCCGGGTACATAGCGCTGGCGGGGAACATGGGGAGCGGCAAGACATCGCTCGCGAGATTCCTTCACAAGAAGTTCGGGCTTGTGCCGCTTCTCGAGGCGCAGGACGAAAACCCCTACCTCGCCGATTTCTACGCCGACATGAAACGCTGGGCGTTCCACTCGCAGGTCTTTTTCCTTGTCCGCAAGGTCCGCCACTACGGGAACCTCGCCGGGGTCGAGGGCACGCCGATGCTCGACCGCACCGTCTACGAGGACGCCGAGATCTTCGCAAAGGCGCTCCACCAGCAGGGGTTCATCTCGAAACGGGACTACTCGCTCTACCGCGAGTTGTACGACGACGCCCTCCGGCACATTCCTCCGCCGGCCGTGCTGATCTACTGCCACTGCCCGCTTTCGGCGCTCATGGACCGGATCGCCAGACGCGGGCGCTCGTACGAGGGGGGCGTCTCGCGCGATTACGTGGCCAGGCTCAACCGCCTGTACGCCTCGTGGCGCGGCCACTACGACCTGTCGCCGGTCATCGATCTCCCGACCGGCGAGATGGACTACATCGAGGACTTTTTTCACCGCCACGAGCTGCTCGAACAACTCAGGCCCTTTGTCAACAGTGAGAAGAGACAAAACAGGCACGAGGCATGAGGCGTGAGGCACGAGCCGTAAGGCATGAAACATCGATCGGACCACAGGTGAACCGCCGGAAGACCCCGAAATCCGTCGCGCGGAGCACACCGCCCGAAGACGAAATCGAGTTCCGCGAGGCTGTGGCGATCGAAAAGAGGTTCTGGCTCAAGATCTCGCGGGTGTGCAACAACCGTTGCCTCTTCTGCCTCGATTCGGACCAGCAGGACGGCGTCTTCAACGAATTCGACGATCTCGTGCGTTCGATCCGCGAGGCGCGCTCGGGCGGCGCGGAGCGGCTCATCCTCTCCGGCGGCGAGCCGACGATCCACCCACGGTTTGCGGATCTTGCAGCGGCGGCGACGGGCGCCGGATACACTTGGGTACAGGCCATCAGCAACGGGCGCATGTTCGCCTACCGCGATTTCGCAAGGCGCGCCGTCAAGACGGGCCTTCGTGAGGTCACCGTTTCGATGCACGGCCACACGCCCGCGCTCCACGACCGCCTGACCGGCATCCCGGGGTCGTTTGAACAGTCCCTGACAGGCATCAAGAACCTGCAGGATCTTGGATGTCTCGTGACGGTGGACGTGGTCATCAACGACTTGAACCACGCACACCTGCCGGCGATTGTGAGGACGTTCGAGAAGTCGGGTGTCAAAGAGTTCGACCTCCTGCACATCACGCCCTTTGGCCGGGCGTACAACAGTAACTTCAAGACGCTTTTCGGCGCGGACTACGCGGGTTCGATTGCCAAGGCGATCGCGGCCGGCCGGAAGTTGGGCTGCACCATGTGGACCAACCGGGTCCCGCCCGAGATGCTCGAGGGGCTCGAGAGCTTCATCCAGGACCCGCACAAGTTGACAGACGAAGTGCGCGGGCGGCGGCTGCTCTTTGACGAGGTCATTGCCGGGAAGGCCATGCGCTGCGAGAAAAAGGACAGGTGCCGGCACTGTTTCGTCAAGGACCTGTGTCCGTTTCTCGGCGGCGACGTCGCCGCCGCGTCGGATCTGGTGTTTTCGAATACCGTCGCGCGCGCCCGCGCGGCGCCCGAGGCGGTGATTGGCGTTCTTGGCGACCGGAAGGTCCGGCTCAAAAGCCTGGTCCTCGAAATAGACTCGCTCCGCGATGCCGCCAAAGGGCGGGCCCTGGTCGAGGCGGCGTGGCCCAAAAAGCTCGACGTCCGCCTCGGCGCGGGGTTCAAGGCTTGCCCCGACGACGTTCGCGATGTCGTGAGGGTATTCCCCGGCGCGACGTTCTTTTCGGCCGACCCGGGCATCGTCAAACGGATTCTCGCGCTGGGCGTCGCCACCGGGGTTGTGCTGAATCGCGCCACCGCGCGCCTGCTTTCGGATCGCCGGGTCGGGGCTGTCATCAAGAAGGCCCGCGTTCGAGTCGAAGTCCCCGCGTACGCCTTGCTGAGCGAAGGGGCGGCAACCGGCATTCCCGTCGGCGAGGCGGCCGCGTTCGCGGCAAAGGCGGGCGCGGGCGTCGAGGGCCTCCCCTTTTGTCTCGGTGGCGTGCCCCACGACCCCGACGCGATCAGGCTGGACGCGCTCCGACTGGGCGACGACGGACGTTTGACGGTGGACCTTGACGCGTTCGCCGACGACTACCTCGCCCGCCGCCACATGACCAAGAGCCGCCGCTGCAAAAAATGCGTCAAAAACCGCCGCTGCCCCGGTATCCACATCAACCACGCCCGCGCCTGGGGCTACCGGGCGCTGAAACCCCTGGGATAGCTCTACTGTGATCGATCCCGGACCGAGACTGACGCGCGAGGTGCGAGCAGCGCGAGGCGCGACGAGGGCGCATACCTGGCAGGTATGTAACGGAGGAGCAACGACGCGATGCGACGCAGATCGTGCGGTCAGGCGACGG
>JACRCP010000204.1 GCA_016218965.1 Deltaproteobacteria bacterium | reverse complement strand
CCGTCGCCTGACCGCACGATCTGCGTCGCATCGCGTCGTTGCTCCTCCGTTACATACCTGCCAGGTATGCGCCCTCGTCGCGCCTCGCGCTGCTCGCACCTCGCGCGTCAGTCTCGGTCCGGGATCGATCACAGTAGAGCTGGCCGGCGGGTCCGAAAAACAGCCGCCGAGGCCCCACTCCGCGATCCTCCCTTTGGTCCGGGGGTGGATCGCGAAAAAGAGTGGAAGCCTTTTGCCGAGATCCGAGAGCGCGCCGAGCAGCGGTTCGAGGACCTCGCGCCGGTCGACGTTTGAGGGGCGGTGAAGAGTGACGACGCCGTATTGTCCCGGTTCCGCGCCCAGCGTGCCCATGATGGGCGATCGGGCCGCGGCCGGCCGGTACCTGGCCAGGGTATCGATCATGACGTTGCCCGTGAAAAAGACCCTCGAGGGGTCCTTGCCCTCCCTGCGCAGGTTCTCGACGCCGCTGGGTTCGCTCACGAAAAGCCAGTCGGCGATTGCGTCGGTCACGACCCGGTTGATCTCCTCGGGCATGCTCCGGTCGAAGCTGCGGAGGCCCGCTTCGACGTGCGCAACGGATATCCCGAGCTTTGCGGCGACGATCGCGCACGCCATGGTCGAGTTCACGTCGCCCACGACGAGCACCATGCCGGGTCTTTCGTCAAGGCATGCCTTCTCGAAAGCGGTCATGATTTTTGCGGTCTGCTCGGCGTGGCTCCCGGAGCCGACGCCAAGATGGACATCAGGCGCCGGAAGGTCGAGGTCCCGGAAGAACGCGTCGGACATGTTCGCGTCGTAGTGCTGCCCGGTGTGCACCAGGACCGGCTCAATTGCGTCCGGCGCCTCTTCGCGCATCGCGGCCATGAGTGGCGCAATCTTGATGAAATTGGGCCGCGCTCCGGCAATGACTGAGATTCTCATCGTACGCGTTTTCCGCCCTACGTTGACGTCTCCGGGCGGGAGATGGGGCCGACCCTCTTCAGGTACTCGATCAGGAACGCGAGCAACAGCGCCGACAGGAACCCCGCCGCGCCGAACATTACGACAAGCAGGACCGGCTGGGGCGACACCGGCCTGTCGAGGACGAGGGGGTCCACGCGGAACCCCGTGGGTGTGGACGCAGCGATGAAGTTCTCGTAACCGGCTATGCCGCGTTTCATGTCGCTCATCTGGCCGCCGAGATCGGCGTTCTGCGCCTCGAGGTCGTTGATGCTGATCTCGAGGTCGGCCACCGCCTTTGAGCGCTCGGCTATCTGCTTCTGGCGCTCGGACTCCCTTTGCCGCAGTTCGTTGACCTCGCGCTCGTAGTCGGCGACCCGGTTCTCGTGGTTCTGGCTCGTGTTCTGCAGGAAGAGCAGTTCGAGCGGCGTTGCGCCCTTGGGATCCAGATGACTTGTCTTGCCCTTGATCTCGGCGACGGTCTCCCGGGCCTTCTTGAGCTGCTCGACGACCTGCGCGCGGTACCCGCTGTCGGTCTTGTTCTGCTCGCGCTCGACGGCGACCTGCCTCTGGATGTTGACGATCTTTTCCTGGATTTGAGCCTTCTTCTTTTCGTTCTCCTCGATCTTGGCTTCCAGCTTGCCGATCTTGGCGTGCAGCGCCTCGATGTTGTTGTTGAGCGTCTTGAGCGCGACCTCGTGTTTTTTGGTGTGATCCTTGACGATGAAATCGGCAAGGAACGTGAGCCCGTCGGCAATGGCCTTTGGATCGTCGAGCTCGAGACTCATTATGATGAGGGGGCTCGTCTTCCCGTCAATCTTGATCTTGTCCCTGAGCGTTTTGACGCTCTCCTTGATGCCGAGCTTGTTCTTGAGAAGCTGCAAGATGGCGTCGTTCTTGAATATGCTCTCGACGTTCCTTGCGTCTTCAATCAGCTCGACCTTCTCCTGCTGATCGCCCTTGTAGAAGCTATAGACCTTCCCGACTTCGAGGATCGTCGTGCCCCGGTAGACTTTGGGCGAAACCGCGCCCAGCACAAGCGAAACGGCGACGGCCGCCGCCGTCACCGAACCGATGAGCTTCCAGTGGCCCCAAACCACCCTGAGAAGATCTATGAGCTCCAACTCACGTTTTTGCAGCAAAGACAGCCTCTTGCCCCCGAAAACACCGGCAAGGTCACGGATTTGTAACACTGTTCACCCGCGAGATCAAGTCCGGTTTGGCCCCCTGTCCAGGGTTTGGCCCCCTGATCCGCGGGCAACGACGCCCGCGAAAGACGCCCGCTGTCTTCGAGAGCGTTGGCCTACGGCAGCGTGTAGCTCACCCTCGCCTCGATGTAGTCCGTATGGATGGCGCTCTCGACGGCCGTGCCCGGCGGCGCCGACGAGGAGAACACCGGAACCGCCATGAGCCAGATCCGGCCCGAGCGCAGGTAGTTCCCCGGATCGCCCGAAGGGACACCATCCACCGTGCACGCCGACCCAGCCGGCTCGTCGCAAGACGCCACCGGAAGGCCGTGCGAGCCAAGCAGTTCCCAGGCCCCCGCAGCCCAGTCCCAGACGTAGAATTGGGCGCCGGGAGTCGAAACCCCGGGATTGGCCGGGTCCTCCCCCGCCCCCGCACCGACCCATTTGGCCGAAATGGACGATGCGGTGCTCCCGTCGTCAAGCTGAACCACCGCCGTGTGAACGGCATGGCGGGAATGCGGCACAACCGCGCCCGAGAATTCCCAGGTTTCGCGCGGGACATACAGGTTCCCGCCGAACAACACCGACTTCCCGGCGGCCGTGTCGTAGGCCATCGCATGGCCGAAACCTTCGCCCGGGGTTTCCCCGGCCGGAACCCGCTCAACCCAAATTCCCGACATTCCGTCCCATTCCCACGTGTCCCGTTTCTGTCCCGTGCCGTCAATCCCACCAAAGAGGAGTACTCTCCTGCTGGCAGGATCGTAGGTCATTACGTGAACCGCCCGCGCCGTCGGCTTGACCCCGGACACGACCCGCTCCGTCCAGTTTCCCAACACACCGTCCCATTCCCAAGTGTCCTGGAACCTCCCGGCACCCGTATTTCCCCCAAACAAGACAGTCTTTCCCCTGGCGGCGTCGTAGGCCATCGCATGGAACTCGCGCCGCGACGGTTTCGCCCCGGCGGAGGTCCGTTCGGACCAAGTCCCCGCTCTCCCATCCCATTCCCACGTGTCGGCCAGCACATCACCGCTTGCGTCCTCACCTCGGTATCCTCCGAAAAGCACCGCCTTCCCCCGCGCCGCATCGAATGCCAACGAGTGGGCCCAGCGTGTCGGCGGCTTGACACCTGGGGGGATTCGCTCGGTCCACGACTCAGATGCCCCGTCCCACTCCCACATGTCGGAAAGATAGTGCGACGAACTGTCGTTTAACCCTCCGAAAAGGAGAACCTTGTTCCTAAAAGCGTCAAAGGCCATCGCGTGGCCTCCGCGCGCAGACGGCCAGGTCACCGACGGAAACCGTTTGGTCCACGTTCGCGATGCCCCCTCCCAGTCCCACATGTCGGCAAGGAAGTCGGTTTGGAAGTGATGACCGCCGAAAAGGACAACCTTCCGACGTTCCCCATCATAGGCCATCGCCAGCTCGCGGCGCGCCGTGGGGCTCACTTCGGTTTCCCGGGACGCCCATGTCGCCGAGGCGACGTCGAGTTCCCAGAGTTCTTGGTAGGCAGTGTTCTGAAGACCCCCGCCGAACATCACGACTTTCGTCCGCGCCGAGTCGAAGGCCATCGCGTGACCACCACGTGACTCCGGTTTTGCGTTTTCAGGTATCCACAACCTCCAAGTGCCGGTCGCCCCGTCCCATTCCCACGTATCCGCGTCAAGGTATTGTGCATAAGAATGACTGCCGTCGTAGTAGGAACCCCCGAACTGGAGAACCTTGCCACGCGTCGAGTCGTAGACCACCGCGTGGCCCGAACTCCCCAGCGGTTTGGTGCCCGCCGGCGTTCGTTCGATCCATGTTCCCAGCTCGCCGTCCCACTCCCAAGTGTCCTGTCTGTACGAACCGTCGTACCCTCCGAAGAGAAACACCTTTTTCTGCGCCGAATCGTAGACCATCGCGTGGCCGGACCGCGCGGATGGCTTGGCCGCGCCCGGCGTCCTGTCCGTCCAGGTCCCCAATGCCCCATCCCATTCCCAGGTGTGATTCATGTTGTTGGAACCGTCAGTTCCACCGAAAAGAACGACCTTCCTCCGAGTCGAATCGTAGGCCATCGCGTGGCGGCTGCGCGCACCGGGTTTGACCCCCGCTGGCGTCCTTTCGATCCAGATTCCTGCCGCACCGTCCCATTCCCACGTGTCGGCAAGGTAGCGGGATGAACCGTCGTAGTAGCTACCGCCGAAAACGACGACCCTCTGTCTTTCCTCATCGTAGACCATCGCATGGCCCCACCGGGCCAAGGGCTTGGTCCCGGCCGGCGTCCGGTCGGTCCATGTTCCCAAAGTCCCGTCCCACTCCCACGGACCTTGCACTGGATCGTAGCCTGATGTTGGTGCCCCGAACAACATTATCACCTTCCCGCGCGCTGAGTCGTAGACCATTGCCTGGTGCACGCCCGCGCTAGGAGGCAATGTTCCCGGCGGCGTTCGATCCGTCCAGGTTGCCAGCGCCGTTTCGGTACTCGTACCTCCCACCGTCGAGTTTTTGCTGCCGTCGACGGCCGAAGCCGCTGCGTTCGCCGTGTCCTCAAACTCGTCCACCTGTGAAGGCGCCAGTCCAGGCCACGATGCCAAAGGGTCGCCGTCGGCCGCAAGGCCGTACATCGCCAATGGCGAAGGGTTGGTTTTGTGGCGCACCTTGCCCGCCAAGTTGTACGTCGCTTCCACCTTACGGCTGTATGTGCGGGTCGAGACGTTCCCCGCCTTGTCGACAGCTTCGAAAAAGACACGGTCCTGACCGGTATCGCCGACTGCCTTTTCCGGAAAACCGCCGCTGGCGTCGGGTAGAAAAGACGGAATCACCGGCACCAAGGCCGTCGCCGAATCGAAAACCCTGACCTCTTTGATTGCGCTCACGTCGTCGGCAAACGCGCCTGGCGCGGCGACTACGCCATCGACTGCCGGAGCGAGCCGTGCAAAGAACGTCAGCAGCGCACCCGTGACGGTCGGCCCGGCAACATCCGTTCCCAAAAGTACCTCGGTTTTGGTCGTTCCCCCGCATTTGTCCTCGGCTTCAGCCCACAGACGCCCGTACGAGGAGGTCATGGTGCCAAACAGCAACTCCGGAAAACTGCCGTCCGCGCGTGGGGCAACGCTTCCCAACAGGTCGCCGCCGCTTTCGGCGTCGTAGACCCGTACGACCTTCAACGCGCTCACGGCGTCGTCAAACGCCCCTGCGTTCCCTTGGACCCCATCCTGCTGCGTCAGGTCCCGCCGGACGATTGTCATCAGGTTGCCGTCGCCGGTCGGGCTGTCCAGATCCCGGCCGGTGACGATCTCCACCCGCGCGCTTTCGTTTCCGGCCGCATCAAGGGTTGAGAGCCAAAGCTGTCGCGGAGCCAACTCTCCCGTGCCGGGAAGCTCGACTGCGCCAAACGAGCCGTCTGCCAAAAGGTCAGGCGCCGTGACGGTGAGAACCACGTTCCCCCCGCTTTCGGCATCCCATACCCTCACGGCGGTCACCTGCCGCTCTGGGTAGAGGTCCCCACCGTCGTCGCTTGCCGTCCCCGCCCCGCCCGAGACGGCGTCGTTTGACCCTACGGGTCGCCGGACGATCGCAGCCAGGTTTCCATCCGCCTGCGGCGGGGTCCGGTCGACCTGGAGTTTCCCGTTTGCCACGCCGGTCCCGTTTGCGTTGGTGCCGCTCGCCTGCACCCCTACCGTCCCCTCCGGCGTCGACGCCCCCACGACAAACGAACAGGCGCATTCGCTCCCGTTTTGCGGCTCGGCGCACGTGGCCACCAGTCCCCCCACCGTCGCCCAGCACGACACCAGCGGCTGGTTCGCGCCAAATCGAATTGTGACGCTCGCGCCACCCGTCACAACGTGAGGAGATACGTCCTTGATGACGATCAGCGGTTTCTCCGTCGAGGCACCATCCGTCTGTGATCCCGCGTCGGATTGCCAAGGTTCTTCCCTGGCGCCCGTACACGCAAAACAGACACCCACGACCACCACCGCGATCACGATGACAATGGTTGAATCGTTGTTCACGTGAATTTCCTCCCCGCGAGAGTTTTCCTGCACCGTCTCGCCGGTTCGTTCTGAGTCTACCGGATGGCGTTTTACGGCAACGTGTAGCTTACCCTCGCCTCGATGTAGTCCGTATGGATCTCACTGTTGACGGCCGTGCCCGGCGGCGCCGACGAGGCGAACGCCGGGACCGCCATGAGCCAGATCCGGCCCGAGCGCAGGTAGTTCCCCGGATCGCCCGAAGGGACGCCCTCCACGGTGCACGCCGACCCCCCCGGCTCGTCGCAAGACGCCACCGGAATGTCATGCGAGCCAAGCAGTTCCCAGGCCCCCGCGGCCCAGTCCCAGACGTAGAATTGGGCGCCGGGAGTCGAAACCCCGGGATTTGCCGGATCCTCCCCCGCCCCCGCACCGACCCATTTGGCCGAAATGGACGATGCGGTGCTCCCGTCGTCAAGCTGCAACACCGCCGTATGAACGGCATGGCGGGAATGCGGCACACCCGCGCCTGTGAATTCCCAGGTATCCCGGAGACCTCTGCCGTCGAAGTACCCGCCGAACATCACAATCCTCCCCCTCGATGGGTCGTAGACCCCGGCGTGTTCACTACGTCCATAGGGGGACCGGGTCGGGGATTGATAAGTCCACGTTCCCGATGCCCCGTCCCATTCCCACGCATCAACATAATATTGTATCCCGCCGAAGAGAACAACGCTTCGCCGCGCCGAATCGTAGGCCATCGCGTGACCCGACCGTGCCGACGGGCTGGCCGTTGCCGGAACACGTTCGGTCCAAGTTCCCACTTCCCCGTCCCACTCCCACGTATCGCCGAGATGGCTCAACGAACCACAGCAGGTGTGACCCCCAAAAAGGACGACCTTTCCCCGCGCCGCGTCGTAACCCATCGCGTGCCCCTCCCGCCCGGAGGGAATGGTCCCAACGGGTGTTCGCTCCGTCCATGTCGCTCTCGTCCCGTCCCAGTCCCACGCGTCCTGAAGCGGCTCGAAACTCCGGTTCGGGTCAGACCCTCCAAAAAGGAACACCTTCCCCCGAGCCGCGTCGAAGACCATCGCGTGGCCTTGGCGCCCCGACGGACTGGCACCTCCCGAAACACGCTCCGTCCACGTTCCCAATTCCCCGTCCCACTCCCACGTGTCGGAGAGGTAATGCACTGAAAAGTCTTCTCTGTGCTGACCCCCGATAAGGACCACCTTCGCGCGTGCCGAGTCGTAGACCATCGCATGGCCGACGCGAGCCGACGGTTTGGGCCCCACGGGAACCCGTTCTGTCCAAGTCCCCAGCGTCCCATCCCATTCCCACGTATCGGAAAGGTAGTGTTCTGAATAGTCATCACCGCCAAAACCGCCGAAAAGGACCGCTTTCCCGTGTGCCGAGTCGTAGGCCATCGCGCCCCCTTTCCGTCCAAATCCTGCCGGCGTCCGTTCGGTCCAACTCGCCGGCGAAGTTCGGGTGTCGGTGCTCCCGCCGGTGAAGACCCTGCTCCCGTCGGCTGCCAAAGCCGCCGCGTTCTCCGAATCGCCCAACTCATCCACCAGTGAAGGCCCGAGTCCCGGCCACGAAGACAACGGGTCGGCTGCGGCGAAACCGAACATTGCCAGAGGGCTCGGGCTGCGGGTGTGTGCGACCTTGCCCGCCAAGTTGTACGTCGCCTGGACCTTCCCGCTGAGCACGCGGGTCGAGACGTTCCCTGCCTTGTCCACAGCTTCAAGGTAGACACGGTTCAGAATCGTGTCGCCGACGCTCTTTTCCGGGAAACTGCCATCTGGGTCGGGGGCAAACACCGGGACCATCGGCGAGGCGGCCTCTGTCGAATCAAAGATCCGTACCTCCTTGATTGCGCTCACGTCGTCGGCAACGGAGCCGGACGCCCCCGCAACTCCGTCAGCGGCCGGGGCGCGTCTCTAAAAAAAAGTCACAAGTGTGCGGAGGACATTCGGGCCGTCGACGTCTCGCCCCGGGGTGATCTCCACCCGCGCGCTCTCGTTTCCCGGCACGTCGACCGCCGACAGCCAAAGCTGTCGCGGAGCCAGGTCCCCCGTGCCGGGAAGCTCGACTGCCGCGAACGAACCGTCTGCCTGGAGGGCCGGTGGGGTGACGGTGAGAACCACGTTCCCGGCGCTCTCGGCATCCCAGATTCTCACGGCGGTCACCTGCCGCTCGGCGTAGAGATCGCCGCCGTCGTCGTTTGCCGTCCCCGCCCCGCCCGAGACGGCGTCGTTTGACCCTACGGGTCGCCGCACGATCGCAGCCAGGTTCCCGTCCACCTGCGGCGGGGTCCGGTCGACCTGGAGTTTCCCGTTTGCCACGCCGGTCCCGTTTGCGTTGGTGCCGCTCGCCTGCACCCCTACCGTCCCCTCGGGCGTCGACGCCCCCACGACAAACGAACAGGCGCATTCGCTCCCGTTTTGCGGCTCGGCGCACGCCGCCACCAGTCCCCCCACCGTCGCCCAGCACGACACCAGAGCCTGGTTCGCACCAAACAGGATCGTCACCGCCGCACCGTCCGCGACCACGGGCGGCGAGATCTCCGCAATGGTCACTACCGGTGTGAAGTCCAGCTTCACGCCCTTGTCGGTGGGCACGGGACCCGCAGTATTTCCCGCGGCGTCGGTCCCCGTAATCGTGAAGGTCTTGAATCCGGTGCCCATGGCGAGGTCCGGGAAGATCGTGCACGTCGCGTTGAGCCCCGGCATGACGCAGTTCATCGGCATCCCCGCAAACGTCACTTCGGGGTTGGGTCTTTCGCCCCTCGCGGCAGGCGGCAGCGGCTCGGAACTGTCAAAGGTCAGCGTGACCGTCTGCCCGAGTGTGGCCTGCGTCGGTGTCGCAGACGCGTTGATGAATTCGGGCGGCGTCTTGTCATCCTGCGCGGCGGCGTCGGGCAACGAGGTTTCTTCCCCTGCGCCGGTGCATGCAGAGCAGAAACCGACCACCACTGTGGCAACCGCCGTGAGAATGGCTGCATGACGCTTCATTTTTCGGACCTCCCCTTGAAAATCTCGTTTCCCGTCTTTCACCCGTCGGACCATCTCCAGCCGCGCTCTTCCGGTGGGTCAATAGTAGCTCCCGCGACGGGAATTGCAAGCACCCGCCCGAACATGCTAAAAATCCGGCGAACGGGCCGGCAATTTGCGGGACGCTCGATGTTTTTGCGCCTGACCACTCACGCGCTTTTTCATGTGATCCTCGGGTTGGCTCTTGTCAATCTGGGACGGCTGACGTGGGGGCAGTGCGCGCTTTTGGGCGGAGTCGCGGTCGTCACGGCGGCATCGTGGACCCGGCGCGGCGCCTGGCTTTGCCGGCGGGGGGCCGGGGGCCTGGCCCCCCTGCACTACGCCTTCATGGCCGCGCTGTTCCTTCTCACATCGTTCCCGATCGCCCGGGGCCTCCCGGGCGCCTTCACATCTCCGATTGCTGGGGGACCTTCGGTATGGATTACTGGCGCGATCTGGCTGGCCGCGATCGTGGCCGCGATCGAGCGGTTTGCTTCAAGGAAGGCAGACGCCGCTTCGGGCGGCACGGCTTTGATCAGGTGGAACGCGGGACTGGCGGTGGTTATTTCGCTGCTCCTTGCGGCGGCGATTGCGGCGGCCACCCGCGCCCTTCCCATCGCTCTTCATCTGCAGGGCGGCGAGCCGGCCGATTCGCTGCTCCTCGTCGTCTTTAACGGCGCCCTGCTTTTCTTCGTCATGTGCCGGACGTTCGAGGCGATGCCGGCGCGGCAGGCGCCCGCTTCCCCGTTTCGGGCGGCCGTTTCGGACTACCGGCCGCATTTCCTGGCGCTGACGCTCATCCTTTCCGCCGCCGGGGCCTTTGACGCCGCGCGCGTGGCCCTAGACGTGCGCCGCGCCCACGAGTCGCTCCGGCGGGGCGACCTGCCGCGCGCCGAGTCTTTTCTCCGGGAGGCGGCCGATCACAACCTGACTCTCGGGATGAACGCGACCGGCAGGCGGATTCACGCGGCGCTTTCGGACGTGTACGACCGGATGCTCGCCGCCGGTCCTCACGACCCGGCCCTCCTTGTCCGGGCGGCCGCGGCGCAGGTCGCCGGGGACGACGAATCGAGGGCCGACGCCCTCCTGGCAAGGGCCGGTCTCGAGACCGCGGAGCCGGCGGTGCTCGACGAGGCAACACGACTGCTCGCCCCGTATCCGAGATATGCGGCGGGCCGGATTTCGCTGGCGGCGGGATATGCAAAAAACGGCGGGTACGAGAGGGCGGGCGAAATCCTCCGGGGCTTCCTGCGCCTGTCGCCCCGGCACATCGCGGCGCTCGACATGCTGGCCGCCCATGCCGAAAAGATCGGCAACGTCGAGGAAGCGTCGCGACTCAGGTCACAAATGGTCGCGGGGATCGAGGAAACCGCGTGGCGTGGCGAGGACGGGCGCATCCTGTGGACGTCAAAGGAGGCCGGCGCGGAGGTCTCGCTGGCGCCGGGGGAGTGGGAGATGAGCCTTGCGGCCACGGCAACCCCGGCCGGCGACGTCTGGCCAATTGTCCAGTTGAACGTGGACGGGAGTCGGGTGGCGGACCTTGCGATCGACAGCAGGGAGGAAAGGACCTACAAGGCCGTATTTCGCACAAACAAACGCGGCAGGGTCCGCGTCGCTTTCCGCATGCTCAACGATCAGGCGGCCTTCAAGGACGGGAAAATGGTCGGGGACACCAACGCCTTCCTGGGCGGGGCGATCTTCAAATGGACGCGCCCCTGACGGCGTCATCCCCGCCGGTATCCGCGACGACCGCCATCCCCGCGGCGACCAGGTAGATCAGAAAAAAGAAGATCTGACCGTCAAAAAAGAGGTCCTGCGCGGCCGACCCCGCCAGGATGCAGACCGCCGCCCCGGCCGAGGCAAGCACGGTCGTACGCGCCGGCGGGCCGGCCTGTGATTGCCCCCGCCACCAACGGGCAAGAGCGCCAAAGAAACACACCCAGACGAGCACAAACGCCAGGAGACCAAGCGGGCCGGTTTCGCACCACAGGTGCAGGTACATGTTGTGCGCGTGGCACCTCACGATGAACGACGGGTCGATGCGGTCGTAGTACACCCGCGTCATCGGCGTGTAGTTGCCGTACCCGATGCCCGTGACGGGATGGTCGGCCGCCATCTCGATCGCCCGTTTCCAGATGAAGTTCCGGTTCGAGCTTCCCTCGGCCGTGAAGGTCGAGGCCGCTTTCGTGAATACCGTGGGACTGAACGTCATCGCGACGGCGCCCACGACGGCCGCCCCGGCAAGCCCGCCCCCGACCCATCTGAGACTCTTGAAGAGGCCTATCGTGAGCAACGCCCCGAACACGCCGATCCACGCCATCCGAACGTATGTGAAAAAGATCGCCGCAAGCGCCAGCGACATGGCGGCCGCCAGCCCGGCCCTCACGGCGGGGCGCCGGTCCTCGATGAAAAGCACCGCCGAGACGATGAGCGACAACGCAAGGGTGAACGCCAGCGTCGTGTGCCGGTAGAAGAAACCGACCGCCTTGAACCGCTCGCCGTGCGACCCCGGCGCCCACATCAGCCGGCGCCCGACCCCGAACCAGTCAATCCCGAAGAAGTGCTGGGCAATCGCATAAAACGCCACGAGCGTCGAGACCGCGACCATCACCAGGAGCACCGGACGGAGGCGGTGCGAAAGACCGGTGATCGTCAGAGCCTGCGACAACGGGAAATACGCGAGATACACCCAGAACGACGTGGAACCCCAAAACGACGTGATGGGTTCAGGTGTCGCAAGCATCGAAACCAGGGCCGCCAGGACGAAAAACGCGACGGGCGCGTCCATCGGCGTGTGCCGGAAGCGCCAGGCGCCCGTCACCCGTCCCGCGGCAAGGATCGCCGTGACCGCAAACACGCCCGTCTGTACCGCAATCAGATTCAGGGGCAGCGCCAGGGCGGTTCCGACAAGGGCGTATCTTAACGCGGTTTCCATCGGCCGGTCTAGCGATCGATCCAGCGGATGACGGCGGACCCGAGTTGCACGGTGGCTGCGCCGGCTTCCCCTCCATATGCGGACCCGGGGGGGTCGTACGCCTCGTGCGAGAACGAGATGGCATGGCGGCCGGCGTCCTTCACCCTGAAAAAGACCTCGTACGTCCGCTCGTCTCCCGAAGCCACCGTCAGCTCCGCGGCGACAACTCCGTCGACACGAAGCCTAATTCGCGGCCACGCGCCGTTCTTGGGCGCCGCCGAGGCGGCCAGCTCGGCCCGCCACGCGCCGGGCGCAAGATCGACTTCGATCGCCGCCCCCCCATACCACGTCAGCGAACCGCCCCGCGGACCCTGCCACGCGGCGGCGTCCACCCTCAACACCATTCGTTCCCTCAGCTCCGCCGCCTCCCCGGCCCTGCCCTGTCTCTCGCAGAGCTCGGAGAAAACGCCGAGAACCGGCACATGCGCCGGGTTCCTGCCAAGCGCCAGGGCGAACTTCGCAGCGGCCGATTCGTCGGACCCTTTTTGAAGGTACGCCATCCCCAGCAGAAACTGGCCCTCGACAAAATCGGGACAGCAGTCCAGAAGCTTGTCGAGACGGGCGACGGCCTTGAGCGTCCTTTGCTGGAGCCCGGCATCCTGCACGTGCCGCGCCGCGGCATCGTAGTTCCCCCTGACGGCCTCGATCTGCGCAAGCCGGATGGTCGGCAGAAAGTCCGCGGGGTCCATCGCCAGCATCGCCCGGTATGCGCGCGCCGCCTCTTCGAGTTTCCCCGCCGAAAAGAAGATCTCGCCCTGCCGCTCGAATGTCCTGCGTTCGAGGGCCGTGAACTTGAGCACCGTGTTGTGGCGGCGCACCGATTCGAGGAATTCCTGGGCCCGGGGGTAGTCCTTGGCCCCGTACGCCTCACCCGCCCTCCATTCGGCCAGCAGGACCCGCGCGCTGCTGTACCCGCCCCAGGCCGCCAGCAGCGCCAGAAGCACCAGAAACTGCGGCCGGTAGTCGCCCACCACGAAGATCCCCAGCGGGCCGGTTCCGCGGCGTCCGTCGGAATCGGCGAAGACGCGTCTCGACGCGATCACCAGCACCAGGCTGTTGACAGCCACGAGCAGCAGCGAGACATCCATCCTGGCCCCGCGGACGTTGCCGGGAAGGAACAGCCACTCCACCCCGATGGTAATGGCCCCCATCACGATGACCGTCAGGAGGACCGCGACCAGGAAGCCGCCGAAGATCCCCTGATCGGGCCCGCGGTCCGCCGCGCCGGGCGCCGGCGGAGGCCTCTCGACGAACCTCGACAGGAACGAAAACGCCCCGAGCGCCAGTATGGCCGCCGTCATCCACGCCCCCGGCGTATGCGACCACGCCGCGAGGTCGCCCCGAATCGGGCTGCCGGCCACGGGAAATGCCGTCAGGAAGAAGAGCACGACCAGAAAAAGGGTCTGCAGCACCGTCAAGCCCGTCCAACCCGGCTGGCGCAGGACGTCTCCGAACCGCGTGTACGACGTCGCCGCGGCCGCCGCCACCAGCAGAACCAGGATGTATTCCTTCCACCCGAGATAACGGTAGTTCAGAAGCGACAGTATCAGCAGGACATGAAACAGGAAGTGGGTAAGTTGTCTGAACATCGGGTCGGCACCCTGAAGGTTGACCGCGCCATCTTAACAATTCCGGGAGCGTTTGCAACAACGCCTCGCGCACCGCGATTCGGAGTACATCTGAACCGGCACGCAGAGCCCCGCCCCGGCGCGTCCTGGAGCCCCGGCTCGCTCGGAACCTGGGCCGGAAGCAAAAAAAAACGGCGGAGCATGCGCGAGACGGGGTGGAGGGGCGCGCCGGGGTGGGGCATTCACGCACGTACTCCAAATTCCAGACCGGATTTCCCGCGGCCGGCTTTGTGTGGTATGATGCCGCGAACTGAAGGGGTCCGACGTGCTCAGACAACAGGCCGCGTTGATGACCCGGGCTATCATGGCTTTCGACGCCATGGTCGCGGCCTATGCCTTCGTTTTTGCGTACACGTTCCGGAACGCCCTTCCGATCGGCGCCGGGCCGATGCTCCCTTTCAGGGACTACCTCCTCCTTCTGGCGGCGGTTCTTCCTCTCTGGGTGTTCTCGTCTTATCTGGTCGGGATGTACACCAGCCAGCGGATGAAAAGCCCGATAACCGAGCTTTTCCAGATTGCGAAGGCCGGCGCCCTCTTTTTCGCGATGGTGTCGGTCCTGGCGTTCCTCTTGAAACTGACCTTCGTGTCGCGCTTTTTCATCGTTTTCTTCGTGATATGGGCGATGGTCTATGTCGCCATTGCGCACCTGATCCTGCGATTCGTCCTTCGCTACTACCGCCGCCGCGGGCGCAACAGCCGGACAATCGCCGTCGTCGGTGGCGAAGAAGCCGCCTGGAAGATGGCGCAGATAATACGTGATCACGCCGAGTGGGGCCATCGTTTTGCCGGCTTCGTGCTTGCCGAGAACGAAGTGCAGACCCCGGAGGTCACGCCTTGTCTGGGGCGGATTTCGGAGCTCGAGCAGATCCTGCGGACGAACGTGGTTGACGAGGTCATCTTCGCGACATCGCGGGAAAAGCTCGATCAGATGGAGGACGCGCTCCTTCACTGCGAGGACCTCGGGGTGTCGACCAAGGTGATGCTCAACATCTTCCCGCACCGCATATCCAGGGCCGACGTCGAGGAGATCGGCGGCGTTTCGATGCTGTCGTTCTACAACACCCCCGCGAACCTCGCCGCCCTCGCGGTCAAGCGCGCCTTCGACTTCACCGCCTCGCTGTGCGCGCTCGTTGTTCTCGCGCCGCTGATGATCGCGGCGGGGGTTCTGATCAAGATCACTTCGGCGGGCCCGGTTTTTTTCCGCCAGTTGCGGTGCGGCAAGAACGGCCGGACTTTCCACCTCCTCAAGTTCCGGTCGATGGTCGCCGACGCCGAGAGCCTGCGACCGCAGCTTGACACGCTCAACGAAATGGACGGCCCGGTGTTCAAGATCAAGAACGACCCGCGCGTCACGCCGGTGGGGCGGCTCATTCGAAGGGCTTCCATCGACGAACTCCCGCAGTTCATCAATGTCCTCGTCGGCGACATGAGCGTCGTCGGGCCCCGCCCGCCGCTGCCGTCCGAAGTCGAAAAGTACGAGCACTGGCAGCGACGGCGCCTCTCGGTCAAGCCCGGGATCACCTGCTACTGGCAGATATCGGGACGGAACCGGATCGATTTCGAGAGCTGGATGCGCCTGGACCTCATGTACATAGACAACTGGTCGCTCGCCGAGGATTTCAAGATCATTCTCAAGACGATCCCGGTGGTGCTCATGGGCCGGGGTGCATCATAGGTTTCCTACCGGAGCCGCACCGACCCCAGGAGCCCCGGCAAATCCCTCGCATCGAGGTACGAGACCGAGGTCGAGATGACCTTGCCCGTCTTCGCCATGGCCACCTCGCCGTAGAGCGTGGTCACCGACTTGAACGGCTGGAATATCGAGAGGTCCTTGTGGCCCCAGAAGCGGTGAAGCACGCCGCCCGACGCCTTGAAGTTGAAGTCGTAGACGAGCTGGCGTTTCCGGACGATCGAGGCCTCGAGCGTCCCCGAGAACGGGGCGTCCACGGCCAGCCCCTCCATCGAGATGGTCCCTTCCACGGTGAGTCTGAAGAACTCGCGCGACGCCGGGTCGAGGAGGTCCTTGAGCTCGTCCGTGAACGCGCGCATCGAAAACGAAAACGGCATCTCGCCGCGGTCGCGCCGCCTCTCGACAAAACGGTGCGTCCCGCTCAACGACTCCGAGAACTCGAAGCCGTTTACGGGCATCGCGTAGAGCGCGGCCTTGGCGATCCGTTCGAGCAGCGTGGGGTCCCTCTTCACCGAAACCTCCCGGCGATGCCCGGAATATAGACGCCAAAAGCGGGCGTTTCAAGCCCTCCGTTCGAAGGTTATGAGCGCAAACATCGCCAGCCGCCGGTTGAGCCGCCCGAGGGACTCCTCGAGGAACCTGAATGCGCGATAACTCCAACCCGGCGCAAGGCTCCGGAGGGACACGCCCCCCGACATCACGTACGAAAGCGGCATCAGCGGCCTGATTGGCCGCAACGCAAGGGCCGGAAAGTCGGCGGCAAGGCGCCCGCGGTCGCGTTGAAACACCACCCACGGCATCGCGCCGTTCGCCCCCGAAAGCGGCCCCGACGACGGAAACGTCCAATCCGGCACGCCCGGATCGAACGGCTCGTGATGGAGGTTGGCGTAGACAAACGAAGACCAGGGCGTCACCCACGGCTCGATCATCGCGACGACCCCGCCCGGCCTCAGGCAGCGCACCGCCTCGCGCAGGAACCGGCCGGGATCGGGTACGTGATGGAACACGTCGGTCATCACTATGCCGCGAAGCGCCGCGTCGGCAAAGGGCAGCGCACGGGCATCGACGACGAGCTGCACGCCGCGGCAGGGGAAACACTCCGAGGTGATGACCCCGGGAATGACCTCGCTCAAGAATCCGCCGCCCGACCCCAGCTCGAGAATGTCGCCTTCGCCGGAGGGGAGCGCGGCGCCGAGCAGCGAGTACCACTCGATGTATATCCTCCGCAGGAACCCCTTCTCGCGGATGATGCGCCGCCGCAGATCGGTCGTCGCCGGGTCGTCGATGGCCATGCCGCGCGTCAGCGGGTGGGCCAGGAGCTTTCTCAAAAACATGGCGCCTTCCTGTCGCCCGGCCGGCGACCGGCCGGATTTGCGGCAACGGATGCTACCTACGGGCACCGGGAGTGTCAACTTGGCGTTTCGGTTCGGGTGCATCCCCGCAACTGGGGTGACGCGAAGGCCGGGGCGACGCCTGCCCGGTGCACGTTCTGCCTGTCCGGCGCGCGCCGTCGGGAGCAAACCAAGTTGCCTCCCGCGCGGTTCAGAACGGGCGCCGGGAAGGTGGCGGCCCGGCCAATCCGGGAGTCAGTTTCGTGTTCCCCAATATCGGAGATGCACCCCGCCGTTCACACCGCCGTTCCGTTCACTTCGGTTCACTTCGGTTTGCTTGCCCGGCGGCCCGCGCGGTCGTATACTGCGCCCGCCAACGCGGGAGGCCTCATGCGGATCGCGCTCCTCGTCACGGGCTCGGAGATCCTCGACGGCCACGTGACCGATACAAACACCGGCTTTCTGGCGCGAGAGCTTGCCCTGATCGGCATCCGCCTCGAGCGCGCCATGTCCGTCCGCGATTCCAAAAACGAAATCGCCGCAGCGCTCACACTGCTTTCGAGGTCCGCAGACGTCGTCGTGGCGTCCGGCGGAATCGGTCCGACGGACGACGACGTCTCCATGTCCGCCGCCGCCGAAGCGGCCGGGAAGCCCCTGCGCAACCGTTTCCCGGTGGGCGCCGAACGCCTCAAGAACACCGCCGGCACGGCGGATGCGGCCCTCGTGAACGTCGGGAAAGCCCGCGTCTTCGTCTTCGCCGGAGTCCCGTCCGAATTCGAATACTCCGTGCGACGCCACCTGATCCCCAGGCTCGCGGCGAAAGAACGCGGCCGCGTCACGGACTCGCTGGTCCTCAAGACCTTCGGGGTGCGAGAGGCGAAGATCAACGAGCTTGTCGGGCGGGAGATCGCGAAGATAGGGGGGCTTTTCATCTCGTACCTGCCCGTCCTCCCCGAGATCCACCTGCGCCTCTCCGCGACCGGGACCCACTACCAAAACCTCGTGATGCTCAACCGCGGCGAGGACATCATCAGGGAGGCGCTGGGCGACGCCGTGTGGGGGGTCGGCGCCGAGACCCTCCAGCAGCAGATGGGGTGCCGGCTCAAGGCCGCCGGTCTCAAACTCGCCGTCGCCGAGTCGTGCACCGGCGGGATGATCGCCGACCAGATCACCTCGGTCCCCGGGGCGTCGGAGTACTTCGTCTCGGGTGTCGTGACGTACAGCAACGACGCGAAGATGACGCTTCTGGGCGTGCGCAGGGACACCCTGCTCGAACACGGCGCGGTGTCGCGGCAGGCCGTCGAGGAGATGGCCGCCGGGGCCATGCGTATATCCGGCGCGCACGTCACGGCCGCGGTCTCGGGGATCGCGGGACCGGCCGGCGGCACCCCCGGAAAGCCCGTCGGGACGGTGTTTTTGGCGGTCCGAATCTGCGACCTCCTCCGCACGGAATCCCACACGTGGAACTGGGGGCGCGACCGTTTCAGGAAGGCCGTCACCGGGCGTGTTCTGTGGCTGATCTGGAAAATGGCGGGGGACTACGCGGCGTGCCGGGAAAGTATCGGCGAGGCATGAAGCTGGAGGCTGGAGGCTGGAGGCTGCGGACTACAGACTGCAGTCTACAGACTGCTCGTCGGCCGTGAGTCGAAAATGCTCGCACGCGTCCTCAAACGTCTGATTGTCTTCCTGATCGGGCTCGTTTCGCGGGCGCGCGCCTGCCCGCCGGGGGCGCTTGCGTCAATCGCCCCTGCGAGGACCCTTGTCGTCGTTTCCGACGAGCGCATGGGCGAGATCCTCCTTGCGGGGCCGCTCATCCGCGCGCTCGCCTCCACGTTCCCTTTTTCAAAGATCGACCTCCTCCTCGCCGACAGGTACGCGTGGATTGCGGGGCGCCTGCCGGGCGTGAAAGAGGCCATGCCCTTCAGAAAGCGCGACTTCTTCAGACATCCCCTGTCGTTCATCGCGTTCATCCAATCGCTCCGGGCGCGGGGCTACGCCCTGGCCGTGGACGGTGGAAAGGACGACACGTTTTCGCTCACGACCGCGCTCTTGATGCGCGCCTCCGGCGCCCAGATCCGCCTCGGTCACAGGCGCGACGTCACGCCGTTTCTCACGCTGGCGGTCGAGCGCGGCCCGGACGGCCTCGCGGAGGCCGGGCGGCGCCTGAATCTCACGAAGGCCTTCGGCGAGAAGACCTTTGACGCCGCGCTCCGGCTGAATGCGGTGAGCGACGGCCGGCAGGCGCTCATCAGTACACTTCAGGAGGCGCGCTTCAAGGTCGGCGTCTACCCGGGCGCGCGCAAACACGACCATCGCGTTCCCGCGAAGGTTCTCTCCGCCGCCGTCTTGCGGCTCACCGCAAAAGGGATCGGGGTCCTTGTCATTCCGGGCGTGGGCGACCTTGACCTTTGCAGATCGGTGGCCAAAAAGGGCGGCGCCCTGCTCGCCCCCATCGCGCCGGGCCCGGATCTGTGCTCGCTCATCCGGACGTGCGACCTTTTCATCGCCAACGACACGGGCCCGATGCACCTCGCGGTCGCCCTCGGCGTCCCCACGCTGGGGCTGTTCGTCAGGGGCGAGGCGGGCCGTTGGGGACACTCGGAACCGCCGCACCGCGCGGTCTTTGTCGGGCCGACCCCTTCGCCGGAAGGTCCGGAGTGCGGCGCGATGGCGGACCGTCTTGCCCGGATCGCCCTGGACATGTTAGGGAGAAGTTGAGGTGTCTGGATGTTCGTCCTCAAAGTCATCGACACGTTCTCGGCCGCGCACAGGCTCAGGGGTTACGAAGGCAAGTGCGAGGGCCTCCACGGGCACAACTGGAAGGTCGAGGCCGAGGCATCATTTGCGCGCCTCAACAAGATTGGAATTTCGATGGATTTCAAGAAGCTCAAGAAGGCGCTTTCGGCGGCGCTTTCGGGCTACGACCACAAGGACCTAAACGACGTCCCCGAGTTCAAGGCCCAAAACCCCTCGGCCGAGCACCTGGCCCGGAACATCCACGGGAAACTCCGGCGATCGCTGCAGGGCTCGGGCGCGCGCCGCCTGCGCGTGAGCGTCTGGGAGTCCGAAACCTCGTGCTGCACGTATGAAGGAAGGATGAAGAATGGAAGTGCGGCATGATGCTGGTATCCGAGATCTACGAAAGCATTCAGGGCGAGGGACGGCACGCCGGCCTGCCCATGACGTTCGTCCGTTTCGCCGGCTGCAACCTCGACTGCGAGTACTGCGACAGCCGGCACGCCCGCGAGGGCGGGACGGCAATGACCCCCGATGAGATCATCGCGAAATGTCTGGCCGCGACGTGGAGGCGGGTGCAACTCACCGGCGGCGAGCCGATGCTCCAGGACGACCTCCCGGAGCTGTGCCGCCTGCTCATCGAGACCGGGTTCGAAGTCGTGCTGGAAACCAACGGCACCCTCGATCTGTCGCCCATCCCCCCTGCGGTCATCAAGGTCGTGGACATCAAAACACCGGGCTCCGGCCATACCGGCGACGAGTACCTGGCCAACATCCCGCTTCTTTCGGAAAACGACGAGTTGAAGTTCGTGGTCACGTCCCGGGACGATTTTGACTGGGCGGGCGGCCTTGTGCGGAAACTGGATCTTCCGAAGACGTGCGGTGTGCTCTTCTCGGCCGCGGTCCCGCTTGTGGCCCCGCCCGACCTCGCCCGCTGGATCCTCGATACGGGCCTCGACGTCCGGTTCAACCCCCAAGTCCACCGTCACATCTGGGGTGACGACGTCCGCGGAAAATGATATTATCCAAACCGGAGGCCGCAATGGAAGCACGCACGATGAGATGGACCGCGGCGCTCTTTGGATTGGCCGCCCTTGCGGCCGCATGCGACATGGCCTCGGTCGAGCCCGGCCGCGACGGCGAGACATTGTGGGACGCGATGACGCTCGGTCAGCGCGACGGGGGCGCGGGTCCCGACCAGGAAGTGATCGAACAGGATGGCGCTGTGGACGACGCCGGGACGGACGCGGCCCCGGCGGAAGACGGCGGCGGAGTCTACGATGCGGGGCCCCCCCCGGACGCCGGGGGCGCTGACGCCGCCCGGGACGATGCCGGCGTTGAGGATGCAGGCGTCGGGGACGCCGCGGGCGGTGGCGACGATGGTTTTGACGGCGGCGCCGACGACACCGGAACGGTCGACGCATCCGTGCAGGACGCCTCGGTGGACCCCAAAAACGTGACCTGCGCCGTCCCGCCCCCTCCGGGTGCGGACCTTCCCGACCCGCTCCCCGCCTACACCGGCGGGGCATGCCCCGACCTCCAGCCGGGCCGAAACGCCCTCACGAGCAGCGGGGCCGCGCGCGAGTTCCTCCTCCTCGCCCCGGCCAACCTCGATCCGTCCGAGAGCCTTCCGGTCCTTTTCCTGTGGCACTGGCTGGGCGGAAGCGCCGAGGACTTCATCGAGAAGGGGGAGATCCAACTCGCGGCCGATCAGCTTCGTCTCGTGGCGGCCATCCCCGAGTCCAAAGGCGATCTCAGCATATTCGGTTTCGACCCGCAGTGGCCGTACCTCTTCTTCGCGTCGGACGAGCGCCTCGAAGAAGAGGCCGTCTTCTTCGACGACATGCTCGCGTGCATCGCGGCGAAATACAACGTCAACACCAATTGCGTGTCGAGCGCCGGGGTCAGCTCGGGGGCGCTCTTCACCGATCAACTCGCGCAGGTGAGGTCCCGGCGTCTGGCGAGCTTCCTGTCGCTTTCGGGGGGCGTGGGCACGGGGACCGGCGGTCTTGATCCGCGCGCCGCGGTGCGCCCCTGGACGGGCGCCGACCACAAGCTGCCCGCCCTGGTCCTGTGGGGAGGACCCAGTGACTGGTGCGGGATCAACTTCGAGGCGTCGTCGAAGCTCCTTGAGGACGCCCTCGTCGCCGGCGGGCACTACTTCATCGAGTGCGTCCACAACTGCAAGCACGCCGAGCCGCCGACGAGCCCGCCCGCCGGAGAATCAAGGTACAGCGGCCTCTGGCGGTTCTTCCTGGATCACCCGTTCTGGCTGCGCGACGGGGAGTCGCCGTATCAGCTCCGCGGACTGCCCGCGAACCTCCCCGAATGGTGCGGGGTCGGCGCCGGGAGCGCCAAGATCCGCGAAGGCGAGTGCGAGGGAGGCGGGATCGCCGGGCAGTGTTTCTGAACGGGCTCACTGCGGCGAATTGCGCAGAGGTGTGCGAGGTCCCATCCCTTTCCACCGAGGCAATCGACCGGACCCGCAAGCTTTGCACGTACGCGCGGGAAGGAGTGCGGCATGCGTCTCTTCGTTTCTGAGACCTGTGTTCTTGTCGTTTCGATCGCAGCAATCGTTTCCTGCTCGGACGGGGGCGAGACTGGACCGGATGCCGGTTCCGGTCCCGATCAAGGTGCGCCTTCCGACACGGGGACGACGCCTGTCGGCGACGCCGGGACCGACGCACAGTCGGGAGGCGATTACACGGAGCCCGACGGCGGCGGAGATGCGTTTGCGTACCCGGACGCTGCGATCATTTTCGAGGTTCGGGAGCCGGCCAGGAGCGTCTCCGACGACCCTTATCAAGAGGAGTTCCCGGACCAGTTCCGGACGACGGATCGGCTCGCGACGCTCGACGTGCGGGCACTCGCGTATGTAGGCGGCGCCACTTGGGCCGGGACGGCCGACGGCCTCTTCCGCCGGGAGGACGGCGGCGGCGCGTTCACCCGCGTCGATCTCCATCTCGATCCACCGGTGTCGCCCGAGACGATCGTTGACATCTCTCGCGGCGCGTACGGCAACGATGGACTGGTCGCCGTTGCGCTCTCGGACCGCGTGATGCTCTTTTCGCCGGCGGGCGAGGCGAAGTTCGACTTCCCTCTTTCCGAGGGGCCGGTCACCTCCGTCGCCGCCGGAGGCGACACGCTCGTCGCGGGAACCGCTCAGACGATATTCAAGTGGACCGGCGCGACCTGGGAGGCGGCCGGCAACGCGCTCCCGCTTGACGTGCGCGACCTTGCCGTGACGGCCGGCGGGGAGATCATCGCGGCGACCGGTGCCGGGGTCCTTGTCTTTGACGCCCAGGACCTCTCGGGCCCCAATGCGTCGCGGACCGCGGCGTCGGGAGACCTTCTGGACGACGACGCGCGCGCGGTCACGGCGTGCGGCGGCCGGACGGTCGTCGCCACAGCCCGCGGCATCGCCGTGCACGACGGCCAGACCGTCGCCTTGCGGCGCGCGCAACCCGACGGACTCCCGACCGACAACCCCTTTTCGATCGACTGCAACGACAACGGGGTTCTCATTGGCCACGCGATCGGCGCCACGTGGCTCAGCGCCGATTTCTCGCACACCGACCACTACGTTTCGCCCCGCTGGCTCCCCGACAACCGCGTCCCGGCGGTTGCTCTCGGAGCGGACAACGACCGATGGGCGGGGACATCGATGGGCGCCTCGCGCATCCACCCGGTCACCCGGACGCTGGCCGAGAAGGAACGCGCGATGAGCGCGCTTGTCCCCCACTTCTGGCGGATGGACGGCGTATCCGGCGGCTTCTTCTCCTCGGACGGCAGTACACCGGACCCTTACAGCCCGCCCTCGGAACTCATCCACCACGACCACGACAACGACGGCCTCTGGACGCAGATGATGATAGGCGGCTGGTGCTACGCGTACGCGCTCACCGGCGACGAGCAGTACTACGAAAACGCGCGCCTTGCGTTGTACAACATGTTCCTGCTCATTGACGTGCCGGCCTCGGTCTTCGAAGCGGCCGGGCTGGGGCGCGGGTTCATCGCCCGCTCGCTCGTCCGAAGCGACGAAGGCGCGATCTACAACGACAAGCTTTCGGAGGCCGAGGAGATCGGCGACAAGGGGATCCTGCGCTGGCACCCGGTCCACTTCAACGGTCACGACTACCTCTACAAGGGCGACACCTCCTCGGACGAGACGACCGGCCACTTCTTCGGCTTCCCGGTATTCTACGACCTGTGCGCCAAGACGGAGGAGGAGAAGGCGGAAGTTGCCGAGCATGCGGGTGCCGTGGCCGACTACGTCCTCCGGAACGGGTTTTTCCTTCTGGACCTCGACGGCACCAAGACGACGTGGGGACACTGGGCGCCCGAGTACCTCGCGGTCGCGGTGGACGGGCTCGACAAGTGCATCGACGCCGGAGACCCCATCGAGCGCTGCTTCGAGGCGTACTACGGCGGCGGGTGGCTCAACTCGCTCGAGATCCTCGGGATGATGCTAGCGGCGTTCCACATGACCGGCGAGACGAAGTTCTACGACGCCTACGAGACGCTGATCTCTGAGCACCGCTACGACGAGGTGGCGATGCCGCACGAAGAGACGTTCACCATCACGAACCCGTCGGTCGCCAACCACTCGGACCACGAACTCGCCATGCTGGCGTACACGACGCTCATCCGTTATGAACCGAACCCCGACAGGCGGGCGCGCTGGCTTGAGTCGCTGAAATTCCTCTACGACTGGGAGCGGCCCGAGCGCAACCCGTGCTGGACCGCCGTGTACGCCCTTTCGGGCGGGACCGACCCCGAGGTCGCCGACGCAGTGCGGACGCTCCGCGAGATGCCCGACGACCGGCGCGAGTGGCGCATAGACAATTTTCACCGCAAGGACGCCATCAGAAAGGCCGACGACCGGCACAAAAACCCGCAGTACGACCGCGTCTTCCCGTACGACGAGCTCCGGACATTCTGGTGGAACGGGAACCCGTACAGCGTAGTCGGCGGCGGCTCGGGGAACGGCTGGTCGGCCCCGACCGCGTGGCTCCTCCCGTACTACATGCTCCGCTGGGCCGGGGCGATCAAGGATTAGCCGGGCCGCCTCAGACGCGGTTTGCCGAGCCCAGGACGTTGACGTTCTTGTGCTTGTAGAGTTCCTTTAACGCGTCGCGCGCCGGGCCCAAGTATTTCCGCGGGTCGAACTCCGAGGGCTTCTCGGCGAAGACCTTTCGGATGGCCGCCGTCATCGCGAGCCGGCCGTCGGAGTCTATGTTGATCTTGCAGACCGCCGACGAGGCCGCCTTGCGGAGCTGCTCCTCGGGGATGCCGACTGCGTTCTCCATCTTCCCGCCGTACTTGTTGATGATCTTGACCTGTTCGACCGGCACCGAAGAAGAGCCGTGCAGGACTATCGGGAACCCCGGCAGGCGCTTTTCAATCTCGGCAAGAATGTCGAAGCGCAGGGGCGGCGGGATGAGGATGCCGTCGGGCGACAGCGTGCACTGCTCGGGCTTGAACTTCGTCGCGCCGTGCGAGGTGCCAATTGAGATGGCGAGCGAGTCGACGCCGGTCTTGGAAACGAAATCTATCACCTCGTCGGGCCGCGTGTAGGTCGATCGCTCGGCCGAGACGCCGTCCTCGATGCCCGCGAGCTGCCCCAACTCTCCCTCGACGGTGACGTCGAACTTGTGCGCGTACTCGACCACTCGCCGCGTGAGCTCGACGTTTTTGGCGTACGGGTGGTGCGAGCCGTCTATCATCACCGACGAAAACCCGTTGTCGACGCAGTCCACGCAGAGCTCGTACGTGTCGCCGTGGTCGAGGTGGAGCGTTATCGGGATCTCGACGCCGAGCTTCTTGGCGTACTCGACCGCCCCCTTGGCCATGAAGCGCAGAAGCGTCGCATCGGCGTATTTCCGCGCCCCCGACGAGACCTGCAGGATGACGGGCGACCTGGTCTCTACGCACGCGCCGATGATCGCCTGCATCTGCTCCATGTTGTTGAAGTTGTACGCCGGAACGGCATACCCCCCCGCCATCGCCTTCTTGAACATCTCGCGCGTATTCACAAGCCCCAGTTCCCGATAGCTCACCGCCATGGCCGCCTCCCGAGTTTGCAGTTGTCCCTCCGCGCCACGCCCGAACAATATTCGATGCGCGGCGGGTTGGCAATTGGAAACACGCGTCTGTCAGTGCGTTTTTCCGGCCTGCCGGACGTTGTACCGGATGAGCGTGTAGTATTTTTCGGGGTTGCCTTTTCCGAACATCGTCGGCCCGCGAAGGTACTCCTCTTCGTGGTCCCCGGCGATTTCCAAACCCTTCGACTTGATGAACGCCTGAAGGCGCTCGATGGTCGGGGTTTCCTTGTCGTACGGTCCGACGTGGAGGATCTGGACGACCTCCCCGTAGTTCCAGGTATCGAGTTTCACCGAAAGACCCGGCTCGGCGTCGACCTTCGGGAGCGCGCCGAGCGAGTCCGACACCGGCATCGCGTAGCGGCCGACCCACTGTTCCTTGGGCGTGTTGAGCCCCTTTGGCCAGCGCGCCCGCGGCGCCGGCATCCCGGGGCCTTTTGAGACGCCGTCGAGCTTGAAGTAGGTGCCGAAGAGCAGCTTGATCGCCTTGCCGCCCACGGCTTCGGGGCTCCCCGCCGCCTCGACCACGAGCATCTTTTGCGCCGACATGGCGATGACAGCCGCCTCGCGAAAACGCTCGTAGGCGGAAAGGTCCGGCCCGCGCAGAAAGAAGAACACGGCGACTCCCAAGACGGCCACAATGGCGACAACGACTCCGATGATGATCTTCGCGCGCATGTTGCCACGCCTCCTTCCTTACCCGATCATCCTGCCCTCTTTTCCGCCGCCCGCAACGGAGATCCGCCCGGCATTTACACCCTCGGAACGCCGGCGTCAAACACAACTGCTTCTTGACTCCCGGACGCCTTTGCCTTATGAATACGGCCCTGTTTTGAGCGCCTTCCCCGGTAGCTCAATTGGTAGAGCGGCGGACTGTTAATCCGTAGGTTCGAGGTTCAAGCCCTCGCCGGGGAGCCAACTTAAAATCCCGCTGAATAAAGCGGGTTGTGGGTTTACGCAGGCCCCGTCGCGGAGACGCTTCGGGGCTTTGCCGTTTCCGTCGTTGTTT
The DNA here is from genome assembly GCA_016218965.1 of Deltaproteobacteria bacterium. Lineage (GTDB taxonomy): Bacteria > Myxococcota > SpSt-1050 > SpSt-1050 > JACRCP01 > JACRCP01. The sequence goes on along the minus strand of JACRCP010000204.1, from coordinate 2,782 downwards.
CGCCGAGATGCGCGAACCCGCCCGACCGCCCGTTTTCTCCGGTTCGACATGACAACTCGTACACGGCGGGCAACCTCTGAAGACGTTGCCCGAGGTGTGCGGCATGTCGCGCTCGAACTCTCCCATTCTCCGCTGAACAACCCCCTCTGGGTTAGCGGTCAGGGAGACACCGAGACCCAAGGCCGATCTCGAACCGTTGGCTGCTCTGGTGCGAACTCGGTAAGTTTGGAGACGGTAGACTCGTCAGGGCAACTGTAAAGTAATACTTAACAGTTCGAACTGAGAGGCCGCGCGACATGTCCGTCTCTTGCTTGAGCATGCCACACACGATCCGGCGGCTCGACTTGACTAAATCCACGCACTTGACAGAACAGTCAAGTTGCTGTATTTAGACAAGCATGGGTTCGCGGTCTAAACATGATCGCTTGGTGGTCAAGGTACCTGATACGCTCGCTGCCCTTCTGGGCGTCGAGCGGGCGGACATTGATGTGCGGCGGGAAGACCGGTCCGGCGCGGATTTCGTGATCTCTGCGGTCGGCATGACCTTCGTGGTGGAAGTGAAGGTCACCACCAGCGCAGCGGCAGTGGCGATGGCCGTGCGCCAAGTCCTTCGGCACGCAGCCCGAATTCGCCGGCGTGCCGTTCCGCTACTCGCCGTGCCGTTCATGGGCGAGGTAGGCCGTAGGGTCTGCGAGGAAGCCGGAGTCGGCTGGCTCGACCTCTCCGGCAACGCGCGCATCATCGCCCCCGGCATTCGGGTAGTTGTGGAGGGCAAGCCGAACCGCTTCCGAGCAGCAGGGCGACCGCCAAACCTGTTCGCGCCGAAGAGTTCGCGCATCACCCGCTGGCTCCTCGTTCACGCCGGGGAGCCCCTCACCCAACGCGAGATCTCCCGCGCCACCGGTCTTGACGAGGGTATGGTCAGCCGCCTCGTCGCGCGCCTGATCGCCGAGGATTACCTGGTCCGCAATGAGGATGGCGGCGTGCGCGTGAAAGACCCCGCGTTGCTGCTCGACGTTTGGCGCGAGGCCTACCAGTTCTCGAAGCACACGCTGCATCAGGGGCATGTCGCTTCTCGCTCGGGGGATGCCCTCCTTCGATTCGTCGGCGAAGCCCTCCGTGACCAGGGAATCGAGCACGCGGCCACGGGGCTTGCAGCTGCTTGGGCGCTGACGCGCTTCGCCGCATTTCGTATCGCCACGGTTTACTTACCCGCCGATCCGTCGCCTGTACTTCTCGAATGCCTCGGCTTTCGTGAGGACCCGCGCGGTGCGAACCTCTGGCTCGTGGTCCCGAACGACGAAGGCGTGTTCCAGGGCGCCGTCGAGAAGGACGGCATCCGGTGCGTTCACCCCGTGCAGGTCTACGTTGACCTAAAGGACCACCCCGAACGGGCACCCGAAGCCGCCGAGCGCCTTCGGACCGAGTTGCTGACATGGAGGCGCGATGGCTGACAAACCCAAACGAGCATCGGAATACAAAAGTGAGCAGGTCGAATTCGTGCGGGCGACTTGTCTCTACGTTGCAACCAAGCTCGGCGACCTGATGGACGAAGTGGTGGTTGTCGGCGGGCTCGTTCCTTCGCTGCTCATCGACCAGGAGACGTTGCCCGAAGGCTCCTCCGCGCACGTCGGCACACTGGACCTCGACGTGGGGTTGAAACTTGCGCTCCTTGACCACGGACGCTACCGCACGCTCACCGAACGACTGCGCGACGCCGGCTTCGTCCAGGACCAGACCGAGACTGGCCAGCCAACGCGGCAACGCTGGCGCGTCACCGGCCTCGGCTCGGTCACGGTGGACTTCCTCATCCCGCCGTCGCTCGTTACCGACCAAGGCGGCAAGCTCCGCGACATCGAGAAGGACTTCGCTGCCATCATTGCTCCCGGCCTGAAACTCGCCTTCCAGGACCGTCGTCGCGTCCGCATCGAAGGCGAGACTATTTTCGGCGAGAAGGCCTCCCGCGAGGTCTGGGTCTGCGGTCCAGGGGCCTTCGTGGTCCTGAAAGCGCTGGCTTTCCTCGGGCGCGGCGAGAACAAGGATGCATACGACCTCTACTACTTCATCCGCAACTTCGGCGCGGGTGTAGAGGATGTCGCAGACTGCCTGCGTCCGCTTCTCGGCGACGACGAGGCGCAGCGTGCTCTCCAGGTGTTGCGCGACGACTTCCTCGAACACGACGGCGTCGGCCCCCGCCGGGTCGCGGAATTCCTGCAGGGCGGCCCCGACGACGAGATCCAAGCAGATGTGGTCGGGTTTGTGTCCGAGTTAGTCCGCAGTTTGCTGGGGGAGGTTTGACGATGGCGAAAAATTTAGTAGTTGGCACAAACGTTCACGTTCCCGTGTCCAAGCTCGGCAACTTCAACTCGCAGTCGGCACTATACAAGACCATCGTCCGCGAAATTGTGGATCGTTCAGTCAAGGTCGACGTGCCAAACGGCGGAACAGCGAACGTGGCTTCATCTGCAGTTCATACCGAAGTCGGCGTGTTGATCATCAGAGTCGGCGATTTCTCAACCGAGGACACGCTACTCGATCCGATGGCCAAGTCCCTCCTCCAGTACAGTCGACTCCTGCTCACCGACGACACGATTCGACTCCTGGAAGTTCGTTCCACACAGGAGGTCAAGGCCTTCTGGCAGCAGGGCACCGGCAAAGTCGTGAAGGCCCGGAGATATTGAAGGGATAGAGAAGGGACTGGCGCCGCGGGGCGTTTTGTGCCATAAGATGGGCATGCGACGTGGACGGCAAGCCGGTCGATCGGTTCTGGTGGTCTTCCGTG
>JACRCP010000025.1 GCA_016218965.1 Deltaproteobacteria bacterium | reverse complement strand
AATCCAAGCCCTCACCCACTTCAAAGCTCCCGCCGGGCAGCCGAACGCTATACCCCTTCGTCCACCCCTTCCACTTCCTGACTTGTGCTTGCTTGTCGGCTACGCGTTCAGATTTACGCGGTTACTGGAGATCGTTGACACCGTCGACGTCTTGTTGTTCGCCATTCTGCGTGCCGCTGCAACAGTAGCCGGCATCTCCTCTTAAATTGCGAATTTCGCACTAGCCAGTAGTCCAATGCTGGCCAAACACCTGTTGGAGCTTCTGGCCAACTTTTTCAAAGGCAGCACACCTTGCTCTCCCAGCGCCTCAATGCCCGCGTCTATCTCGTAGAACAATACTGGTTCAGATCTGGCGTCGCCACATCTAGAAGTAATCTCGCCTATTATTTGGGAGGGCGAACAGTCAGACCAGCGCCCAGGACATCTCCGACTGGCGTCTTTCGTACAACCAGTACAAACTTGGGACAGAATAACCATTGCGGTGATCAGCACCAATACGAAATCGAGCTCAGGCATAAACGATGACGCGAACTGTGCGTGACGATACTTGGAGACTACGTTGTCGATAGGAAGTTCCATCGGGTATTTTTGGGGGAGGCCTCATAAGGGAACGTTATGTTGCCTATCCTCGCCACCAACCCGCCTCTCCCGTTTGCCTCTCCGGAGCATACTCCACGACACAAACGCTGGCAAACCATGTCTTTGGCGGTGTGAAAGGGACCTTCGGGGCAAGGCTCGGCCGCCCTCGGCGGCATGGGGTGTCAGGCCGGGTTCATGCCGGAAGTCGGCGCAGGGGGGGTGGACAGTGAGAGCTGGTCAACGGAGAATCATGGAGGGGCGCGGGCATCAGGGGGGACGGGGAATGGTCCGCGATGGCCCGAGAAGACTCGAATGCAGGCGCGCTGAGCTTTCCGGCGCAGACCTTCTTGCCGAGCTCAAAGGCAGCCTTGATCTGGGCGACCTTCGCCGGCCCCAAGCCCGGCACCTTGAGCAAATCCTGCGCGTGGGCGCGATCGAGACCGCGGAGGCCATGAAAATCTTTCAACAGTGTGCGAGCGAAATCGGAGGCGTTCTGACCCGGCACACCCTCTTTGAACGTGCCTTGGCCAACTCGAAGGATGATGGCCAGTAGCTCCGCCTCTTTAAGCTTGTCCGCTCCCTCCGCGAGCAGCCTCTCGCGCGGCCGCTCCTCTTTGGGCCAGTTCTTGATGCGGGTCGATTTCATGGCGTCCGACCAGGCCGCCGCTTTTCGACTCGTGCTTCGAGTAGTCTTCTGGTCTTGTCGATCTCGGCTGCGATGAACCTCTCTTCCGGAAGCAACGTGAGATACTCGCGCACGAGCACTTTGTTCGGCAGGTTGTCTGTCGCATAGCGAACGAGCGACTCGCCCTTGGCGGCGCAGAGAATGATCCCGACCGGGGGATTCTCGCCCTGGTGGGTCCAGTGTTCCGCTGCGTAGTTGAGGTAAAGATGCATCTGGCCGGCGTCGGCGTGCGCGAACTTGCCAAGCTTCAGGTCGATGATCACGAGGCAGTGCAGCCGGCGGTGGAAGAAGAGGAGGTTTGACCTCGTCGTCAGGATCGGTGGCGTCTTCGGGCCTTGCTAACTCGCCTTTCTTCAACATCGCGGCCCGCCAGATCGACAGCCAGTTCTACGAGCGCATGGCACTCTCGCGGAACAAGGCAGCCAGCTCGCCCGTCGCGGGTCGGGATATTGCAGACACCATCTGCACTTTTTGGTCATCAGACGAAGGTCTCAATTGTGCAGACGCTGTCTGCACAATCTCGACGTAGGCCAGGTAGAACGCCCTCATCTGAAACAGGTTTCTCTTCCCGAAACCACGCCCAAAACGGGCGGTGAGGTCGCGCGATAGCTTTCCGATCAGTTCTTCGCCGTATCCGGCGCGGAGCCATTCGATTCGCCCCGCTTCGCGGGCCTCGCACATGGCAGGCCGCCAGGAGCGGGGCGTTTCGAATTGTCCCGAGTTCATCGAGGGGTCCGGAAGTCCTTCGAGACCTCACGGCCGAGCGCCGTTCAGTTCGCCGAGCATCTTCTTGTAAGGGAAAAACTTGCCGGGACAGGCGGTCGAGGGCCGCCCGTCTTTCTTGAATCGTTCGTATGAATCGATCTGTTTGTGCATAAGGATGCCGGTCTCGGCAATGCCGTACCGCTCTTTCAACTTTTTCACCAATGCAACGCCCTCGCGGTACTGGACCTTCGTGAGACTGTCGCTCTCCTCGAAATTGCCGACGAAGCACACCGCGATGCTCTCTTCGGCCAGCTCGGGTCTGAAGAGGTGGGCGCCGAGTTTCTGGGCAGTCCACCGCGACGTTACCTCGACGAGCCCGTCCCTGGATCCTTTGCCCACGCCGTTGTTTATCACGAAGTGGTATTCGATGCCGCCCGGGTCACCGAAGGCTTTCCTGTGGTATTCGTCGAACTGCCTGGCGGTGCCGCCTTTTGTCGCGGTGTGATGAAGGACGATGGATGTCCACTTCCGCTCCTCGATATCGGCACCGAACGAGAACAGGCCCGAGAGGGTTCCGGCGTTCACCTCCGTGACCGGCGCCGTGTTCTTGGGCGCCACACCGGCAGACCCCGCGCCGTCCGTCACGGCGAGGAACGCGGCCGTCAGGAGGAGCATTGCATGGACTGCCTTCACCAACATGATGATACCAGAAACCAGCTCTTTGACAGCGGGAAAATCGAGGGGGCTTGAATTGCGGGAGGGTGCCCGGACGACGTCACTGCGGCAGTTCGGCGAGCAGGCGGTCGATCTCGTCGTCGGTGTTGTAGAAGTGCGGCGAGGCGCGCACGAGGCCGTTTCGTGTGGCGACGACGATCCCGGCCCGCCGAAGCGTCTGGTAGATTTCCTTGCTCTCGAACCTCGCGTGCCCGAACGACACTATCCCAGATCGCTCGTCCTTGTGCATGGGCGAACGGATGGCATAGCCCCGCTCGGCAAGCCCGTCTATCAACCGGTCGGCGAGCGCGCGCACCCGTGCGAAGATGACGGGGTTGCCGATCTCCTCGCGCAGGGCGAGGCTCCCGCCCAGTCCGAGTATCCCCATGAAATTGGGCTGGTCGCCCTCGAACCGCCGCGCGTCGGGTTTGAGGTTCATCCGGTAGTTCGTGAAATCGTCCTCGTCCACGACGCTCCGCCACGACACGTCCTCGAACCGCAGGCGGTCGATGATCTCTTTCCGGCAAAAGAAGATCCCGACGCCCTGGGGACCCAACAACCATTTGTGCGCGCCCACGGCGACGAAGTCGATGTTGAATGCCTTGACGTCGAAAGGAATGGCGCCTACGCCCTGGATCGCGTCGAGAAAGAAGTGGACGCCCTTGCGGCGGCAGACCTCGCCGACCTCCTCGACGTGATTCCTGAAGCCGTTTCCGAACTCGACGAGCGAGAGGGCCACGACGCGGGTTTTGGCGTCAATTGCCCGCTCGACGTCCTGCGGCTCGACCCTGCCCTCGCGGGCGCCCACGAACTTGACCTCGATCCCGCGCGGGGCCAGCGCCATCCAGGGATATACGTTGGCGGGGAACTCGACGTCCGCGGTGACGACCTTGCCGCCGGCCTTGAAGTCGACCCCCTGCGCGACAAGCTGCACCCCGGCCGACGTGCTTTTGAGAAAGGCTATCTCGCCCGGGTCGGCGTTGATGAGCCTCGCGTACCGTTCCCGGACGACCTCGATCTCCTTGAGCCAGCGGTTCTCGTGGATGGCGCCGAACGTGGACACGTCCTTGAGGTACGCATTGATGGCCTCGGCGGCCTGCACGGGGAGCGGGGCCACGGCCGCGTGGTTGAAATACGCCAGTTGGTTCACCACGGGGAACGACGCGCGCAGCTTGTCGAAATCGACCGGCATCCTCGCCTTTCAAAAACGCGCCGAGGCTAGCAGGGAAATGACAAAACGGCAAGTTGCCGGTGGCCAGTCACCAGTGGCCAGCTGCCAGCGGGTGAATAAAACCGTTGCCTCCGCAGTCAAACAATGGTTGACCTTCAGGCGGAGGTGCGATTGGACGCTGCGCGCGCGCGCAGGATTGCGGGGCGGATGCTCATGGTGGGGTTCCCGGGCAAGGTGCTCGAAGCCGGCGCCGCCGCCCTGCTTCGGGACCTTCACCCCGCGGGGATCATTCTTTTTTCGCGCAACTACGAGTCCCTGGCGCAGGTCACGGCGCTCATCGCCGCTGCCATCGAGGCCGCCGACGACCCACAGCTTCTGGTGGCGATCGATCAGGAAGGCGGGAAAGTCAACCGGTTCACGGCGCCATTCACGCTGTTCCCGGGCGCGCGCGAAATAGGCGCGACGGCCAATGACTACATGGCGTATGAGGTCGGGAAGGCGATGGCAACCGAGCTTCTGGCCTCGGGCGTCAACGTGAACCTGGCGCCGGTCCTGGACGTCGATTCGAACCCCCAAAACCCCATCATAGGCCCGCGTTCGTTTGGGCCCGACCCGTACCTGGTTTCGCGCATGGCGATGCAGATGTTGAGCGGGATGCAGGATGCCGGGATCCTGGCGTGCGGAAAGCACTTCCCCGGGCACGGCGACACGTCCGAGGACAGCCACTTGAAGCTTCCGTCGGTCGACCACGGGCTCGACCGTCTGCTCGATGTCGAGCTTGTTCCATTCGCCGACGCGATCGACGCCGGGATTGACATGATCATGACCGCACACGTCGTTGTGCGCGGCGTCGACCCGGACTGCCCGGCGACGCTCTCGTCCGACATCCTGACAGGGCTTCTCAAGACGCGAATGGGATTCCGCGGTGTGGTTGTCACAGACGACCTCGAGATGAAGGCCATCGCCGACAACTTCGGCCGCACCGAAGCCGCGCTAAGCGCGGTCAGGTCCGGGGCGGACCTGCTGCTCGTGTGCCACACCGCCGATCTCCAGGTTGAAATTCGGGACGCGCTCGCGGCAGCCATTGAAAAGGGCGATGTCGGCCCCGAACGTGCAAACGATGCCTCCGATCGCGTGACCGCCCTGAAAAAGCGCGTACTGCGAAAGCGGCCCGATCCCTACTTCATCGGCTGCATCGAACATGCCCGCCTTGCCGAGGAGATCCGCGACCTGGCCTGCTAACCCAACTTCCAACCTGTGTTGAGCTTTTTCCGTACTCAGAAGGGAAAAACCGCAGTGATTCCGGGGGGCGTCCTTTGAAAAGCCAAAAGTAGTCACGAATGTTGCCGCGCCGTAATCATATTTCAGCTTGACATATT
>JACRCP010000214.1 GCA_016218965.1 Deltaproteobacteria bacterium | reverse complement strand
TTCGCGACTCGGTTGCCGCCCAGAGTCGCCGCGCACGCTCGTTGAGCAGTTCCTCAAGGGCGACGTACTTGCTGCGGATGGCGGCTTCCAAGTCCACGTTGTGTCTCACACCTACTATAGAACACGGACCGATCAAGTTGTCAAATTTATTGTTTTTACGGCGCCTTAGGCGTTAATCCCGTGTGTGCCTCTACTCCTTGTCTGAATTCGGATGTTGTTGCATTACAGAATATCTGCATGGTTCAGGCCGGACAAGTTGGCACCTGTAGCGTCACCTGCCCGATGGATCATCCGATACCGATTTCGGGCGGGTGTGAACCGGGGGATTGGTGGATGTATTTTATGGAGTTCTATCCTGTCAATTGGGAGAGCCCGGAGACGTGGACGTCTGGTTCCGAGCCTTCCAGGGCTCAGTGGAAATGCTCGGGTAAAAACACGGCAGGCGCAGCACTGAGTATCCACGCGAGAATCGTGTGTCGGAGATAGCGGATGAAAATAGTGTAGGAGACCCTACGAGGAAGATAACGGAGGGACCTGACATGAGATCACGACTCGCAATCCCAATCATGGCGTTCGGCCTTTTCGCTTTCTCAATGTCTGCCCTAGCGCAGGAGCCGCCCAAGACACAAGCTTCCTGGCCCGAGGTCAAGCCCGACTCGAAGAAGAATGTTACTTCCATCGCCTTCTTCCAGCTCGAAGCTCAGGGCGTTGACGCGCGGGTGGCGGGGATTGTTTCGGATACCATGCTCACCGAGCTTGGGAAACTCCCCGACAGCAAGGTCATCGGGTCAAAGGACATCGACGCGATGCTCGGTTACGAGCAGAAGAAACAGCTCACCGGGTGTGCCGACACCTCTTGCGTCGTGGCGGTCGGCGGTGCCTTGGGCGTGGACAAACTCGTCATGGGGAGTCTCGGGAAGATCGGCGATTCGTACGTCATGAACCTCAAGGCGCTCGACATCCGCAACGGCACGGTCGACGCGATGTTTAACAAGCGGCTCCAAGGCGGCAGCGAAGAGGACTTCTTGGACACCATCCCCGAGGCGCTCACCGTGCTCTTCCCGTGGGGCGAGGTCATCTGGAAACGGCCGGGTGGGACCGGGGCCAAACGCGGTGCCGCGGGGAATGCTGAACTCCGTGACGACATGATCCTGTGGGGCCACGTGACCGTGTGGAGCGGGCTGGGAGTCGCCGCCTTCGGCGGGCTGTCGATGTTCCTGGCCAAATCGGCGGCCGACGACTACGCCTCGGGAAAGGGCGGGCAGGACGCGAAGGACTCAAACGGCCTTTGGAGCACGATGGCGGTCACGGGTCTTTCGGTCGGCGTGGCGGCGATGGCGACCGGGACGGCTCTCTGGCTTCTCGCCCCCGACGAGCCGGTCGTCAAAAAGAAGGTCAGCGTCGGGGCGGCGCCGGTGGAGGATGGGTGGAGTTTGGCGGTGGGGTGGGCGTGGTGAAGACACGCTCCGCCGACCAAGGTCAATACGTTTCGAGCGGGCCGATCTCCGTCTCGACGGCGTCCAGGATCTCCCGGCGGCGGACGAGGTCCATCATCGCGTTGTGGTCGGAGTAGAGGGGCCGGTCCTCGTCGAGGTGGGCGACGTGTTTCCGCACGACGGACTTCGCGGCGAGCGTGCCTTTTCCCGGGGTGTACGTCCGGAAATCCAGCGCCTGTGCCGCGGCCATGAGTTCGATTCCAAGGACTCCGTCCGCGACATCGAGGATTTGCCGGGTTTTCAACGCCGAGTTCATTCCCATCGACACGAAGTCCTCCTGATCGGCCGCGGCGGGGATTGACTGGACGTATGCCGGGGCCGAGAGGATCTTTTGCTCGACTATCTGCATGTCGGCGGTGTACTGCGAGAGCATCATCCCCGAGAACATCCCCGCACCCTTGGTCAGGAACTCGGGGAGGCCGGCCGAGAGTGCGGGGTTCGTGAGGCGGTTCAAGCGCCGCTCCGAGAGCACGCAGACCATCGTGATCGCCGCGCCCAGTACGTCGAGCGGCATGCTCACCGGCGTCCCCTGGAAGTTGGCGCCGGTCAAGACGACCTTGTCGTCGGGCAGGAACACCGGGTTGTCCCCCGCGCCGTTGGCCTCGATCTCGATCTGCTCGCGCGTCCATCTGAGCTGGTCGCGGGCGGCGCCAATGACCTGCGGGGTCGAGCGCATGCTGTAGGCGTCTTGGACGCGGGTCTTGACCTTCCCCAGAAGGTCCGAGCCGGCGATCACCTTCTTGATGTTCCGGGCCGAGGTGACCGCGCCTTTGAAGCCGCGGAGCAGGTGAAGCCGCTCGTCGTAGGGTTTCATGTTGGCCATGAGGGCCTCAAGCGTCATCGCGGCGGCAATCTCCGCCTGCTTGAGCCACCGCTCGGCGTCGCGGACGCAGAGGCAGCCGATCCCGTTGATGAGGTTGCTCCCGTTTATGGCCGCAAGACCGTCGCGCGCCTGAAGCCCCGGCGGGGTGATCCCGGCTTTCTCCAGCCCCTTCGCCGCCGGGAGCCGCTCGTTTTCGTAGAAGACCTCGCCCTCTCCCATGAGCGTGAGCGCAATCTGGCTCATCGGCGCAAGGTCGCCGCACGCTCCGACCGAACCCTTGACGCAGACGACGGGTGTGACGCCCTTGTTGAGCATCTCGACGTAGGTCCGGGTGATCTCCGGGCGGCACCCGGAATACCCGAGGGCGTGGACGTTGGACCTGAGCAGCATCGCGGCCCGGACATGATCGACCGGGCACGGTTCGCCGATGCCCGCGGCGTGGTTGTAGATGAGATATCGCTGGAACTGCTTGACCTGCTCGTCCGAGAGCGCCTTCTCGGAGAACTCCCCGATCCCCGTGTTCACCCCGTACATGATCTCGCGGGCGGCGAGCCGTTCTTCGAGAAACGTGCGGCACTTCTTGATCCGCTCGACTGCATCCGGATGGATCTCCGCCTTCTCGCGTCCGCGCGCCACGGCCACGACGTGATCGACCGTGAGGCCCTTGCCGGTGATGACGACGGCCATGAAAACCTCCGCTAAGTACGGCTCCCCGGGGACGGCCGGACCATATATCAGGCATGGGTCGATTTCCATTACTTTTTTGCCGCAGGGGACAGCCGAGGCTCTTTGCCGAATCATCGAGGAACTTCCTCGGGGCGTCGGCCGCAGCCGCGACGTCTCGTCTCGCGCAAAGGACTACCTCTATGGCGTCGGGAGCGGATTTCCGACGACTCGGGCTCGAGGTGGCATGTTGAGCCGGAAGTTCTCGGGGTTCAGGCTACCCATTGCCGTCCCCCAAAGGGGACTTCATCGTACGACGCGAATCTCACGGGCTGGCTCGGGGACCTGACGGTGCGATTGAGTGGTGTCGGCAGTGATTCGGTGGTTGTGACGACCGGTCTGAAGGTGTATAAAGAAGATGCGCGCGGGCGAAGACGTTGAAATGGGAGGCTGGCTCGATGGAAACCGGGCTCTGCGTCTGACCAGTTGGACGAAGGGGGCCACACATGCGTCACACGAAGGGTTTTCTGATTCAGACGGTGGTGTGCATGGCGTCCGGCGTCGCGATTGATGCATGCAACGTCCAATTTCAAGAACTTGACTCCACGGCGCAGGGGTGCCTGCCGGACGGCGGATGCGACACGGGGTTGGGCTGTGTGGAAGGCCCCGGATGCATCGGAGACATGGGCGGCGCCGGCGATGCCGGCCAGGTGTCAAGCGGGTGCACGGGCGACCAGGAGTGCATTGTGGCTTACGGGACCTCGTATGTATGCGGACCAAAGGGCGCGTGTGAACGCGTTTGTTCCGTGGACCGGGAGTGCGGGGAACTCGGGCGAGGCTGGTTCTGCGATGCGCGCGAAGTGTGCCGCCATAGCTGCCTGCGCGACCTCGACTGCATTTTGGACGGGTGGCACATGGTCTGTGACCTGCCACCGGGGGTTGACGGCGACGAGAACGCCTACTCCCAAAGCCCGGTCAGCGGCGAGTGCATTCGACGCGAGGGTGGCGTCGATTGGGGAATCGGCAACGATTCATCGAAGCCGTCATTTGCGTGGCGCGGCGTGTGGGGGATGATGCTTAACACGGCGGTGAGGACAACCGGTCTCCCGCTCATCAACCAGCAGGACACCTACTGGAATCAATTTCTTCTCGTGAGGATCGCGCAGGATGGCGAGGGGATCGCATGGGACCTGAAGTGGTGCGGCATCGACTTGGTGAATTTCAGAGAGGACGACAGCACGTTCGCAGACCTCTCCTGGATCGCCATCCCCGGCCCGTACATTGACCACATTCCCGTCCAGAAGCTGCACGGCGCTCATGTCCCGGCGCTCGATCCGGGGGCGTCGTTCCGCACCGACCGGCTTCTTGAAATCCGCGGTGCAAGGCTCTCGAACCCTGAGACCGGCGATCTCCCGAACTACGATGATCTCGACGGACAGTGGGACCAGGACAATGATCGGAATCCCGGAATGACCACTTTCATGGCCGGTGTCGTCACGGCGGAGATATACAACGCGATGCGTTGGACGTGTATTCTGAATCCGGTTGTCGTCGATACGGACCACGTGCACGGGCTTGTCGAACACACCTTGGAGCAGAATATCCTGGGGGCGAGCACGCCGGCGTACGTCTTTGACACGGTGTCGGTAATGCACCCGCAAGCCGACCGGAGCTACTTCGAGATGATGCGGATGACCGAGGCCGCCTCGTGCACGGAGTTGATCGTCGAAAAGGACAGGCAGGGGAGTTGGATCGAGTTCGCAGCCAACAAGGCGCTGGGCCACTTCGATCCGGCCGCCAAACCCTAGGAGCAACACGAATTCGGAGGTGCAAATGAGGTTCGTCGTCGCATTGCTGTCCGTGGCCGCGATGGTTGCATTCGTGTCCAGTTGCGATGTGGGAGTGGTGTTCAACTGTTTTTCTGATGCCGACTGCCCCGCCGAACATACGTGTCGCGATGGGCGGTGTGTGGAAGCCGCCGGCGGCGGAGACGCCGGCATCTTCGGGGGTGACGGGGCGGCGGGCGTTGCCGATGTCGGCGAGGCTGCGCCGGACTCGGGGACAAGCAGCGACCGCGGAGAACCCGGGGACGGAGGGTTCCAGGACGATGGCCGGCACGCAGAGGATGGCGGGAGAGATGACGCCGGAAGCGGCGGGTGCGGCGGCGAGGTTGACTGCCCGGCGGTCTGCCTGCTCGATCAGGAGTGCAGCGGTGAGGCGGATTTCGATCTTGAGGGGTGCGTCGAAGAGTGCATTCACATGGTTCCGAAGCTGCTCGGTTCGTACATCGAATTCGTGCTGGGGTGTTACGACATGACGGACTGCGAAGACCGGAGCATGTGCAGCGAAAGAGCATCCCAGGGATGTCCCCACACCGCGGAAACAGAGGCCTACGTTGACACCGTGTGCGTGAAACTCGCCGAGTGCGATCCGGGCATGACGGTCGAGTGGTGCAGGGCGGACATGGAAGACAGCGGAAACGCGGCCACGATGAACTGCCTGTGCCCGGCCACCGTCAAGGAGTTGAGCGGTTGCATTGCGGCGGTGGATTGCGCGAACGTCGACGCGGAGATCGATGCCTGTTACCAAGAAGTCGCCGGCAACTGACTCGGTCGCGCGCCCCCCCGAGAAATCGAGATTCGGCGAGGTGTCGGGAAAAAGTTCGACGCGGCCTGACGTCGGGTGCGGCAGAGGGGAGGGACCGGTGATGAGGCGGATTCGAGAAGGCCTACCGCGCGCCCGAGAAGCATCGGGGCTTGTCGGAGAACCATTCTGCGGAGTTCACCCTTATCGGCGGCGCGGGAAATTCGAATTGCATTGGACAACGGGCCCCGTTCTTGTGTATGTAGGAAAACACCAGTGCGAAGGGGTTTTTGGACGTGAAGACCGCCGACCTAAAGCCTATCGCCGGGTCCGTGACGGACGAGGCGCTCATTCCGCCGCACGGCGGATACCGGCGGCTCAAGAGCTTTCGGCTTGACTTCGAGGACTTCCTTCGGCAGCGGGGGATGCCGCTCTTGGAACCGGAACATCCCGTTATGAAGCGTTTCAAGGAAAGGCGCTGTGCCTCGCTTTCTGACGTGCGCGCGTGGGTTGAGGAGGAGCGCGGGCGGGCGAGGGCAGGGCAGACGCTGACTGACACCGACGAACACGGACGGGCACGGACGAATGTGCGGGCGGCGGAGTCCGTGTCGGTCGGTGAGGGTCCGTGCATGTCCGTGTTACCTTCTTCGGCCCTCGCTGCGAACGCGGCACTCTCCCTTTTGAATCTTTGCTGTTGTTTGCTGGACCGCCAGCTCGCGGCACAAGCTGCGGTTTTCGAAAAAGAAGGCGGCTTTACCGAGCGGTTGCACCGGGTTCGTTCCCGGGCCCGCGCGAGTCCGGAGCGGCACCGGTGATGCCCGGTGCCGGAAACCGGAAACACATGGAAAGGAGATTGACATGTACTCTCGCCAAGTGATTGTCGTCATGGTCCTGGTGCTCGCGGGTTCGACGGCCTTTGCGGCGGGAAAGCAGAAGGAACCGGCCGAGGCGGCGCCGGTTTCCGAGGGCGAGATGAAAAAGACCGCGGCGGAGGTCAAGAAACACGGGGACGACGTGGTCAAGTCAATCCTCGGGTTGCTTGACGAGGCGCGCAAGGAAAAAGATGTCGTGAAGGCCGACTGTGTGAGCGAAAAGCTCGCGGCGTCCAAGGAGCTTGTGCTCATCACGGGCCGGGCCGAGATCGCCCTACGGGAGAATCTCGGCAAGAAGGAGATGGCGTCCGCGCGGCACGAGTACGAGAAGATCGACATCGCCAGGGGAAGGCTCAAGGCGCTCGCGCTCGAGGCCCAGGCGTGCGTCGGCGTCACCTACACCGGGGAGACCAAACTGGAGGTCGAGGAACCCAAGGACCTTCCTGAACCGCCGACCCCCGGCAAAAGCCCCACGTCCCCCGTCCTCCCCCCAGGGGGATTCCCGCCAGCCAAGGCGCCCGGGACGAAGTAGAAAAAGGGAGGGGTTCGGTTTTCTTGACGGGGCGGGGGGCGGGGGTACAATCAACACGTGAATCGTGTGTTTTTGGAAAGGGCGGTCTTGGGCTCCCGAGGCGGCATACTGCCGCCGAGCGGGAGTCGTTCTTCCCGGCGGAGCGGGGTCGTGCGGCTTTTCCTGTTCTTCGCGCTGGCGGCGGCGGGGTGCAGGACCTCAGGCGTGGACGATCAACTCAGGAAGGACTTGGAGGTGCTCAAAAAAGACGTCGCTCGCGTCGCTGCGCGGCAGGAGTCGATCGAAAAAGACCTGAGTGCGCTTCGCGCCGAGAGGAAGTCGCCCGCCGAGAAGACCTCAAAGGCCGCGTCGGAGGGCGCAGGCGCAAAGGATCCCGTGGTTGCCGAGCTCAAGGTCCCCAGGCTCAAGGTGGTCAAGGTCAAGGACGAGATTCCGCCGCAGAAGCCGGGGCGGAACGAGGGCGCCGAACCGTCCTCCACCGCCGAGCGCCCGTTCGGCGATTCGGGGCCCGAGGTCAACGAGGACAGCGCCGTCAACCTGGGTGTTCCGGCGGCCATCCAGGGGGCGATCGTGCGCGAGGAGGGGGACCCGGCCAAGTTGTACGCCAAGGGTCTCCAGCAGTTCAATGACGGCGACTGCGGCAACGCGGTGGTGACGTTCGAGGATTTCGTGCGGCTCAATCGTGCGCACCCGAAGGCCGCGCAGGCCGTGTTCTACGTCGCCGACTGCTACTTCAAACGCCAGGAGTACGCCATAGCGCTCTCCGAGTTCACGAGGGTCGCCGAACAGTTCGGGGGATCCGCTCAGGCGCCGATGGCATTGTACAAGGCAGGCATGTGCCTGAAGGCGCTCAAAGACATCCGGGGCGCCAGGATCATGTTCGAAAAGGTCAAGGAGGTGTTCGCCGGGCAGGAGGCCGCTGACCTTGCCGGCAAGGAGCTCGCGAAACTCAAGTGAGGGCCGAATGCCGGCGCGGGCCGCGTCCGCGAAGGGCGGCCCCGCGGGAACGTTGTGAAAGGGATCGCGCGGCAGTTGTCGCAGCGGGGGGTTTTCTGGTATACGTAAAGGATAAGGAGGGTTACATGCGAAAGCCGACAGCCTTCAGATGGTCCGCGCTTGCCGCGACCGTTGTTGCCGCGTTTCTGCTTGCCGGCGCCGGGCCCGAGGACATGAACCCCGGGGCGGCGGCCGAGCCGCCCAAGATGACGCCCGGAAAGGGGGCTGAGCCGCCGGACGTGAAACCGGGCGGCCCGGCGAAACCGGATTCCCCGCCCAAGGACACGGCGCAAGGCACGGGTATGGAGGTCGAGGGCCAGAAGGTCGAGATGTACACCGTGAAGGAAGGCGACACCCTCTGGGACATCTCGTCGCGTTTCCTCAACAACCCGTGGTACTGGCCGAAGCTGTGGTCGTTCAACCCGCAGATCAGCAACCCCCACTGGATCTACCCCGGAAGCGACATCCGGTTTTACCCGTCGGGCGAGGAGATGCCGTACGAGGTCGGGGGCAGGGAACTGCCGCCGGTTTCCCACGGGGGCACCGAGGGGTTGGAGTTGCCCGAAGACGTGACGGGAGTCGAGACCGCTGGAAAGATCGACAAGAACCCTCCCGTCACATACGCCCGCCGAGACAGCTTCGTGTCATCGCGTGACATCGAGAAGGCGGGCGAGATCGTCGCCTCGTTCGAAGAGAAAATGATGCTCTCGCTTTTCGACAACATGTACCTGAGGTTCAAGGACATAAGCGGGGTCCGGCTGGGCGATCGGTTCATGATCTACGAAAAGGCGCGCGCGGTAATGTACCCCGACGGGAAAAAGATCGCCGGCTACCAGGTCGAGATCGCGGGCGGGGTTCAGGTCGTCAAGGTCGACAAGGAGGTCGCCACGGCCCAGGTGTTCGTGGCGTTCCGGCCAATCTCGCGCGGGTTCCATGCCATTCCGTGGGTCGATGACAACTACCGCAAGATCAGGGTGCTGCCTTCGACGGCGGCGGTATCGGGGATCATTCTGCACACCGCGGTCGAGGACCGGTGGATCTCCGGCGAGCATCAGATGGTGTTCGTGGACAAGGGGAGGGACGACGGCATCACCGAGGGGAACGTCTTCCACGTCGTGCGGACGGGCGACTCGCTGCCTGCCGAGGGGAGGTTCGAGGAATACCGCGAGGTGAAAGGCCTCCCGTGGGAGGAGGTGGGGACGGTGCTAGTGGTCGATGCGCGCGACAAGGTGTCGACAGGCATGATCTCGAGTTCCCTGCGCGAGCTCTACATCGGCGACCGGGTCGTCACAAGGGTTTCCAAGTAGATGGAACGGCTCCGGCCTCGGTTTTTCGCCTCTTCCACGGTGTTTTCCGCGGTGTTCGCGGCAGTTCTCGCGGCCTGCGGGGGTGGCGACGGCGCGGGCGATGCGGGCGTTCCCGGCGGCGCCGACGCTCAGGGCGACTCCGGCGGGGAGCAGGGTGACGGAGAGACGGCGGACGGCGGCGGGGGGGACGACGGGGGCGGCGCCGCGACGTGGCCCGAGAGCAAGGTCTACGTGTTGCTCGATGGCGACGCGGTGGCCGTGCTCGATGCCGACGACCTCGGCGGAGGCGTGACGGGGACGCTGGATCTCGCCGGCAACGGCGTTTCGTGGGTCGCGGCCGAGGGGCAGAAACACAGGCTTTACACATCCAACAAGCAGAGGGGCACCTTCTCTGCGTTCGAAACCGTGGGGATGACACAGCTCCCCGGTTCGCCGTACGCCGCCGGGCAGATGCCGGCGCATGTCGCGATCCACCGCAGGCACAACCTGGTCATTGTGGTCAACAACGCGAGCCACGATTTCAACGTCTACGAGTCGGGGACGATGACGCAGGTGGCGGGTTCGCCGTTCGTGTGCGCAGGCCAGAGCCCGCTGGCCATGGCCATCGACGACAACGAGTCTCGTGCGTTCATCCTGAATCAGGGCGGCTCTCATGACGTGGCGGTGTACGAGGTTTTCGGGCCCGACCAGTGGACGCTTCGTCCCGAGAGGCTCCCCACGGGCGAGGGGCCCGTGTCGCTGGTGGCCGACTCGCCCGACCGGAGGCTCTATATCGCCAACGCGTACTCGAACAACGTCACTGCGTACGGCATGGATGATCTCGTGCAGCTGCCCGGCTCGCCGTTCCCCGCCGGGAGGACGCCCGGGTACATGGCGCTCGACCCGGTCGGCGGAACGCTTTACACGGCCAATGCCGGCGACGATCTCGTGACGATGTACACCGCGTCCAGCATGCAGAACATCGGGTCTATCAACATGACGGCGGGGAGCAGGCCCGTTTCGCTCTCGGTCGACGGGGACCGCAACCGCCTTTACGTCGCGGCGGCCGGGGACGACTCGGTCCGTGTCTACGCGCTTGACACCGCCGCGCCGGTCGGCGCCCCCGTCGCGCTCCCCGGCAAACCCCTCAACATTGACCACGACTGAAAGAGTGCGCACGCCCGCTTCGATCCCGGTCCGGCACGTCCTGTCAATCCGCGGGCCGTGCAACAACCGGTGCCGCGTGTGCGGCGCGAGCATCGGAAAAGCCGCGCGCCCCGTGCTGCCCGCCGTCCGGTCCGGCGACATCCTGCAGATCACGGGCGCCGAGCCCACTCTCGTGCCGGCGATCTTCGACATCGCGCGCAGGGCGGCCGGTCGCGGGTGCGCGGTCACGCTCTTCACCAACGGGCGGGCCTTCGCATATCCGGAATGTGCGCGAAGGGCCGCCGCGTCGCGCGTGGCCGCCGTGTCGATCTCCTTCCACGGCACGACCGCCGAAGCCCACGATACGTTCACCCGCGCGCCGGGGTCCTTCGGACAGGCGGTCGCGGGTGCCCGGAACCTCCGGCGGGCCGGGGTCCGCGTGGAGATCCGCGCGCCGGCGGGGCGATCGGCGGCGGAGGTCCGCGCCATGATCGAGTTCGCGGCGGCGCTCGGCGGGCGGCAGGTGACGTTCTTGGTGCCCGACCCCGCGAGATCCGTGTTCGATCGCGCGGCGGGGTTGGAGGCGGTCCGGAACGCATCAACACACACCCCGGCGCGGCTTGACGTGCTCGTCGGCTACCGCGGCCTGGAATTGACGCTTACGCGGCCGCCCGCGGAGGTCGAATTCACGCTCGACCCGGCTACGGGGAACGTCAGCGCGGCGCCGCGGAACTGGTGCAGCAACCACTGCATTTTCTGCACGCCGAAGGCGCTGTTCGCGCGCCACGGGCTCCCGGTGCCGCTGGACACGGCCGGGGGGTTCGCCGCCGCGCTCGAGACGATTGCCGCGCGGACAAAGCGGCGCGGCGTCTTCGAGTTCACCACGATCGAACCGGCCGAGAGCCCCCATCTGTTGGAAATGGCGGAGATCGCCCGGCGCGCCGGCTATCGCAGGCTCGACCTCTGGACCCACGGGCGCACGCTCTCGGACGCGGGCGTGGCGCGCGACCTGATGCGGGCAGGGTTCGGGGCCTTCAGGATCCCGATCCACGGCCCGGACGCCGCGACCCATGATCTCGTGGCCGGCAGCCACGGGGCATTCGCCGAAACGATCGCCGGCGTCGACAACCTTCGCGCAATGGGCGTGGATATGGTGTCGTACTGCGCGACGCTTACCGTCTCAAACCAGGACCGCGTCGACGAGCTCGGGAGTTTCGCCCGCTCGCGGCTCGGCGTGGATTTCCTGCCCGTGGCCGACGCGCGGCCCTCGACGTCGTATCCGGCCGATTTCCGCGGATACGCCTGCAGGCTGGGCCGTCTCGCCCGGGCGATCGAACTCTCCGGGGTCTATGCAAACGCCGCGATCGGCTTCCTGCCGCCCTGCCTGTTCCGGGACGCGGCGGCCCGCGCCGCCGC
Source organism: Deltaproteobacteria bacterium (assembly GCA_016218965.1). GTDB lineage: Bacteria > Myxococcota > SpSt-1050 > SpSt-1050 > JACRCP01 > JACRCP01. The sequence continues at coordinate 18,008 of JACRCP010000214.1, read as the reverse complement.
ACTCGCGGCTTCGGGCGCCCAACGCGACGATCACATAGGCTGGTTGAGGAAGGGCCACGAACACAAGGAACGAGCCCCCTGTCCCGGGGCCCCACGCTGCCGCTGGTCGGATTGCTGTCCGGGCATCAACCCGCAGTACGGTGCGCTCTTCGGATACGGAGAATTCCGGCCTGCGCCGCGAGGGGGTCATTCGGCGAAGTAGCCGGACGCGAGCCCCGACCAGTTGAGCACCGTCCCCAGGAAACGGATCGGCCGTTTTCCCAGCCGCCTGACGGACTCTTTCAGGACGTGCACCGGGACATGGCCTTTTTTCGCAACCAGGATCACCCCGTCGGTGACCGAACCGACGAGCAGCGGGTCGGAGCTTGCGCCAAGCGGAGGGAGATCGATGATGATCCGATCGAACGACCCCTTCAGTTCGCGAAGCAGGAAGGCGACGCGGTCGGGGTCGATGCTGTATATCCCCTGTACCGTGCCGGCGGGGAGCACCGACAGCGACCGAATGTGGGTGGAGCGGCACTTTCCTTCGGGGGTCGCGTTGTTGAACACGATGTCGCTCAGTCCGAACTCGTCCTCGAGGCCGAACACCGCGGTGGCGCGCGCGGCCTTCAGGTCGCCGTCCACGACGAGCGTTCGCGCGCCGGCGGCGGCGAAGGCGATGGCGGTGTTGATGGCACAAAACGTCTTTCCCTCGCCGGGGACCGAGCTGGTGATGCTGATGGCGGCGGGGCCCGGACCGGGCAGGTCGGCCATCAGCCGGGTTCTCAGATGTTTGAACCGTTCCGACGTGTCCGAGGCCGGCCGGTCGTGGGTGTACAGGTCAATCATCCCCAGCATCCGTTTGATGCGGCGGGCGCCGTGCCCCGCCGGCGGGATCTCGGCGATTACCGAGGCGCCCAGGCGCTCGATCTCTGCGGCGCCCGAGGCCCGCCGCCTGATTGCCGATCGCGCGGTCAGGAGACCGCCGGCCGCGCCGGCGCTCCCGAAGGTCAGCATCGCGACCGCGGCCCACGTGCCCCAGGGGAGGGGCCTTTCCCGGGGTGCGCGGTCCAGCACCCTGAACACGGGCTGGAAGGCGCGGTCGTCGTGCAGAACGTTGAGGTAGCGGTTCAACGCGGCCTCGGTGTTGTCGCGGACCACCGCGATCTCCTTTTCCCTTGGGCGCTGTTCAATCGCCGACAGCCGGAGGCGCTCGACCTCCTCGGAGTACGCGAGGGCCGCGGCGCGGTATCCGTGCTCCTTGAGCCTGGCGACGCGCGCACGCTCCTCCATTGCGAGCCTCTCCCCTTCGAACTCCTCGTCGATGCGGCGGATGCACTCGTCGAGGGCCGTTTTCGTCCGTGAAAATGCGGGGTGCCGTTCGAGATACGTAGTGCGGGCGCCCTCGAACGCGGCGCGTTCCTGCCGGCACTCGATTGCCCTCGTCAGTTGCTGTTGTTCCAAAGGAACATGTACCGCGGACTCCGCTTCGATCCGTTCCATCGTGGCGCGGTCGTGCAGATCGAGCATGTGCGAAACGCGCTGTGACATCATCTCTTCCGAGACCTTCACGTCGCGCGGCCCGTCCGCCGGATTCGGGTCGAAAAGCGCTTCCGCGAGATCGGCTTCGAGCCTTTCGTAGGTCTCCTTGAGGTACGCGACGGCATATTCACGATCGCGCATCCGGCGCCTTGCGTGGTACGCCCCGTACGAGGCGACGACGCTCTCGGCGAGATCCGCGGCGGTGCCGGGGTCGGTGTGCCGCGCCCTTATTACGAGGATCTCGGATTTCCCGTCCCGCTCCAGTTCGAGGTGCCTCGACGCGCCGGTCAGTTGTCCGGCCTCATCCAGTCCGCCGCTCAACAGTGCGCGGTGGGCGGGTTCCATATGCTCCAAGGCGGCCGAGAGCACCTCGCGGCTCTTCATCTCCGCGACATGAGTCCAGAACTGCTGGGTGTAGGCCGAATTCAGTTTGTTCCGCTTGTACTCGATGATCGCCGCCCTGCGGTGCGGGGGGAACTGCATGAGGAACGCCTGCGAGAGCCCGTGGTAGGCGATCAAGTGCAGGCGGATCTCGTAGCGGTATTCCGCGGTCTCAAGCCGGTGGTGGAGGATCGCGAAACCGACGGCGACCAGCACGCACGCGGCGGAAAGATGCGCGAATCTGCCCCTCAGGTGGCCTGTGAACCGGCTGAGCATCTGTTCCCGTTTTTCTACTCCCTTTCCCGGGGGGCGTCCCGGACGTCCGCCCGGCGCTCCACTGTCACGTCGAACAGACGTTCGTCGGACCGGCTGTAGTACTGTCCGACGGCCGCCAGGAGTTGCCTCACCGCCCTCATCTGGACCTGGTTGAGATTGAGGCGTTCGAGCTCCAGAAGGGCCTCTTCCATGATGAAATCGCCGGCGCCGCCCATCATGTCCGTGAAATAATCGAGGAATCGCGCCCTGCGCTGCGACTGCGTGTCGCCGGACTTCGTGAACAGGGAGTTCGGATCCTCGTTGGGCGGCAGGTGGAGGAGCTTGACGTCGAAACCCGACTCGGCGAGTATCTTGGCCAGCGAAACGGCCTGGATGTCGCCGGCGAAATTCGCGTCCTTGTCGAAACAGATGTAAATGGTATGGACCCCGGTTTGTTCCTTCAGCTGCTCGACGAGGCCTGCGTTCATGAACTCGACCCGCTGATCGTGCGCGATGTTCGGGCCGTAGCGGTACGGGCCTGCGCACAGCGAGGTCACCGTCGGGATCCCGCAGTGCACAAACGTGAGGGCGTCCACGATCGATTCGGTGAGGACGAGGGCCTTTGCTGACGCGATCTCGGGGCGTCCGATGTTGTACCAGTTCCATCTCGCAGAGCCGTACAGGTGTTTGAAGGGACTGTCCTCCTCGATGGTCCGCCCGTAGACGTTTAACACGGACCCGTCAATTCCGTAGATCGGGAAGATGAGTCTACGGCGGAACAGGAAGTTCCCCGCGGGCCCGTAGATGCAGGGGATGGCGCCGCGCCCGGCGGAATCGAGCGACTGCCTCGCGTGTGAGTGCTTCGTGAGAAAAGGAAGAATATCGGAGTATTCCCGCTCGAGGTCAGCCACCATGGGGCTCGTGGTGCCGTGCATCGGCAGTTCCTCGAAATAGCCGACGTCGAATCTCTCGAGGAGCGGGCGCTCGGCCAGTCCCCGCGCCCGGAGGTAGCTGACGGGCGCCTGGTCGTGGATGCTGGCGAGTGCGGCGGCGAGTTGCGCGTGGCACGCGGCAATGAATTTCCGCAGGAACGACTGCACCCTGTCCCCGTCGTAGCCCACTGTCCACCCTCCACGACTGCCCCCTTTCCGACAGAGTATATCACAGGCGACAAGGGAAAGCAGTTAGGGTCAAGACCGTAGGCCTCTCGCCGGGATGAAGGAGAAACTGCACGAACGCTTTCGGATATGGTATTATGGCACCGTGGAGGGAGCCATGAGAAAGACGATCATTGTGGTTGGCATCGTCGTTGTGTTGCTGACAATGCCGGCGGTCGCGTCCGCCGCAATCTCCTTCGACGTTTATCTCACCGCGGATTCAAAGGACTACACGGTGATGGCCGTCGAGAGCGAGCTCAAGTTCAGGGTCGTAAACTCGGCCTCCTCGACCGAGTCCATGAAGAATGTCGTTTTCACCTTCAACGCCACCGTCCAGGACATCACAAGCGGCGAGTCGCCGGGATGGACGGTGACCAGGGAAACAGCCACCGTCGTCAGGTTCATATCGAATACCTGCGACGTCGATCCGATAGCGCCCGGTTCGTATCGCGAGTTCACGATACGCCACATCCCCGCCCCGGCCGCCGCCGATTTCACCGACACGTTTTCTCGCGTCCGGGCCACGAAGAACCTGGGGCCGCCCGCGTGTCTTCAGACCAGCAACAACGCCAACGCCACCACCAAGCCGTCCTGGGCCGTGAAGTCGCTTGAAGCATCCGTCTCGGCGAGCCCTTTGACCGTCACCGTGGGGACGGACATTAACGTCACAATGAGCGTCACCAACCGGAGCAGCGCGACGCAGAACACGATCGCGCCGACTCTGGGCGTATTCACCGGCGACACGGGCGCCTGCACGCTTTCCTCGCCTTCCCCCGCGACGCTTAACCTGGCCGCCGGCGCCTCCGGGCAGTTTGGCTACACCTGCAACGCCACCGCAAGCGGCAACGTTTTCTTCAAGGGGAGCGCCTCAAACGGCGCGGCGTCCTCGGCCGAGATGACCAGCAACACGGTCTCCATCGGCAACTTCACGGCGACGATGAGCCTGCAGCCGGCGTCCATCCTTTCGGGCGACACGGTGACCGTCACGATGCAGGTAACAAACGCAGGCTCGACCACGCTCACCAACATCGTCCCCACGAGCGCCTGCGGGTCTCAGCTCTGCAAGTTCGGGACGGCCACCTCAACATACGTCTCGGGTCCGTCCCCTGCGGGCGCCGACGAGCTCCTGCCGGGCTACACGGTCCCATTCGAGTGGACCTTCACAATAACGGGCTCGGTGGGGCAGACGTACTACTACACCGGGTATGCCACCGCCGACGGTCCTCTCCAGACGAACACCGCAGCGTCCGACACGGGGCAGATCTCGAGCACAAGCGTGACCTCGGCGCCGTCGTCAGTCCTGCGGAACACGACGAACAAAACCGTGACGTGGACTGTGACCAACGACAGCTCGGTCGGGATCAAGAGGGTCACGATCAACAACCCGGACTCGTCCATATGGCAGACGCCAAGCACGGCGAACGTGACGTGCCCGACGGTCGGGTGCACGTGGACCCGCACAGGTCTGAGGTGGGACGCGCCGGGCGCTTCCTGCTACATAGACAACGGGGAGAGTTGCGACTTCCCCGTGACGTTCGCGCAGGTTGGGACCGCCACCACCCCGGCTTCCACCACCGAGTACACCTTCAGGGTGGACCTCCTTGACCAGCTCAACATCACCACCAACAAGAACACGTATGAGACCGTGGTCGTGGCGACGACGCCCCCCGACGTTACAAAGTTTACGGCGGTTTCCGGAAACGCGAAGGTCACGCTCAACTGGACCAACCCCGCGACGCACGACGGGGTGCTCATCCTCAGGGTCACCGGGGATGCCGTGACTTGCACGCCCCCGGACACCAGCCCCGAGGACGGCAGGGAGTACACCGCGGGGAACACCATCGGAAACGCCACCGTCGTGTATGCCGACAAGAACGGGAGCCTCGTGACCTCATACCAGAACTCGGGGCTTACGAACGGGCTGAAGTACTGCTACAAGATCCACAACCACGACGCCGACTTCATCTACGCATCGGGCGACGTGCCGTCGTCCAACGGCCTCAAAGGGATGCCCACGAGCGGCGTCGAGCCGAATCCGAAATGGTCATACAGCATCGGCGTGGCGACGATGCTCACGCCCACGGTGAATCCCGGTGTGGGTGTGTACACGGCCTCGAACCTCGGGTACGTCAACGGGTTGAGCACGTTCACCGGCAACGAACTGTGGCGGCCGTCGGACATCGGCGGGGCGATCCAGAACAAGATGACGGTGACGACGCTCAGCACGGGGCAGGGGCCGTGGATTTTCACCGGCGCCCAGAACGGATACGGGTACGCGATCAATGCCTCCAACGGGCAGGTCGTGTGGTCGAGAGATCTTCGCACCAACCCGACGGACATCATCATGGCCGCGCCCATAATCCACTCGCGCAACTTCGCGTCGACGGCCTTCAAGGCCAAGTACACGTACGACCTAATCTACTTCGTGACCAGGAACGACACGGCCATCAGCCGCACCAACAACAAGGTCTACGCGCTCAACGCCACCGACGGGAGCATCGTGTGGACGTTCAACCAGTCAGGCGGCAACAACGTGGACATCATGGTCGCGCCGCCGGCCATGGACTTCATCCACGACAAGCTCTTCGTTGTGTCGTACGCCGGGGCGGCCGGCAACCAGCCTTCGTTGTGGGTCCTTGACCTCCTGAGCGACGGTGCGCTCCTCGGCTCGTACAACTACGGCGATCTCGATGCGGCCGGGATGTTCAGCGGCACGAGCCGGGCGTACGTCTCGTTCCCGGCGCGAAGCGGGATAGTCTACTCGCTCAACACCTCCGACTACTCCCAGCGTTGGACTTGGGACACGGGTGCGGGGGCGGGCAACTCGTTTAGCCAGTTACAGCGTACAACCGACGGCTTTGCGTTTTCCGGCGCGGGGAAGGTCTATCGAATCGCCGACGTTGGGACGTACGCCACCCAGACATGGGCGGTGAATGTCACGGGGCCTTCGGCGGTGCTCGTCACCACAAGCCAGAACACGGTTCATGTCGGGTCGAGCGACGGCAAGCTCTATCAACTGGCGTATTCGGACGGCTCGGTGCAGTATTTCAAGACGCTTGGGAGTGCCGTGGGCTCGCCGGGTGGAGACACGTCCGCGGGTTCCATCGGCGTCGTTGCCGGGACCCTGGGCGGTTCGATTTTCAAGTTCACGACCCCGTTCACCGGTTCGTACTGACGGGAGGCAGCCATGAGAAGCAAAATCACCGGTTGCGCGGCCGCAGCTGCCGCATTATTCCTGGCGATGTCAATCGCGGCCGCAGGGTCTCCGCGCAAGGGGCGCGCGGCTGTGCCGAGGTCCGCGCCGGTGTGGGCGCCGGCCATCCCGGGATTGCCGGCGGAAGTTGCACAACCCCTTTCGAAAGTCCTCGGGCCGAGAGTCGTGGACGTCCCGCTCGTCGGTCTTTCCATCGGAAAAGGGCCCTGCGGATCGCCGGAGCACGAACCGTCAGCGCAGTTCCCGCTCGACTCGATGAAAGACGTTTTCTTTTGTACAAGCTGGCTTCCGCTCGAGGGGGTACACCTCCAGACCATCGAGATACTGGCGCCGGACGGGAGCTGCTACCAGAAGATTGAAACGCCGTTCGAAACGCCGGGACCTGCGCTTAGGCGCTCGGTTGGCGTTAAGGCCCAAAAGGTCGTTCTGGAAGGCCGGAAGGTACCCGTCGAGGTTCAAAAACTCGTGCAGGATCCGGCGACGGGCTTGTCCTTGTTGCAGGCGGCCTTCCCCGTGGCGGGGAGTTACGTCGCGAGCCAAGCGATAGCGGGTTCGTGGTCCGTGAACGTGTACATCGATCACGAGCGGGGCCCGGCGGCGTCTGGCGCGTTCGAGGTTACGAAGTGATCGCCCGAGGAACGCGATGAGGCCAAGGCCGAGGCCCCGAAAAGAGAAGCGCCGGCAGTTCCGCGGCGTTCTTGCGAGGCACAGGCGAAAAACGTACGCAACCCCGGCGATTGCGGCGGAGCAGTCGTCGATGCCCTTCGTGCTGGGGGTGACTTGCTCGGACCTTCCTGAGGAGAGCTGTGGCTCGCCCAAGGGGTATTGAGTCGAGAGGTCGCTATTTTCCCCCCGGCTCGAATGGAATGAACTTTCCGTCCTTGATCGTCATGGGCGGGCGCTGATCGGGCCGCTCGCTCCCCTTCCCGATTCGCATCTTCCCGTTGATGCCTTCGAAGCTCCGGATCGACTCGAGCCCCTTCTTGACGCCCTCGCTCGATACCCCGCCGATCTGGATCGCCCGCGCCACGATGTGCAGCAGGTCGTACCCCTCGGCGGCGAAGGTGTCCAGGTTCCGGTATTTTTTGTCGCGTTCGGCAACCGGCGCCTCGGCCTTTCCGGCCGGCGAAAGGTCCTCGGCAAGGAATATCACGCCGTCGGCCGCCTTTTTCGCGCGCTCGACAAGTTCGGGCCCCGCCATGTTGCTGGTGAGGATGGGTTGCGTGAACGAGGCCGCCCTGGCCTGCGAAACGAACGCGCCGACCTCGGCGCCGTTCCCGATCATGTAGATGACGTCGGGCTCGTGCTGGCGCATCGACTCCAGGTAGCCCTTGAACTCCTGCCTGCCGGGCTGGAAAAAGTCGTAAAACTCGATCGCGCCGCGGCGTTCCAGGACGTAACGCTTGAAGACGTCCGCCGACATCTTGCCGTAGACATCGTTGCTGTAGAGGATCGCGAAATCCCTCCCCTTGAGCTGCTCGACAGCGAGTCTGCCGAGCATGATGGCCTCGAGCGTTCCGCTCGAGAGCGCCTGGAACGCATATTCGCCCGATTGCGGCGAAACCGTGCTCAGCGCGAGCGACGACAACAGCACCATCTTGCCCTGTTCCGCCGGTTTGGCCAGAAGCGAGAGCGTCGGGCCGGGCACCATGGCGAGCGTGACAGGGATCTTGTCGACGTCCATGAACTTGTTGAGCGGGGCGAGCGCCGGCTGCCCCGTCGACATGTCGTCCTCGATGTACGTTTCGATCCGTTTGCCGCTCAACCCGCCCTTCTGGTTGATCTCCTGCACCGCCAGTTTGATCCCCTCCCACGCGCGCTTCCCGTATGCCGAATAGTTGCCGGTGAGTGACGCAATGACCCCGATCTTGACGGTGTCGGGCTCCCGTGTGCATCCGGCCAGAAAGGCAAACAATACCAAGAGGATAGCCGGCCTTTTCATAGCACTCTCCCGCGTGGGTTGCGACCACTTCGGTTTGTAGCAGAAGGGGCAGCCGGATTCAAATTCTTTCGGCGCGGGAAGGTGATCATTCAGTCTTGGGTGGGGGGCGGGTGTCCCGGAGCGGCATGTTTGCGGCAACCGCCGGGCGAAGTTAGATGATGACGCATCGGCAACTGACGCGCAGGGGAAGCCGCCCCCCATCCGAGACTGAATCCTTACGCGGGAAGTCATTTTTGTGTTGACATTTTGGCTGTGTCGGTGGTAAGTTACGGAGGCTTGAAGTCCACCCTCTACCCGCGACAGGAGGCAAGATGAATTCGAGCTTGGCGTTTCGGATCGGCGACAAAGCCGTGTATCCGGCACATGGAGTCGGTGAGATCACATCCATCGAGACCAGGGAGATATCCGGGCAGAAGCAGATATTTTATATCCTCCGGATCCTGGAAAACGGGATGAAGATAATGGTGCCGATGAAGAACGCCGGGAGCGTGGGGCTCAGGCAGGTCATCTCCAAGGACAAGGTCCGCGAGGTGTTCAATATCCTCAAGGAGAAGGAGACCTCGATCGGCAACTCGCAGACATGGAACCGCCGCTACCGCGAGTACATGGAAAAGATCAAGACGGGGTCGGTGTTCGAAGTCGCCGAGGTGCTCCGTGACCTCTACCTCCTCAAGTACGGCAAGGAGCTCTCGTTCGGCGAGCGGAAAATGCTCGACACGGCCAGGACGCTTCTGGTCAAGGAACTCTCGATCGCCAAAAACGTCAAGGAAGAGACGGTCGAAGAGGAGCTCAAGCACATCTTCAACTGCTGACTACCGGCCCAACCATCGATTCGGCGGCCCGGGATGCGATCATCCCGGGCCGTTTTGCTGGGGCCGGCGGGTCCCGCCGGAAGTCGATTCGGCGCGACTCACCCGCGCGCACCGGGGCGCGCCGGAAATTTGGAGTGCTGCGCGATTGTGACATAATCGGCGCATGGACGGGCTCGTCGCCGATTTTGGGCGGTATCTGGAGGCCGAGAGGGGGACTTCAAAACACACCGTCGCCGCATACTGCGCGGACCTTTGGCTTTTTTTCGCGTTCCTTGCGGACAAGAACGTTCGCTGCGAAACCGTTGGCGACATGGGCCATATCGAGCCGGTCCACGTCCGCGGCTTCGTAGCGTCGCGGTTCTCGGTAAACGCGGCGGCGTCCAACGCCAGGCGCCTGTCGGCGGTCAAGATGTATTTCCGGTATCTCGTCCGGCGCGGTCTGATCGAGCACAACCCTGCTGACGGGGTTCGTTCACCAAAGACGCCCAGGATGCTCCCGAAGTTTCTCACGGTGGACGAGGCGGGCGCCCTGATGTCCGCGCCCCCGCCGGACACCCCGGCGGGCGCGCGGGACAGGGCGATCCTCGAGATCCTGTATGCAAGCGGTCTCCGCGTGAGCGAACTCGTCGGTCTCAATCTGCGCGATGCGGATCTTGAGTACCGTGCGGTCCGCGTTCTGGGCAAAGGCGCCAAGGAACGCGTCGTCCCGTTCGGTTCCAAGGCCGACGAGGCACTCCGCCGCTGGCTCGAAGTTCGCCCCAAGATGGCGCGGCCCGGTTCGGGTGACGCCATGTTCCTCAACCAAAGGGGCGGGCGCCTGATGCGGCGAGGGGTCGCGCGTATGATCGACCGGTACGTGCTTTTGACCGCGATGTCGCGCAACATCAGCCCGCACGTCCTCCGGCATTCGTTCGCGACGCACATGTTGGGGGCGGGCGCGGACCTTCGGGGGATTCAGGAGTTGCTCGGCCACGTCAGCCTCTCGACCACGCAGCGGTACACCCACGTCACGGTCGACCAGCTCATGAGGGTTTACGACCAGGCGCATCCGCATGCGCAGAAGAAGGCAGAAGGCTGAAGGCGTTTTGCGGCCGGCCGCGGGTGACCCCTGACCTCCGACCTCCGTTACTTCTTCTTCCACCTGCTCTTGATCGCAGTGTCGCCTTCGAGCAGTTCGCCCAGATTCTCGCGGATCTTTCTGATGGCGCCGGCGACGTCGTCCACGTCCTTTTTCGTCCCCATCAGCAGGCTGTAGTGCACCCAGACTGATTCATGGTAGCCCACGTGCTCGGAGACGGGGCACCGGATGTCTTTTGACATGTAGAGGATCTCGCCGTACCGCTCGCGGATCGCAGGGTAGTCCCTCGCGGTCACGTAAAAGAGCGGGTTCTGGTAAAGGGGGACGTAGAAATCGCCCTCGACGTGGTGCATCCCTTCGGCCGCGAGCGCCGCCACGAACCTGTCGCGCGTGAGCCCGCGCCACTGGTGCTCGTGATACCTGAACAGATACTGGTAACAGGGCATCACTGTCATCCGGGGGTCGCGCCTAAGGAGCGAAACTCCGGGGATCGCCGACAGGAGCTTCGAAAGATATCGGGCGTTCTTTTCGCGCAGGGCGGTGAACTTTTTCAGTTTTTCGAGCTGGGCCTCGAGCAGGGCGGCCTGGAACTCGGTGATGCGGTAGTTCCATCCCAGCAGGTGCCCTTCATACGAATCGTAGCCTTTCTCCTTGCGCCCGCAGTTGACGAGCGAGTGACACCGCTCTGCGAAGTCGGGGTCGTTCGTCGTGACTATGCCGCCCTCGCCGGCGGTCATGAGCTTGCTCGACTGGAACGAAAACGAGCCGAAGTGCCCGATTGACCCGGCCCCTTTCCCCTTCCAGAAACCGCCGTGGGCGTGGGCGCAGTCCTCGACGACGACGAGGTTCCGCTCCCCGGCGATCTTCATGATCGCGTCCATGTCGCACATGTTCGAGCCGAGGTGGACGCAGATGATCGCCCGGGTTTTTGGCGTGATCTTCCGTTCGATGTCGGCCGGATCAATGCAGTAGGTCTCGGGGTCGATGTCGGCGAAAACCGGGACGGCGTTCAGCCACACGGCCGCCAGCCCCGTTGCGGTCCACGTGAGAGGGGGCACGATGACCTCGTCGCCGCCGGCAAGGCCGGCCGCCCGCAGCGCGATTTCGAGCGACACACTGCCGTTGGCGCAGCAGATCCCGAACCTGGCGCCGTGGTATTTCGCGAACTTTTCGGCGAAAGCGGCGGCGCGCTTGTTGGGTGCCGGGTAGCCGCCCCATCTCCGTTCCTTGAGCGCCTGCAAGAGATACCGCCGCTCGCGGTCGTCGTACGGCGGCCAGGCGGGGAAGGGTTTCTTTCGGAACACCGGACCGCCGTTGATCGCCAGCTTTGCCATGATTTCTCCTCCTCTACCGCAGTCTCAGGCGATGCACGCGGTTCAGTTCGTCTAGCACCCGGGGCGCCTTTTCGGCCCCGCCCGCCAGGGGGTGCGTGAGCAGGGCTAGCAGCGCCTTGTCGTACGACCTAGTGAGCGCCGCCTCGATTGTCAGTTGCTCGTACGCCTTCACGTGGTGCATCAGCCCCAGGATGTGCGGCCCGACGTCCCCGATGCGTATCGGTTTCGCTCCGGTCTTCCCAACCTTGCAAGGCACCTCGACCACGGCATCGTCACGAAAACACTCGATGGCCCCGTGGTTCTGCACGTTGACGATTTGCGTATCGTTCGAGTCATTCAACAGGGCCGACGCGACGTCGAGCGCCGCCTTCGAGTAGTACGCGCCTCCGCGTTTTGAAAGGACCGCCGGCTTCCTGTTCAGCTTCGGATTCGCGTACATCTCAAGGAGCCTCCGCTCGATCGCAAGGACCTCCTCGCCGCGGGTCAGTTTCTTTCGGCGCGCAAGCCTCTTCATGGACTCTTCCATGTAGTAGTACCGGTTGTAGTACGCGGGGAACATGCCAAGTGCGCGAAGAAGGGCGGGGGGGTAGTCCATGTCCGGTATGTTGGCGGGTCGGCCGCGGAGGCGTGAGGCATGAGGTGTGAGGCGGGAGTCGAACAGCCGCCGTGAGACGTCTTGGCCGTCCACGAACACGCGGCGGACCCAGGCGAGGTGGTTTAAGCCCACGTAGTCGGGAGAGACGGACTCGGGAGCGACGCCGAGGGCCGAGGCGATGTCGATGCGCAGGTTGACGGGGATGTTGCACAGACCGATGCAGCGCACGCCCGAGTGCCGGAGGACGGCCTCGGTCACGATCCCCGAAGGGTTCGTGAAATTGATCATCCACGCCCGGGGGGCGAGCTTTTCGACGAGGCGGCAGATACTGAGCACCGCGGGGATGGTCCTTAATGCCTTTGCGAACCCGCCGACGCCGGTGGTTTCCTGGCCGACAAGACCGAACTTCATGCCGGTTTTCTCGTCGAGAATTCGCGCCTGCTGGCCGCCGACGCGGATCTGCGTGAAGATGACCCCCGCTCCGCAGACTGCCTTTCTAGGGTCGGTGGTCAGCGCAAACTTGAAAGGATCGCCCGCCGCACGGCACATCCGGGCACAGAGCGACCCGACCACCCCGAGGCGCCGCGAGTCGGTGTCGTGGGAAACGACCTCGCCTATGCGAAGCTCCGCGGCCCGGTCAATGAGACCTTCCATCAGCTCGGGGCTGTACGTGCTCCCCCCGCCGATGACGGCGATCTTGTGCATTGCCCTCGGCGCTCACTTCGTCATCGCCTGGTTGGCGAGGCTGTAGTTCATCCCGATTCCCCCGCCCATCGAGGCCTGCTTCTTTTGCTCCTCCATCTTTTTTTCGAAGTCCTCGTCAAACATGTAGATGGACCCGATGAGGTCGAGGTTCATGAACACGGCGTTGGCCTGCTCGATGTTCTTGCCCGCGAGCGAGTGTTTGTAGCCGGCGGTCAGGAAGAACGGGACCGGGAACTTCCCGGACTCCACAAACGGGAGTGTCGAGAACGTGAGAGTGGTGGTGCTCAGAAGCTCCTCGCGGTCGGTCTGGAGCGAGAGCTGGTGCGTCTGGATGCTGGCGAGGTTGTGGTCGGCGCCCGGCTCGTTGCAGTACTTGGCGCTGCGGTTGTCGTGGTCGTACTGGCTCACAAGCTCGCAGTTCATCGGGTTGTAGACGACCTCGAACATGTCGCGCCACTTGTAGTAGTAATAGAACTCCTGGCTCAGGATGAGCCACGGCGTGATCTCCCACTTGAAGCCGCCGTAGAAGTCGAGGTTGTCGCCGATGTCGCGCCGGAGATCAAGGAGGCTGGACGCCTTGGAGCCGATTGGCAGCGGGTTCTCGACCTTGTCCTCGGGGTCGTAGGTCTGCGCGTCCTCGTTCCATGCCGTTCGCGAGATGCTCCCCACGCGGAAATGCTTGGTTTGCGGGAACTGCGTGGTGTAGCCCGTGGTGAAGTTGAACGTGAATGCAAGGTGTTTCTTCTTGGATACGATGAAGTCGTTGTTCGACCAGAAGCCCACGTCGAGCTGGCCGTCGCCGTTGGCGGGGTCAAAAAGGTAGTTGTAGTTCTTCTGCTTCCCGGTAGGGGTGATGAAGAAGAGCGTCACGGCCGTCTTCCACCAGTCGCGCTCATGGATGAGGTACCGGCCGCCGAAGATGATGTCGCCCAGGTACCAGCCCTGGTGGAGGCCCAACGGGTCCTCGTATTCGAAACCGAACGCCGGGTCGGAGAGGATTGTGACGACGTCGTCGGCGTTGATCGTCCGCGTCACGCCCGGGAAGCTCGAAGATTTGGGGGCGATCGGCTGTTTCGGGTCGATGATTTTCTTCTCCCTGTCCTTGTAGTGTATCCCCATGTTCGAGCCGGAGACCTCGAGTGAAGCGCTGCCCATGGCGTAGACGTACGGGATTATGAAGCCCGCCGACAGCCGGTCGGTGATGCCGTACATGACGTTGGTGTTGAGCTTCATTGCGCTTTCGAGCAGCTCGAAATCCGTTGTGCCTACGATGCACCTGTTCTTGCCGGTCGCGGGGTCCTTGCCGCAGAACCGGTCGAGGCTTTTCGCCGCGTCGGGCGAGAGGTCCGAGAGATACACAGTGATATTGTACCATTTGGTCACCGGCCACGTTCCCGCGCCGAACACCGGCTTGAACTGGTCCGTCGCCCAGTCGTACGAAACCGACTGGCCGACCTTGAAGATGCCCTGCGGAAGCACGTCGGCGTCGTTGGCCGAGGCGACGGCGGGTGCGAGCAGCGCAACGGCGAACAGACTCAGGGCGACGATCTTTGTCATGCGATGTGCCATGGCTCACTAATACCGCGAAAACACGCGGGCTTCAAGACAAAACGGTCGCCCCGCGCGAGGTATCAGTCGCGGGCGGGGGCCGGCGAGGTGGGTACGAACTTGCGGGAAGCTGTACTTAGGTGCTCCGTCCGACGACGAAGCGACGCGGCGTCTCAGGAAACCCGGCCCCCAACCGCCGGTGAATGGCTGCGCGAAGACGTTCGTACCTTCAGAACTCCGGCAGAGGTGCGGGTTCGGGCACCGGCAGGTCCCGGGTGTCGACGTTGGTGTCGTTGTCGTGCACGCGGACGGTGGGCGTGAGAATCGTGGTCCAGTCGTATCCCTCCGTCTGGATGTTCACGCCGATGGCGTTGCCGGCGATGTCTCCGTGCGACGCGGTGACAAGAGCCTCGCGTGCGAGCTGTACGCCGCACTGGGCGCTGCCTTCTATCAGGAAGCGTTCGAAGGCCACCGAGGCTTTCTCGTACGCCCCCAGCCCGGTGCCGCCGCCGAATGACACGCCGCCGCGCACACACGAGCCGTTTGCCCCCTCCGGGATCAACGCGCACTCGGCAAACGCGGTGTCGCGAATGACCGCGTCGCGAACGGCCAGCGTCGGGGGTGGCGTGTCCGGGGCGGCGATTGTGACGATACCCAGGTCGCGATTCCGGTCGACCACCGCACGGTCGATGGTGGCGTTCACGCCGTTCACGATGTCAATCCCGGTGCCGTGGTCAAGATCGGCGCTCTGGCTCCTGGTGTCGCGCACCAGAACATCGGAGATCTCGGCCGTCCCGGGCGTGTCGAGCGTCCAGGCGAAGATCCCGGCCGTGCGGTTCCGCTCGATTATCGCCCGCGTGACCCTGCACGACGAGCCGGCGCCGATCTCGAGACCCGTCCCGTACGTCCCGTCGCTCTCCTGGCCCTCGGTGTTGCGAATCACGAGGTCTTCCGCGTCAAGCGTCGGGCGGTCCGTCCCCGTCCCGTAGAGGTATATGCCGCGTTTCCTTGCGCGCTCGACTACTGCGCGGGCGAGCATTATGGCTGCGCCGTCGTAGGCCTCAATGCCGTGCCCGTAATCGAGACTGTCCGGATGCGGCAAGATGTCGCGGACCACGAGGTCCGAAAGATCCAATGACGGGGCGGTCACCCCAGTCGTCTCCGTCACGTACGCCGTCACCCCGGCGCCCGAGGCGCGCTCGATCAGCAACCCGCGGGCGGTCACTCTTGCCCGGTTTATTGCCGCCAAGCCGAAACCGTTGCGAGGTTCGAAGTCCTCGGGGACCGTGTCACGCACGACCAAATCGGACAACGCGAGCAGGGCGGGGAAGTCGAGGCCGGGAAGGGTTTCGACACCCAGGCCCGCCCCGCGGTTTCGATCCAAAAGCGTTCGAGCGAGTGTGACAGTCGAACCTTCGTTGGCGTCCACGCCCACGCCAAAGAGGCCGCCGTTCTCCTGGGCAAGCGTGTCGCGGATGACCGCGTCCGTGAGATCGACCGACGTGCCGGCGGTCTCTTTTGATGTCGAGTACGCCTGGATGGCGGCGGTCCGGTTGCCTTCGAGGAGAACGCGGGCGCCGGTCACTTGCGCGCCATCGAATGCCGTCAGGCCGTTCCCAAGCGTGCCGTCTTTTTCGCGCGCCCGGGTGCCCCGGATGACCACATCTTCGAGACGGACCACGGGCGGATCGGCGGCGGGCGACGACACGCCCGCAATGATGCCCTCGGACCTGTTTCGGTCGATCAAGGCGCGCCTGACCGTGGCCCTGACGCCGTCGCCAATCTCCAGCCCGCGCCCGAAATCTGTGCTCGCTTCCTCGGACTGCGTGTTTCTCACGACGACATCTTCAAGCGAGATCGCAAGCGGTTCCGCCGCAGTCGACCTGGCCGCGAGCACCGCTGCGTCGCGGTTGCGCTCGAACACGGCGCGCGAGATTGATACAGATGAGCCTTCTATCGCATAAAGGCCGCGGCCGCGCGTCCCGTCGGCCTGGTCGCCTGCCGTGTCGCGCACCACGATGCCTGCGAGGCCCGCCGCCGCGCCGCCCGAAACTGAAATGCCCAGGGCCATCGCCCTGTTCACGTCGACCGAGGTGATGACGGCGTCGGCCGCCGCACCCAGGACCCGTATTCCCTTGCGCGGTCCCGTGACGGTCAGGTTAGCGACAGAAGCGGGACCCCGGATCTCGACGATACCCGCCTCGGCATCGTAGCCCGGCGCCTGCACGCTGGTCCCGCCTGCGCAAGCCCCCACGAATGCCGCCCGCTTGTCGAGCTCGACGGACTCCGCAAACGCACCCTTCGAGAGCGCGATGATGTCGCCAGCCGCCGCCGCCGCGACTGCCTCGGAGATCGAGCCGAAAGGCGACGACATCGACCCGTTGCCTCCTACGGCGCCCGTCTTCACATGAATGATCGTCCCGGAGAAGCCTGGGGCAAGGCCGCGGATGGACGCCTCTTCGAGGAAGTCGCCCAAAGGGCAGGGCGTCCCGATCGGATGGCAGGCGGTTTCTCCCAGGAACGCGACCTCGCCGCCGGGGCACTCGGGAACTTCGGGGGGCATGCAGATCGAATACTGCGCCATCCCTGCCGGCGGGTTTTCCGCCCCGTCCCGGTCGGTGAATGCCGGGACACTTTGCCAACCCGCCGGGCAGGCCCAATCCAGCATCTTCACCGGCACCCAGTTCTCCGGCGGTTCGCAGAAGTTGAATTGCCTGACGCCCGCTGGAGGGTTCTCGACGCCGTCTTTGTCGGTGAACGCGGGTTTCGGAACCCAGCCTTCCGGACACGGCCAGTCCGCAAAGCGGGGAGGTTCGATCACAGTCGAGACATCGCCCGGACCGGCGTCAGTGCCGGCGTCACCCGCGGCGCCGACAGGCACGTCCTCCCCCCCCGGCCCGCGGTCGGCGGGCACGGCGGCATCGCCGCCGACAGAGCTGTCCCGCGAATCGCGCGAAGATGCCCCGCACGCCGCCGCGAGAAGCGCTACGGGTATCGCAAGACGAAACTCCAGTCTCATCGAGGCCACTTCGGGATGCTAACAGAAAGCCGGTGCGAGTTGAAGGATCTCGATCGCAGAACCCCAAAAGCGCCCCGCGCCCCGGGCACCGGCCGATGCCCGAAGCCCGCCGCGGGCGACACAGCGGGTAGCCCAGGTCGTGCCTGCCCGCCGTAGCCGTGGCCTCGACGGCGAAGGCTGGGAGTCCTGGGATCACGAAACCAAAACGGTTGAAGCCCCTGCGGGAGGGGCGACACATCGCCCCTGGGCATGGAGTTCTCGGGCCTGCCAGCGACGGCCGAGGCGTTGTACAGACTCGAAACCGGTGCGAGGTAAGTGACATATGACGGTGTCCGACGTGCGCCGGGATAAACCGGCGTGGAGAAGAGGATGAGAGAGCCTTACATCGAAGGGTTGGCAGCCCACGGTGGCCCCGAGTCATGCGTTGACTCTCGTGAGGGAGTCGGC
>JACRCP010000203.1 GCA_016218965.1 Deltaproteobacteria bacterium | reverse complement strand
TGGTGATGCCCGGGGACAACGTGCAGATGGAGATAGAGCTGATAACGCCGGTGGCGATGGAGAAGGAGCTTAGGTTTGCGATCCGCGAGGGCGGCCGGACGGTCGGTGCGGGCGTCATCTCGGAGATAATAGAGTAGGGGCGGCTGTAGCGAAGCGGAGTCCGCCCGTCGGGCTGCAAGGAAGGGACCGGCATGACCAGTCAGCGCATCAGAATCAGACTCAAGGCCTACGACCACCGGCTTCTCGACCAGTCGGCCCAGGAAATCGTCAGGGCGGCGCGGAACACCGGCGCCAAGGTGGCAGGTCCGATACCGCTCCCGACCGACGTCAGCAGGTACTGCGTGCTCCGCTCGCCGCACGTCGACAAAAAGTCGCGCGAGGAGTTCGAGATACGCGTGCACAAGCGCCTGATCGACATCCACGAACCGACGCAGCACACGCTCGATGCCCTGATGAAGCTCGACCTGTCGGCCGGCGTTGACGTCGAGATCAAGTAAGGACCCAAGCGAGGAAGGCAATGCCCACCGTTGAAGTTTTCAATCTTGGCAGGCAGAAGGTCGGTTCGGTGGACCTCGACGACTCGGTGTTCGGCGCCCCCGCCAACGAGCACCTGCTCCACGAGGCGGTCGTCATGCAGATGGCCAACCGGCGCGCCGGGACCGCGGCCACCAAGACCCGGGGGCTCGTTCGCGGCGGCGGCCGGAAGCCGTACCGCCAGAAGGGGACCGGCCAGGCCCGGCGGGGCTCCTCGCGCTCGCCGCTTCTTAAGGGCGGTGCCGTCGTGTTCGGCCCGCAGCCGCGGGACTACTCGTACCGGCTCCCGCGAAAGGCCCGCAGGGCCGCCCTCCGCTCGGCCCTTTCGCAGAAGGTAAGGGAGCAGAGGCTCGTACTTCTCGAAGACATCAAGCTCCCCGCGCCCAAGACCAGGGAGTTCGTCAAGATGATGAAGGCGTTCGAGATCGAAAAGGTCCTCGTGGTGGACGAAAAGGCCAACACGGATCTCAACCGGTCCGCCCGCAACATCCGCGATGTTAAGTTCCTCGCCGACGAGGGTCTCAACGTCTACGACGTCTTAAGATACGAACATCTCATGTTGAGCGTTGCGGCGGCCCGGAAGATAGAAGGAGCTTTGAAGGCATGAAGACGATCTACGACATACTCCTCCGGCCGCTCATCACCGAAAAAAGCAACATGGTGAAGGACGCGCTCAACAAGGTGTCGTTCATCGTCCGCCCGGACGCGAACAAGACGCAGATCAAAGATGCGGTCGAGGCCCTTTTCAAGGTGAAGGTGGCCGGCGTCCAGACGGCCGTCATCAGGGGCAAGATGAAGAGGATGGGGCGGCACCTGGGCAAGCGGCCCAACTACAAGAAGGCGGTCGTGACGCTCAAGAAGGGGTACGCGATAGACTTCATGGGCGGAGCATAGGAGACCAGCATGGGAGTCAAGAACTACAAGCCGACGTCGCCGGGCAGGCGTCTCATGAGCGGCTACGATTTTGCCGAGATCACGAAGGAGCGGCCGGAGCGCCGGTTGGTGACCAGGCGCAACCGGACGGCCGGCCGCAACAACCAGGGGCGGATCACGACGCGTCACCACGGGGGCGGGCACAAGAGGCGCACCCGGGTCATCGACTTCAAACGCGCCCTCCGGGACATCCCTGCGAAAGTCGAGGCCATCGAGTACGACCCGGGGCGGTCGGCGCGCATCGCGCTCCTTTCGTACCGGAACGGGGCCCGGCACTACATCGTCGCGCCGGTCGAGATGAAGGTGGGCGACGTGGTCGTCGCCAGCGAAAACGCCGACATCAAGCCGGGGAATGCCCTGCCGCTCCGCAACATCCCTGTCGGCACGATGGTCCACAACATAGAGCTCAAGCCCGGCCGCGGCGGCCAGCTTGTGCGGTCGGCGGGCGGTTCGGCGCAGCTTCTGGCCAAGGAAGGCGAATACGCCCAGCTCCGCATGCCTTCGGGCGAGGTCAGGCTTGTCCGGACCGAGTGTTTTGCGACGGTGGGGCAGGTGGGCAACATCGAACACGAGAACATCCGTGTCGGGAAGGCCGGCCGGAACCGCTGGCGCGGGGTGCGCCCGACGGTTCGCGGCGTCGTCATGAACCCGGTCGACCACCCCCACGGCGGCGGCGAAGGCAAGTCGGGCCAGGGGAACCCCCACCCCGTCTCTCCGTGGGGCCGTCCGACGAAGGGTTACAAGACCAGGCTGAACAAACGGACGCAGCGGTTCATCGTGAGGCGAAGGAAATGAGTTGCAGGGGAGACGGCGAACGAAGGCGGACTGGGCGCAAAGGATTCCTCACGCCCTGCTCCGCCGGAGAGAGCGGGGGGTCCGGGGGGGACGTTGAGCGTAGCGTCCCCCGGTTGAAAGGAGTTCGAACGTGAGCAGATCGGTACGCAAGGGGCCCTTCGTGGACCGGCACCTGATGGAAAAGGTGCTCGGGAACTCGAAGGGGGCGCAGAAGAAGGTCATCAAGACGTGGTCGCGGCGCTCCACCATCGTCCCGGAGATGGTTGGGCAGACCTTCGCCGTGCACAACGGGAACAAGTTCATCCCGGTCTTCGTGACCGAGAACATGATCGGCCACAAGCTCGGCGAGTTCGCGCCGACCCGCACGTTCAAGATGCACTCGGGCGAACGCAAGGCCAAGACCGAAACGCCGCCGCGCAAGTGAGGGGCAGGAGATCGCCATGGAGTTCCAGGCTTCACTCAGGTACCTGCGGGCCTCGCCGCGGAAGGTGCGCGCGGTCGCCGATCTCATCCGCGGCAAGGGCGTCGAGGACGCGCTCAACGTCCTCAAGTTCACGCGGCGCTCCGCTTGCGGGCCGCTCCTCAAGCTGGTCAACTCGGCCGTGGCGAACGCCTCGCAGAAGAACAAGAAGCTCGACGCCGACAGCCTCGTGGTCAAATCGATCCGGGTCGACCAGGGGCCGACGCTCAGACGTTTTCTCACGCGCTCAATGGGGCGCGCAAACCGGATCAACAAGAAGACCAGCCACGTCACGGTCGTTCTCGAGGAGAAGTAGGAAGGGCGGTCGGACGCGGGACGCGGACGCCGGCACGGACGCAGATACCAGGAGGCATGATTGGGACAGAAGACACATCCGATCGGGTTCAGACTCGGAATAACGCGGCAGAGCGACTCCCGGTGGTTCTCGGGCAAGAACTACACGGCGTGGCTCCACGAGGACATCAGGCTCCGAGACTACATCAAGAAGAAGCTCTACCACGCGGGGATCTCCAAGATCACCATCGAGCGCGCCGCGGACAAGACCAAGGTCAACATCTTCACCGCCCGGCCGGGGGTGCTCATCGGGAAGAAGGGCGCCGGGATCGAGGAGATCAAGAAGGACGTCGAGCGCTGGGTGAAAAACGAGATCGCGCTCAACATCCAGGAGGTGCGGAAGCCCGAGCTCGACGCCACGCTGGTGGCCGAGAACGTCGCCGCCCAGCTCGAGAAGCGCATCGCCTTCCGCCGCGCGATGAAGAAGTCGGTGCTTACCGCCATGAAGTTCGGCGCGAAGGGGATCAAGATCATGGCGTCGGGCCGCCTGGCCGGCGCCGAGATCGCCCGCCGCGAGTGGTACCGCGAAGGCCGGGTCCCGCTGCACACGCTTCGGGCCGACATCGACTTTGGGACCGCCGAGGCGAACACGACGTACGGGAAGGTGGGCATCAAGGTCTGGATCTTCAAGGGAGAGATACTCGGGAAGAAACTGGGGAAAGAGTGAGAAGTGGGAACTGAGAAGTAGGGGCGGCCGGAGCGTCGCGAGGCGGCGCGGAGCCCGCCCGTGGCGCGAATGGACGAAAGACGACGGGGCCAAGGATGAGGGACGGCGCACGTAGAACGAGAGGACGCAATCCATGTTGATGCCGGCAAAGGTCAAGTTCAGGAAGGTACAGAAGGGCAAGATGCGCGGGAAGGCAAACCGCGGCTCGGCACTGGCCTTCGGCGACTTCGGGCTCAAGGCGACCGAGTGCGGGTGGATCACGAGCCGGCAGATCGAGGCGGCCCGGGTGGCGATCAGCAGGTTCATCAAGAAGGGCGGCAAGGTCTGGATCCGCATCTTTCCCGACAAGCCCATCACGAAGAAACCGCTTGAGACCCGCATGGGCAAGGGCAAAGGCGCGCCGGAGGACTGGGTGGCTGTCATCAAGCCGGGGCGCGTGCTGTACGAGATGGAAGGCGTGACCGAGGATCTCGCGCGCGAGGCCTTCCGCCTCGCGTCGCACAAGCTGCCTCTCCTCACGAGATTCGTGGCGCGCAGGGAGTTCATATGAAGCCGAAGGAATACAGGGAGAAGTCGGTTGATGAGCTCCGGGTGCGCGCGACCGATCTGAAGGCGGAGCTGTTCAACCTGCGGTTCCAGCATTTCACCGGCCAGCTCGAGAACAGCATGAAGATCCGCGACTTGAAAAGGGACATCGCGCGGCTCCTCACCATCATCGGTGAAAAAGAACAGGCCGCGGGGCCCAATCCAACTTCCGCGGAGTGACATTATGTCCGCGGGGGACGTTGAGCGTAGCGTCCCCCGGAACAACAAACGGGAGAATCGCATGCAGGCGTTCGGGACCGGAAAGACTGTGGTGGGGACGGTGATCAGCAACCGGATGCAGAAGACCGTCGTCGTCGAGGTGAAGCGGCGCGTCCTGCACGCCAGATACAAGAAATACGTCTCGAAACGGGCCAGGTTCAAGGCACATGACGAGAAGAACGAGTGCGGGATTGGCGACCGCGTGCAGATCGCCGAGACCCGCCCCCAGAGCGCCACGAAGCGGTGGAAGGTCACGAAGGTCCTTGAAAAGGCGGAGGGGGCCATCGAGATCGCGACCCCGGAGAACATTCAATGATCCAGATGACGACGGTTCTCAATGTGGCCGACAACTCCGGCGCCAAGAAGCTGTTCTGCATCAAGGTGCTCGGCGGCACGAAGCGGCGCTATGCCACAATCGGCGACGTGATCGTCGTTTCGGTGAAGGAGGCCATGCCCGACTCGAAGGTCAAGAAAGGCGAGGTCGTCAAGGCCGTAATCGTGCGGACCGCAAAGGAGATCAGCCGCCCCGACGGGTCTTACCTAAAGTTCGACGACAACTCGGCGGTGCTGGTGAACCAGTTCAACGAACCGCTCGGGACCCGCATTTTCGGGCCCGTGGCCAGGGAGCTCCGCGCCAAGAGGTTCCCCAAGATCATCTCGCTCGCCCCGGAGGTCCTCTGAGATGAAGATCAAGAAGGACGACATCGTCACGGTAATCACCGGCCGCGACAAGGGCCGAAAAGGCAAGGTGCTCGAGGTGAATCAGGTGACCGGCCGCGTCACCGTCGAAGGGCTCAACATGATCAAGCGGCACATGCGGCGCGGCCGGAGCCGCCAGACGCCGATGGGCGGGATCATCGAAAAGCCCGGCACCGTCGATATCTCGAACGTGATGGTGGTCTGCAAGAAATGCAACAAGCCCGTCCGCACCGCCGTGAAGACGGACGCGGAGGGGAAGAAGGGCAGGACCTGCAAGTCCTGCAAAGAGGCGCTGTAGCGCGGACGTGGCGCGGGCGCGGAGGGTCGTCAAGATGCCAGCAAGGCTCAAGGATCTTTACCGGAAGGAGATCGTCCCGAAGCTCATGAAGGACTTCGGCTATGGCAACGTGATGCAGGTGCCCAGGCTTCACAAGATCGTCGTGAACATGGGCGTCGGAGAAGCCATCACCAATCCCAAGATCATCGACGGCGCCGCCGCCGAGCTCGCGGCCATCACCGGGCAGAAGCCGTCCATCCGGAAGTCGAAGAAGGCTATCGCCAACTTCAAGCTCAAGGCGGGGGTCCCGATCGGCGCCATGGTGACCCTCAGGGCCGACCGGATGTACGAATTCCTCGACCGGCTGGTCAACGTGGCGCTCCCCCGTGTGAGGGACTTTAAGGGGGTGCCCGGCAAGTCGTTCGACGGGAAGGGCAACTTCTCGATGGGCCTCAAGGAGCAGGTCATTTTCCCCGAGATCAACTACGACAAGGTCGAGAAGATCAAGGGGATGAACGTCACGATCGTCACCACGGCGCGCACCGACGAGGAGGCCCGTTCCCTCCTCAAGTACCTGGGCATGCCGTTCAAGAATTGACGAGCAGGGAGGAGCCGACGTGGCCAAGAAGTGTCTCAGGATCAAGGCGAAAGCCGTCCCCAAGTTCAAGGCGCGGTTCCACAACCGTTGCCCCGTGTGCGGCAGACCCCGCGGGTACCTGCGCAAGTTCGACATGTGCCGGATATGTTTCCGGAACCTGGCCCTCAAGGGGCAGATCCCGGGTGTCGTGAAGGCGAGCTGGTAGAGGAGGACAAAAATGGGCATGACGGATCCTATTGCCGACATGTTCGCGAGAATCCGCAACGGGCTCGGCGGCAGGCTCGACATTGTCGAGGTGCCGCACTCCGCGACCAAGGAGCGCATCGCGGAGATTCTTCTCGCGGAGGGGTTTTTGGGCGGCGTGCACGTGGGCAAACGCGACGCGCACAAGTTCCTGTACCTGAAACTCCGGTACACCGATGAGAACAAGCCCCTGATAAGCGAGTTGAAAAGGGTCAGCAAACCCGGCCGGCGGGTGTACGTCAAGCACGACCGAATACCGGCCGTCGTTTCGGGATTCGGGATCGCGATACTCTCGACGTCCCGGGGGATGATGACGAACGTGGCGGCGCGCAAGGCGCGGGTCGGCGGCGAGCTGGTCGGCACCGTGTGGTGAACTTCAGCAAGGAGCGGGCGAAGTGTCCAGGGTAGGCAAGAAACCGGTTTCAATCCCCCAGGGGGTCAGGGTGGCGCTGGCGGGGGCGTCGCTCTCGGTGGAGGGCCCCAAGGGGAAGCTCCTGTTCAGCGTCCCGCCCGAGATCAAGGTCGCCGTCGAGAAGGACCGCGTGGTTGTCACGCGGGGCAGCGACCTGAAAACGGTGCGGCAGAAACACGGGATGGTGCGCTCGGTGATCAGCAACATGGTCACGGGCGTCACCGCCGGGTTCCAGAGGACGCTGGAGGTCCAGGGGGTCGGCTACAAGGTCGAGAAGCAGGGCGAGGACAAGCTGGCGTTCACCATCGGCTACTCGCACCCCGTGATCTTCGCCCTGCCGCCCGGGATCAAGGCGAGCATAGAGAAGAACGTGCGGCTCACGATCACCGGTGCCGACAAGCACGCCTTGGGCCAGGTGGCCGCGAATATCAGGGCGATCAAGCACGCGGACCCCTACAAGCTCAAGGGAATCAAATACGCCGAGGAGCGGATCAAACAGAAGGTGGGCAAGACGGGCGCGGCGTAAGGCGGGACACGAGGAGCGGACATGGCGATTACGATCAGCAAGAAGGAACAGCGGGACCGCAAACGCGTCCGGATCCGGACGCGGATCCGGGGCACCGCCTCTCGCCCGCGTCTCTCGGTCTTCAAGAGCGCCCGGCACATCTATGCCCAGGTCATTGACGACGACGCGGGGCGGACGCTTGCGGCCGCTTCGACAAGGGACAAGGATGTCGCGAGCGGGGAGAAGGCCAAAAAGGCCGAACGGGCGAAGAAGGTCGGCGCGCTCGTCGCAAGGCGGTGCTTGGAGCGACGGATCGAGAAGGTAGTGTTCGATCGCGGCGGGTACCCGTATCACGGGCGGATCAAGGCGCTGGCCGAGGCGGCCCGCGAGGCCGGGCTCAAATTCTGACGTGCCGGAGGTGTTGGCGTGAAACATATCAGTGCAAGCGACCTCGGTCTCATCGACCGCGTCGTGTACATCAACAGGACGGCCAAGGTGGTCAAGGGCGGACGCCGTTTCTCGTTCTCGGCCCTGGTCGTGGTCGGCGACGGGAAGGGCCATGTCGGCATCGGGCTCGGCAAGGCCAACGAGGTCCCCGAGGCCATCCGCAAGGGCGGTGACCAGGCCAAGAAGAACCTCTTCAAGGTCCCGCTCCGGAACGCGACCATCCCTCACGAGGTGATCGGGAAATTCGGCGCCAGCACCGTCGTGCTCAAACCCGCCTCCGAGGGGACGGGCGTCATCGCCGGCGGGCCGGTGCGGGCGGTCATGGAATCGCTCGGCGTCAAGGACATTCTCTCCAAGGCCATCGGAAGCGCCAATTCCCACAATGTGGTCAAGGCGACGGTGAACGGCCTGATGAAGCTTCGGGGCAAAAACGAGTATTTCGCCCTGAGGGGGCGGCCGGTCAAAACCGAAGCGCCCGAGGCGGCGCCGGAACAGCCGGCGTCCGAACAGCAGGCGAACTGAACACGGAGCGTGAGCCATGGCGGGAACCATCAAGGTGAAGTGGTACAAGAGCTGGATCGGGTACAACCGGAAGCAGCGGGCGTCCGTCCGCGGGCTGGGCCTGCGCAAGCTCAACGACATTGTCGAGCTCAAGGACACGCCGGCGGTTCGCGGGATGGTGAAGAAAATCAGCCACCTGGTCCGGATAGTGGACTAGAAAGGCCCAAGTCATGGCGCTCGACAAGCTGAAGTCTCCGGCAGGGTCCCGGAGGAACATCAAGAGGGTGGGGCGGGGCGAGGGGTCGGGTCACGGAAAGACCTCGTGCCGCGGGCACAAGGGGCAGCTGGCCCGCTCGGGCGGCGGCAAGGGGCCGGGTTTCGAGGGCGGTCAGACGCCGCTCCAGCGCCGCCTGCCCAAGAGGGGGTTCGTCAACCCGACGCGCGTCGAGTACCAGATCGTCAACGTCGGGGCGCTCAACGTTTTCGAGGCGGGTGCGACGGTCGATGCGGCGGCGCTTTGCGACAAGGGGCTTGCGCACCACGCCGGGCGGCCGATCAAGGTCCTCGGCGAGGGGGATCTCGAGAAGAAGCTTTGCGTGAAGGCCGACAGGTTCAGCGCGGCGGCCAGGGAAAAGATTGCCAAGGCCGGCGGCACGGCGGAGGAACCCGGAAGTGGCGTCAACGTTCAGTAACATCGCCAAGATCCCGGAGTTGCGGCGCAGGATACTGTTCACGATTGTCCTGCTGGCGGTCTACCGGATAGGCATCTTCATCACCACGCCGGGGGTCGACCGGGCGGTGATGCAGAAGATGTTCGCGGCGGCGTCCGGCACGATATTCTCCGTGTTCAACCTGTTCTCGGGCGGCGGGCTCGAGCAGCTCTCGATCTTCGCCCTCGGGATCATGCCGTACATCAGCTCCTCGATCATCCTCCAGCTCCTCACTGTCGTCATCCCCCAGCTCGACAAGCTCTCGAAAGAGGGCGAGATGGGCCGCAAGAAGATCACCCAGTACACACGCTATCTCACCGTCGGCCTCTCCATGCTCCAGGGGTTCGGGATCGCGGTCTACCTCGAGGGCCTCCGGTCGAATGCCGGCGAAATGGTGGTAAACAACCCCGGGATGTCTTTCAAGCTGCTGACGATGATCACGCTCACGTCGGGAACCGCGTTCATCATGTGGCTTGGCGAACAGATCACCGAACGCGGGATAGGGAACGGCATCTCGCTCATCATCTTCGCCGGGATCGTCGCCCGGCTCCCCGGCGCCGTCTACCAGACCGTCCAGTTCTTCATCAAGGACATGATCAAGCCGACCACGCTGCTTCTGGTGGTCTTGATCATGGTCGGGGCGGTCGCCGCCATCGTGTTCTTCGAGCGCGCCCAGAGGCGCATCCCCGTCCAGTACGCCAAGCGCGTCGTGGGCCGCCGCGTCATGGGCGGCCAGAGCACCCACCTCCCCCTCAAGGTGAACACGGCGGGCGTCATCCCGCCCATCTTCGCGTCGTCCATCCTGGTGTTTCCGGCGACGCTCGCCAACATCTTCCCCTATGCCCCCCTGAAGGAGCTTCAGAACGTCCTCCAGCCCGCGTCGTGGGGTTACAGCACCATCTATGTCGTGCTCATCACGTTCTTCTGCTTCTTCTATACGGCGGTCGCGTTCAACCCCGTGGACGTCGCCGAGAACATGAAGAAGTTCGGCGGGTACATCCCCGGCATCAGGCCGGGCAAAAAGACCGCCGAGTTCATCGACAAGGTCCTTTCGCGCATCACGGTCGGCGGCGCGATCTATGTTTCGATAGTCTGCGTGCTTCCCACCGTGCTGATGGCCAAATTCAACGTCCCGTTCTACTTCGGCGGCACGGCGCTCCTCATCGTCGTTGGCGTGGCGCTCGACACGGTGGCGCAGATCGAGTCGCACCTCATCACCAGGCATTACGACGGCCTCGCCGGGCCGGGCGGCCCGCGCATCCGCGGTCGCAGGAGGTAAACGGCATGATCATGATGCTGCTCGGCGCCCCGGGCGCGGGGAAGGGCACCCAGGCCCAGAAACTGGTCGACAAGTTCGGCATCCCGCAGATCTCGACGGGCGACCTGCTCCGTCAGAACGTCCGCGAGGGGACGGCGCTCGGGGCCGAGGCCAAAAGGTACATGGACGCAGGGAAGCTAGCCCCCGACGACCTCATCATCCGCATGATGGACGACCGTCTGGGAAAGGACGATTGCGCAAAGGGGTTCATTCTTGACGGGTTCCCGCGGACCGTTCCGCAGGCCGATGCGCTTTTGGGTCTTCTCAAAAAAAGGGGCTTGGCGCTCGATCACGTCCTGTCGTTCGAGGTTCCGGAGGCCGAGCTAATGGCGCGGCTCACCGGCCGGCGGACGTGTCCGGCGTGCAACTCGATGTATCACGTTACGGCCAACCCGCCCAGGAAGGAAGGCCTGTGCGACAAATGCGGCGGGGTGCTAATAGAACGTTCGGACGACAACGATGCCACGATCAGCAACCGTTTGAAGGTCTACCGGGACCAGACCGCCCCGCTCAAGGATTTCTACGGCCGGAACGGGCTTCTGTGCGAGGTGACCGCATCCCCGGGGGCCACGCCGGACATGGTGTTCGAAACGGCCCTCGCGATCATCGGAAGGAAAGGTTGAAACGGGCGCGGTGCGATGATCGTGATCAAGACACCCGCGGAGATCGACATACTCCGCGAGTGCAACCGGATCGTGCTGGAGGTGCTTGACGAGGTCGGACGCCGTGTGCAGCCCGGCGTCACGACACTGGAACTCGACGCGATTGCCGGGCGGGCGGTCCGGCGGCGAGGGGCCGAGGCGGCGTTCAAGGGATACCGGGGCTACCCGAAGTCGCTTTGCACGTCGGTAAACGAGGAGGTGGTACATGGAATCCCTTCGCATCGGCGCCTCAGGGAGGGCGATATAGTGGGGATCGACTTCGGGGTGCGCTATCGCGGGTACTGCGGCGACGCCGCCCGGACCGTCAGGGTCGGGCGCGTGGGGGGCGGGGCGGCGAGGCTCATCGAAACCGCCGAGCGCGCGCTTCGCGAGGCGATTGCAGCGGCGGTGCCGGGGAACCGGGTCGGCGACATCTCGTCGGCGATCCAACGGACGGCGGAGGCCGAGGGGTACAGCGTGATTCGGGACTTCGTCGGCCACGGGATCGGCCGCGACCTCCACGAGGACCCGCAGATCCCCAACTACGCCGCGTCCGAGCGGGGACCAAGGCTTAGGCCGGGGATGGTGCTGGCGATAGAGCCGATGATCGCGGCGGGAGGATGGGAGGTAGAGGTGGCGGAGAACGGGTGGACCGCGCGGACGAAGGACCGGAGCCTCTCGGCGCATGCCGAGTATTCGGTGGCGGTGGGCGGGGCCGGGCCTGTCGTGCTCGGTGTTGACGGAGGGAGCGTTTAGGAACGATGCCCAAGGACGACGCGATCCAGGTTGAGGGGACTGTCATCGAGACCCTCCCGAACGCCATGTTCAGGGTGCAGCTTGAGAACGGGCACAAGGTCCTGGCGCACATCTCGGGCAAGATGCGCATGCATTTCATCAAGATACTCCCCGGGGACAGGGTGACGGTCGAGCTGTCGCCGTACGACCTGACCAGGGGGCGGATAGTGTACCGCAACAAGTAGACAGGTTTCGGAAGAGGGTCCCATGAAGGTACGTGCGTCGGTCAAAAAAATCTGCGTGAAGTGCAAGATCGTCAAGCGCAAGGGCGTTCTGCGCGTGATCTGCGAGAACCCCAAGCACAAGCAGCGGCAAGGCTGAGGAGGAATCATGGCTCGCATCGCCGGCGTGGATCTGCCCAAGAACAAGAAGATCGCCTTCGCGCTGCCGTACCTTTTCGGCATCGGGAGGACGCTCTCGAAAAAGATCGTCGCCGAGTCCGGGGTCGATCCGAACAAACGCACCGACGATCTCACCGAGGACGAGATCCGGCGGATCAGGGAGATCATCGACGCGAAGTTCAAGGTGGAGGGGGACGTCAGGCGCGAGATCGCGATGAACATCAAGAGGCTCATCGATTTGGGCGCGTACCGCGGTGCGCGGCACAAAAAGGGGCTCCCGGTGCGCGGCCAGAGGACCCATACGAACGCACGCACGCGGAAGGGTCCCCGGAAGGCCATCATTCGCAGGGCGGCGGCGCCGAGCCCGGCGTGAACAAGAAGGCAAGAGGCATAAGGCGCGAGGCAAGAGGGATGACAGGACGATAGGACAAGGGACGGCCCTGCTTCGCCCGAGGCTGCGCAGGGCAAGGTGACGAAGGACGAAAGGACGGAGGACGAAGGACAGTGAAACCGAAAAAGAAAGTAAGAAAGGCCGTTCAGACGGGCGTGGCCCACATCCAGGCCACGTTCAACAACACCATCATCACGATCACCGACCCCGAGGGCAACGTGGTGTCGTGGTCGAGCGCCGGCTCGATGGGGTTCAAGGGGTCGCGCCGGAGTACGCCGTTCGCCGCGCAGATGGCGGCGGACAACGCCGCCAAAAAGGCCATGGAGCATGGGATGAAATCGGTCACCATCTTTGTCAAGGGCCCCGGGTCGGGCCGCGAGGCCGCGATGCGCGCGGTGCAGGCCGCCGGGCTCAAGGTCGCGATGGTGCGCGACGTCACCCCGATACCACACAACGGCTGCCGGCCGCCCAAGCGCCGGAGAGTGTAAGGAGGCAACGCTTTGGCAAGGTACACCGATTCACTGTGCAGGTTCTGCCGCCGTGAGAGCATCAAGGAGGGCGGGAAGCTCTTTCTCAAGGGGGAGCGGTGTTTCACCGAGAAGTGCGCCGTCGAACGCCGTCCGTACCCGCCCGGGCAGCACGGCCAGTCCAAGCTCAAGACGACGGACTACGGCATACGGCTCCGCGAGAAACAGAAGGTCAAGCGGATCTACGGCCTGCTCGAGAACCAGTTCCGGGAGTACTTCCACATGGCCGCCTCGCGGAAGGGCGTGACCGGCGAGAACCTCCTGAGCCTGCTCGAGCGGCGGCTGGACAACACCGTGTTCCGCCTCGGTTTCGCCGCGTCGCGGGGCGAGGCGCGCCAGCTCGTGACCCACGGGCACTTTCTCGTGAACGGCAGGCGCACGGCGGTTGCGTCGCGGCTGCTCCGGCCCGGTGACGAGGTCGAACTCAAGCAGAAGAGCCGGAAGATCCAGAAGGTCGTCGAGCTTTTTGCGAACGCCGAGAAGCGCGGGCTGCCCAAGTGGCTCGAGGCCGACATCAAGGCGTTCAAGGGGATCGTCAAGGCGATTCCCACGCGCGAGGACGTGGGGACCATCCCAATCAACGAGCAGTTGGTCGTCGAGCTCTATTCCCGTTAAACGCAGCCGCGCCCGCGGCCGCCGGCCGCGGGCGCGTGACGCCCGTTCACAGGAGGCAAAATGTACAAGATCTGGCGGGAGATGATAAAGCCCAGAAAGCTGGTCGTCGACGAGGACTCTCTGACCGACACCTACGGGAAGTTTGTGGCGGAGCCGCTCGAGCGCGGGTTCGGCACGACGCTCGGCAACGCGCTGCGGCGGATACTCATCTCGTCCCTCCCGGGCGCGGCGATCGCGAGCATGAGGGTCGACGGCATCCTCCACGAGTTCAGCTCGGTGCCCGGCGTTTCGGAGGACATCACCGACCTCGTGCTCAATCTCAAGGAGGTCGTCTTTAAGCTCGATGGAGACGACCAGAAAACGGTACGCATCGAGGCGGCGGGCGATCGCGAGATCAAGGCCGGCGACATCCAGGCGGATTCGTCGGTGACCGTGCTCAACGCCGAGCACCACATAGCCACGCTGGCCAAAAGCCACAAGCTGAAACTCGAGATGATCGTCAAACGCGGCAGGGGATACGTGCCGGCCGAGCGAAACAAGGCGCCCAACCAGCCTGTGGGAACCATCCCCGTCGATTCCCTCTTCTCGCCGGTCCGGAAGGTGAACTACAACGTCACCCACGCCCGCGTGGGCCAGATCACCGACTACGACAAGCTCATTCTCGAAGTCTGGACCAACGGCGCGGTCAAACCACAGGACGCGGTCGGCTACGCCGCGAAGATACTCAAGGAACAGCTCTCGATTTTCATCAACTTCGACGAGAGCGAGGAGCCCGAGGTCGAGGAAAAGGCCGAGTCCAGGGAGAAGATCAACGACAATCTTTTCAAGACCGTTGACGAGCTCGAGCTCTCGGTCCGGGCGGCGAACTGCCTGCAGGCCGCCAACATCAAGTTCATTGGGGACCTCGTACAGAAGACCGAGGCCGACATGCTCAAGACCAAGAACTTCGGCCGCAAGTCGCTCAAGGAGATCAAGGAGATCCTGGCCGGAATGGGCCTTCAGCTCGGGATGAAGCTCGAGAACTGGCCGCCGAAGGATTTCCCGAAGGAAACGGGCAAGGAGAAGGACACCAAGTGACCAACGACCAACGACTGACGACCAACGACCACAGTCCTGAGTCCAGAGTCTTGAGCAGGAGCGTCGTAGGGGCCGCCGAAGCGTAGCGGAGCCGGCCCGGCGGCGGCGAGAACGAGAAAGGGAAGAATCCAATGCGCCACAAGAACGCAGGACGAAAATTCAACAGGACACCCGCGCACCGAAAGGCGATGTTCCGGGCACTTCTCACGAATCTCTTCCGGCACGAGAAGATCGAAACCACCGACGCCAAGGCCAAGGAGCTGCGTCGCCTGGCCGACAAGGTGATCACGCTGGGCAAAGCCGGCGGTCTGCACGCCATCCGGTCGGTCGCCTCGGTCGTAAACGACGCCGAGGTCGCGCGAAAGATCTTCACGACCATTGCAAAACGCTTTCCCGACAGGTTGGGCGGCTACACGCGCGTCGTGAAGCTCGGGCGCCGGATGGGAGACGGCGCCGCGATGTCGCTCGTAGAGATCATCGGCGAGACGAAGCCCGGCAAAAAAGACAAGGGCAAGACGCCCAAAGGCGAGAAAACCCCCAAGGCCGCCGCTCCAAAGAAGCCCAAGGAAAAGCCCGCGCCCGAAAAAGAGCCCGAAAAACCCGCCGAGCCCGAAAAGGCGTCTGAGGGCTGACGGTTCACTGCTTTCCCGTCTTCTCGACCGGAGCCGGCCCCGCGCCCGCTCCGGTTTTTATTGTTTCTCGGCGACTGAAATGAGCTCCAGACGGCCCGAGCCGTCGGGGGCGGTTTCGAGGACGAAGCCCACGCCGCGGGCGTAGTATTTGAACTCAGAGACGCCTGGTTCCAGCGGCGTCCAGTCCCGGGTCTTCAGGCAGTCCGCGTAGGTCCCCGCCGGGACCGTGACCGACTCGCCAAGCGACACGACATCGCCCATGTCCTCGGCCTCGCTCTCGTAGTACTCCTGCCGGTAAGAGTCCCCGGGTTGCGGGTCGGCCTCCAGGATGATCCCCGGTTTCGCCCCGTCCACGCCGGCCTCCCACGATCCCTCGGTTCCCGTGAGAACGCCGCCCGAATACGTCTTCGAGTCCTCGCCCATGTACCAGACGTTCCCGGCCTTGTCCTGCGCGTACCAGTCGTAGGTCTCTTCCTTCAGATCGCCGTTCTCGAGCACGCGGTCGAGAACTACGGTGCAGGTCACGCCAAGGACTACCTTCGTTTCCGAAAGGACCTCGACCGTGTTGTCCTCGTCCTCGCTTTTGTACGTGAAAAGCGTGCCGGGCTTGAGCGGGAAGTACTGGTTCGTGACCCCGGCAACGAAGTCCTCGGGTCTGATGACGGGGTTGTACACCCCGCCATCTTCGTCCCCGCCGTCCGCGTCCTGTTCGCCTTCCGAATCCCCCCCGCCGCCCCCTGCTCCGGCGTCCGCGTCTCCGGCATCCTGAACGGCCCCGTCGGCCTCGCCTCCGCCGCGGTCACAGGCCCAGACCGGCATGATGGCCAGGACAACCGGTATCAAGCGACGAATCAACATCCTGTCCATCGGACGCCTCCCGCGAGATGTTCGTTGTCTCTCCACCGTCCCATTCTGGGCCACCCCACCCCGTGCCGTCAAGTCGGAATGCGGTATCTGTCGGAATGCGGTATCCGTGCCGGTCGATCCCGGTTCCCGCCGAAAGATTGCAGACCGGCGTCTTTTTGTGTTGAAACCGCCCGGCAGGGCCAAATATAATGTGTCGCCTTCGGAGGCAGGAGACCCCATGAACGTGCTTGAGGCGATTCTTACGCGCAGAAGTGTCAGGGCGTACAAGCCCGACCCGATTCCGCCCGACATCTGGGCGGACCTCCTCAAGGCCATGCAGCAGGCGCCCAGCGCCTCGAACCGCCAGCCGTGGAAGTTCATCATCGTCGACGACCCCGCGCTCAAAGAGAAGCTCGCGGATGCCAGTTTCAGCCAGAAGTTCATCGCGCAGGCGCCGCGGGTTGTGGTGATCGCCGGGAACCGCCTTGACGCGTGGCGCGGCAAAGGGGGGTTCGTTCAGCACTGGGAGATCGTCGACTGCGCGATTGCAATGGACCACCTGACGCTGGCCGCCTGGGAGCGCGGGCTGGGCACCTGCTGGATAGCCGCCTACGATGCCGCCAAGGTCGAGGAGCTCCTGGGCATACGGGAGCCGTGGCACCTTGTGGTCCTGTCGCCGGTGGGCTGGCCGGCCGAGGTTTCGCCCTACAGGGGGCGCAAGCCGCTCGACGAGATTGTCGCGTACAACAAGTTCCGGTAGTGAATCGCCGGCGCAGGGGAGTCCAAATGGCCAGGAAGCGGATACTTATCATCGACAGTGACCGCGATTTTTCGGCCTCGCTGGCGGTCCGTCTCGAGAAAGAAGGCTGGCCTTGCCACGTGATCGAGGACGGCCGCACGGGGACCGACACCGCCCGAAAGGAAAGGCCGGCGCTCGTCGTGTTGAGTGTCGAACTCTCCCAGATCAGCGGGTACTCGCTCTGCAACAAGTTCAAGAAGGACGGGGCGCTCAAGACGGTTCCGCTGGTCCTTGTTTCGGCCGAGGCCACACCCGAGGTTTTCGACCAGCACAAGAAGCTGCCGACCCGCGCCGACGCGTACTTTACCAAGTCGGCGGACATCGAGGAGATCGTGGCGAGGGCCCGGGACCTCGCCGGACCGCCGGACGAGGGCGCCGACGCGGCCGCCGCGCAGGCGGGGCCCGAAACGCACGACAGGCTTGCGGACGGGGACGACATCTTCAAGGCCGTGGACATCGCCATGGACGAGGCGACCACCCCGGGCCCGGACGAGGCCGGCGGGCCGCCGCCCATTCCCGACAAGGCGATGATGGTCGAGGAAATGGCGGCAATGGACGAAGGGGACGCCTTCAGGCGCCGGACTGACCTCGACCGGCACGAGGCACGCCTCCTGTTCCTGCGCGACAGCCTGAAAAAGCGCGAGAACGAGATCGAGAGGCTCAAGAAGATCCTCTCGTCCAAGGAGGACCTGTACCGGTCGCTCGAATCAAGCCTCATGATCAAGGAAAAGGAGATCGGCGAGCTCGCCGACGCCAAAAAGACGCTGGAGGCCGACAAGGCTTCGCTCGAGCGCACCAAGGCGGCCCTCGATGAGGAACTCAACGAGCAGAAGATCGACTACGACACGCTGGTCAAGCTCAAGGAGGAGTCCGAGCGCGAGGGGGCCGAGCGCATCCTCGAGCGCGACACGATAATCGAAAACACCAACGAGCTCCTGGCGCAGACGGTGCAGGCGAAGGAGGAGCTCGAGCGTTCGACCTCGGAGGCGATTGCGGGCCTCAACAACCGGCTCGCCGACATCGAGTCCCAGCTTGCCTCCACCATAGAGGCCAAAGACCAGCTCGAGCACACCACGACCGAGACGATAGCAGGCCTCAACGCCAGGGTGGCGGATCTCGAGGAACAACTCAGGCAGGCGCGCGAGACCCACGAAAAGTTCGTGCGCGACGCCACCGACCAGATCGCCCAGCTCAACGGGACGATAGCCGACCTCGAATCGAGACTCAACGCGACAATCGCTGCAAAAGAGCAGGCGGCGCGGGAGGCCATAGACGCCATCTCGGGGCTCAACGCGCGGATCAACGACCTCGAGTCGAAGCTTGCGGCCACCACCGAGGAAAAGGAGAGGCACGAGGCCCAGGCCGCGGCGCAGATTGCGGACCTCGAAAACCGCGTGCGCGGACTCGAGACCGAACTCGACGACACGTTCACCGCCAAGGAGAAGATGGAGCGCGAGAAGTCGGCGCGCATCGCCGAGCTCGAGGCAGACCTCGGGGCCACGCGCGACGACCTTGGACATACGCGCGGCGAGCTTTCGGACAGGACGCGGGAGCTGCGCGACATGACGGCGGCACGGGACGATCTCGATCGCCGCACAACCGAAAGGATAGGAGAGATCGAAAAGGAGGTCGCGGACCGGGACACGCACATCGAGAGCCAGAACGCGATGATCGAGGACCTCCGCCAGAAAAACGACGACTGGGAGTACCGCCATAGCGAGCTCACGGCCGAAAAGGCAAAAGCCGTGGAAAGCTACGAGGGCCAGATCAAGACGCTCAAAAAGGACCATCTCGACGAGATGAAGAGCCTCCACGCCCAGCACTCGGGCGAGCTCTCGGAGCTGCGCGAGCAGGTTTCGCGCAAAGAGGACGAGCTCAAGGACATGGAGGAGCAGAACGAGTTCATGAACGCCCAGCTCGTCAAGGAGGTCGAAAAGGGCAAGAAGGTCAAGGACGAGATGCAGACGGCCACGGTGCGGCAGGCCGAGGAGTTCAAGCGCCAGATCGCCGAAGGGACGGCGAGGGAGCAGGACCTGTCGCGCAGGCTGCGCGAGGCCGAGCGTCTGGCCGTCGAGAAGAAGGACGAGGCGGCCAAGGCGCTGGCCAAGGCCGAGGCCGACAGAAAGGCCAAGGAACAGCTCCAGAAGTCGCTCGATACCGCCATCAAGATGCTCAAGAGCAACCCCGCGGCGCAGGGGCTGGCGAAGTGAAGGCGGCGCGTAGGACAAGCGATTGACTTGGCAGCCCCCGACGGCGGGAATGCAGACAGCGGATTTCGGGTTTTGACGAGGGGATGAAAAGATGGCGGGCCAATCGCCGGGAATGCAACGGATGAGCGGGGCGCCGCCGGCGCGTCAGACGGGGCTCACCGTCAAGCTGTACCTCGCAGTCGGCGTGTTCTTCCTCCTGGTCTGGTTCGCGGCCTTGGCGATTGCCAATGCGGCGGGCGCGGACGTGCTCGTGGCGCCGATCGTCGTCTCGATCGTGCTCGTCGGCATCCAATATCTTCTTAGTCCCCTGATCGTGAAATGGACCATGGGCGTCAACTGGGTCAGGCCCGAGGAAGCGCCGGAGCTCTGCGCGACGGTCCGGGAGCTTTCGCAGGCGGCCCAGATCCCCATGCCCCGCGTGGGAATATCCGAGATCGACATCCCCAACGCGTTTGCCTTCGGCCGGTGGAAGAGCGACGGGCGCGTGTGCGTCACGCGGCCGCTTCTTGACATTCTTGACAAAAGGGAGCTCCGCGCGGTCCTCGGCCACGAGATCATGCACCTGCGCAACCGCGACGTTGCGGTGATCACTTTCTTGAGCCTGCTTCCGAACGTGTTCTACTATCTCTTCCGAATCGGCCTTCGCATGCGCGGGCGCAACAACCCCGGCCCGCTCATCTCGCTCGTGTCAATCCTGATGTACTTCGTCCTTCAGCTTCTTGTGCTCTACGTCTCGCGCATCCGCGAGTACGCCGCGGACGAAGGGTCCGTTGCGCTCGGGAATCCGCCCGACCGCATGGCCTCGGCCCTGTACAAGCTCGTCTACGGCGCGGCGCAGGCGCCGCCCGAGGCAGTCAAGGGCGCGGCGGGCTTCAAGGCGTTTTTCGCCTCGGATCCGTCAAGGGCCTACAAAGAGATAGAAACGCTTGCGGACCTCGACATTGACCGATCGGGCACCATCGAACCGCGCGAGCTTGAGGCCCTGCGCCGCTCGGGGGCGAAGCCGGGTTTTGGGGCGCGTATGATCGAGTTCCTCTCGACGCACCCGAACATGCTCAAAAGAATCCGTCGGCTTGCCGATATTCAGGCGGGTGGAATCGCAGGTTGATGCCGCGTCCTATGTATCGGCGATCTCTTCTGTCACATCAAGCCGCTTGCGCAGCTCGTCTTCGGACCTGAACACGTGCGGGGGTTTGACGTGGGCGTCGGGGGCGCCTTCGGCAACACGTCGTATTCGGTGGCGCTCGAACGAGCCGGGGGCGAGGAGCAGGAGGACGGGCGGGCCCAGGCGGCCGGACCTGCGCTTGGCCTCGTACTCGAGGTTGGCTTTTCCGAGCTCCTCGTCGCACCGGGCAAGCAGGGCCTTCAGGAGTTCTGAGTCCTGAGTCTTGAGTTTTGAGTTTTTGCTACTGACAACTGATGGCTCATGGCTGATGGCCGGGTTGGGTTCGACGGCAAAGACGTATCTTGGGGTATCTTCAAGGCGGAGCGTCACCGAAAACCCGTCGAGCGGCAGATTCAGCGCGCGGGACGCATTTGTCACCGCCGTGACGACGTGGGATTCGCCGACCTTTTCGCCCGTCAACGAAAGCATGTTCCCGCCCTTGTGCAAAAACCTCAACATCGGCGTGCGGTTGAAGAAGCCGGTGACCTCCACAATATCGTTGATGTCATACCGGTACAGTCCGTGTGAGCCAGAGACTACGATGAAGTAACGCCTTCCCTCCTCGATCTCGTGCGCGAGAAGCGTCTTGGGAAACGGATCGCCGGGATTCGCCTCGCGCTCCGTGGCGGGGATGAACTCGCAGAAGTGCGAACTGACCGAAAAAACGCCCGAGTCGCCGGTTGCGTTGAGCGGGACCGAAAAATGGCCTTCCGAGGCGACAAAGCCGAACTCCAGTACGGGAAGGTCGCCGTACCAGTCGGGGAACTGTTTCAAGTAGAAGCCGGCGGACCCGCCTTTCCAGCAGGCCAGCCCGCAGAGCATCGGCCAAGCGTCCTTGGGCCGCAGGGCCCCGTGGGCCGAGAGAAGCCGTTCGAGCCTCTGTGCGTGCGCCTTGTCGGGTTTGAGCTTCGTCTCGATCCGAAGGCGGAGCTTCGGGTCGATCTCGACTGAGCGATCCAGCGTCCCGTCGCGGAGGTCGCGGACGAAGCGCGGGGCGAACTCGTTGAGCTTCTTGGCGAACATCATTATGGTGCTCGGGTTCACCGCCGCGATGGTCGAAATGCGTGTAGAGAGGGCGATGCGCAACAGCGCGTAGTATTTGGCATTGAAGTCGTCAATGTGAAACGTCTCGCGCGGGATGGCCGCCACGCGGTCCACGACCTCGTTTTCGCGGAACGTGAGCGGGCGCGAGATGGAGCCGTACGGGACGCCCGACTCGGTGTGCCCCTCGATCTTGTTGCTCACGATGGTCAGGGGATTGCCCTTGATCATCCCCGGGAACTGGAGGGCGAAGCTCCGGTACCAGACGCGCTGGGCGCGCTGGAACTCCTCGACGTAGCGCCTGGTCACGGGGATGTTTTTTGCCCGGCCGGTGGTTCCGCTCGTGCGGGCGAAGTAGAAGGGGTCCTCGGCCGTGAGCAGGTTTTTTTCGCCGCGGCACATTCTGTCAATGTACGGGGCGAACGCGTCGTAGTCCGTTACGGGCACGGCCGCTCTGTAGTCGTCCACGCTGCGGACCGAGCCGAACGCATGCAGGCGCCCGAACTCCGTCAGAGCGTTTCGGGAAACGAGGTCGAGGAGGAGATCCGTCTGCACGCGCCGGGGGCTTTTGGTGCCTTCTTCAAAGGCGCGCCAGGGTTTTCGGAAGATCCCCCGCACCATTGCGCCAAACCCGCGGTACGGGAGCATGTGCGTGGTGAAAAAGAAGAACCCCTTGAGCAGCGCGGCCTGCACGGCGACCTTTTCCATGCGGGGAGCCTACCATAAAACCGCCCCGATCGCGGATCGTTTCGCCATCCCCCGCCGTTCCTTCGAATCGCGCGTCTTGCGCCTTGTGTGCTCAACGCCCCCGCGCGCCCGCGCAGAGATTTCCCTTCCAATCCGGGGCCGTATCGCCCACCATCCGATTCGCCAGCCATGAAGAAAGCCGTGGCATCCATACGCGGTGACAAGACAGCGGCCCCTCCCAAGGGGAAGAAGAGTTGCCCGCTCTGCCTGCAATCTTGGTTCTTGTGACGCGGTCGAGTTTGCGAAAAAGGAAAAACATGCGAGAATTCGACCCGCCGGAGGAGAAATGCCGCACACGCTTTACATCGTAGGCACGCCAATCGGGAACCTCGGCGATCTTCCGCCCAGGGCCGTCGAGACGCTCAAAAAGGTCAAGGCCGTCGCGGCCGAGGACACGCGCCACGTCCGGAAACTCATGACGCACTTCGACATCGGAAACCGTCTGGTTTCGTTCCGCGAGCAAAACAGGGAGCGGGCCGCCGGGGAGATACTGGATCTGCTGCGCGAGGGCGACGTGGCGCTTGTCTCCGACGCCGGGATGCCGTGCATCTCGGACCCCGGGTCGTACCTTGTCGCCGCGACCCGTTCGGGCGGGCACGAAGTCCGCGTCGTTCCCGGTCCAAGCGCCGCTGTCGCGGCGGTGGCCCTCTCGGGGATTTCGGCGCCGGGCTATGTGTTCCTGGGCTTCCTTCCGCGAAACCGGAAAGACAAGATGGAATCGCTCGCCCGAGCCGCCCGCGCCGGGCTTCCCATCGTCGTCTACGAGGCGCCGGATCGGGTGAAGGAAACGCTTGAAACCGCGCGAGAGGTCTTCGGCGATTGCGAGGCCGCGCTCGCGCGCGAGCTCACCAAGGTCTACGAGGAATATGTCCCGGGCACGGTTTCCTCGCTTGCGGCCGCGCTCCCCGGGGAACCGCGTGGGGAGTTCGTCATCATTTTCCGCCCCGCCGTTCGGGAGGGCGCCGAGCCGGACCCGGTGGCCGTGCGCGCCGAGATCGAACGCGCCCTTGACAGCGGGCGGGGCTTAAAGGAAACTTCGCGCATGATATCGACTGTTTTTGGGATCGGCGGCCGGGAGGCCTACGAGCTTGCGCTCCGAATCAAGGAAGAAAGAGAAATACAGCACTAGGATTTTGCCACAGAGTTCACAGAGAACACAGAGAATGAAAACCTGTCCCCATTCGACCGCGATCCGGCCGAAACGTCCCGTCTCGGTGATCTCTGTGTTCTCTGTGGCAAAAAACGCCGGTTTGTGGCTCGTCGTTTCCGCGACCTGTGTGGGCCTGGCGGCCGCTGCAGTTGCCGGATGCGGGGCTGAGAAGGCGCCCGCGGGCACGGGGCTCGGCGTTTCGATGCGGTTTGCCTCAGTCGACTGCCCGGGCAAGGACGGCGAGCCCCAGAGCGACGGGAAGCCGCCGGCCGACATCAAGGAGTTCACAATCACAATCTCCGGCGGCGGCCTCGGCGAACCGATCGAAAGAAAGGTCGCGCGGGGCGCCGACGATTTCATCGTCGTTAACGACATCCCCGCGGGCGAGGGCTACACTGTGACTGTCGTCGGGACCGGAGGAAGTGCCGACTGGAAGGGCGAGATAAAAGACGTGTCGTTCGAGAACGGGAAAAAGACCGAGGCGCGGGTTTATCTTACGCGCGTCGACGCGTTCACGTGCGCCCCAGAGATGGGCTCACCCAGGTTCCTCCATGCGGCGGCCGCGCTCAATGACGGCAGGGTCCTCATCACAGGCGGGGCGGCCTCGATAGGGGACGAGGGGTGCAGCGTGAGCTGCTGCCGGCTGGGCTGCGAGGGCGACGCGCTAAAATCGACCGACATCTACGATCCAAAAACCGGCGAGATGACGCGCGGCCCCGACATGAAAAACGCCCGTGCCGGGCATTCGGCGACGGCCCTCGCGGACGGCCGCGTGGTGGTCGCCGGCGGACTCACGCGCCTTGTGTTCACCGCCATCACGTCGGAGAACCGCCTGCCGATCACCAATGCGCCCGGCGCGCCGCTCCCGGCCGAGATCGAGATTTTCGACCCCGAAACCGGCAGGTTCTCGGACGGCGGCGAGATCGAGACGCCCAGGTTTCTCCACGCGGCGGCCCCCGCCGGCGGAACAAAGGTGATACTGGCCGGCGGAGCGACGGTGGAGATGGTCGATCAGACGCCGGCGTTCTTTTCGCAGGCGGCGGCGGACGACGTCGAGATCTACGACGCCGGAAAAAGGTCCGTCACCGTCAAGGCGATGCGCGCCACGCGCGTGGCTCCCGCCGTCGCGACGCTCTCGAGCGGAAAGGTGATGGTGATCGGAGGGGGAAAGGACGCCGCCCTGGCCGTGGCCGAGGCGTTCGACCCCAAGAGCGGCGCACTCGACGCATTCACGACGCTCGACTGCACCCCCGAGAACTGCGATGCTCAGGCCGCGCAGATGTTTGCGCCGGCGGTCCCGCTCGAGGGGCAGAAGGTGCTGGTGCGCGGCGGGTTCTACGTAAACACCACCGAGGGGACCCCGACACTCCTGCCGGTGGACGCATGGGACGCCGCGGTGATGGATTTCGCGGGCTCGGCAAAGAAGATCACCGAACCTCCGGGGAAGGCGGCCGATCCCGTGTCTCTGCTTTTCGCGGCGGCGGTGCGCGGAAGCCAGGTATTGATCTGCGGGGGGGCCAACAGCTTTGACATGATTGCGCTCGAACAGTGCGAGGTGCGCGACCCGGCGGCCGGCACGCTCACCGAACAGGGCAAAAAAATGTTTTCGGCCCGTCTCCTGCACGCGATGACGTTATCGGGCGACGGCACGGTTTTGATTTCCGGCGGGCTCGACCTCCGTTACGTTCCGAAGGTCCATGCGAGTGC
This sequence comes from Deltaproteobacteria bacterium, assembly GCA_016218965.1. Lineage (GTDB taxonomy): Bacteria > Myxococcota > SpSt-1050 > SpSt-1050 > JACRCP01 > JACRCP01. The sequence continues at coordinate 521 of JACRCP010000203.1, read as the reverse complement.
CGAGGTCTACCGCATGCCGTGAGGCGGCGGAGGTCGGTTGAAAAAAATCATCGTAATATTCGCCGTCGGGTTCGCGTGCGGCATGCTCTTCGAAAAGGCGGGCGGCCTGACGCTCATCTCCGACGCGTTCCGCAAGATGACGGGTTTTGTGGACAACGTCGGCGACGCCCGCAAGATGCCCGCCAAGAAGGTCGAAAAGCAAGTGGGGAAGTTCTGAACTCCCCGACTCCCTCGCAAAAACCCGGATTGTTTCACGCAAAGGCGCAAAGCTCGCAAAGAAATGCAGTCAATCTCGACACGCGGACTTGGCGTTCTTTGCGTCTTTGCGTTAGGAACGCTTGTTGTGACTCGAGCAACTCCCTGACTCCTCGACTCCTCAACTCCGCCGGGTGGCCCCGGGAGGTTTCCCTCCCGGGGCTCCCACAGATCCGTACATGCGCGATTGACGCATACGGCTCCTCAAGACACGGATTCACTGCGCGGGGGCTGAGTATGGGTGCATGATTCGGGGCAACGGGAGG
>JACRCP010000207.1 GCA_016218965.1 Deltaproteobacteria bacterium | reverse complement strand
TGAACGTCCAGGTCTTCGGCGACGAGCCGGTCCTGTCGGGGATAGTGCAGTCCGGCGTATTCAACGTGCCGCCGGCGCTCGCGGCGCGCCGGAACGTCTTCAGCCGATTCTGGTCCTGGCTCTCCCGCCGCCGCCCGCCGGAAGACTCCGAAAAGGCGTAGGACGTTCCTTCATAGAGCCGCAGGTTTGACCCCACAACGACGTCCCGCCGCGTCCCCAAATTGCCCGTCGGAATTATGGCTCGCACCCGCGACGCGTTGCGCGTTTTGATGCCGGCTGATGGCTGAAAGCTGATGGCAGATGGTTGGCTCACATCCCCACCTGCACGCACCCGCAGCCGGAAGGGAAGACGACCTCGACCCCAGCGTCGGCTCAAACGTCGCCGCCCGGACCTGCCCCCGCCGTCGGCCAAGTTTGTCACTACCACCGAAACTCAGAGCCCGCCGCGCACGCAGCGAACGAAGCCCTTCGTGTTGCTCTTCCCTTGTTTGTACACCCAGCCGTCCGCGAAGTCGACGAACCAGGCGTAGTAATTGCTAAAGGCATACGACGATGACGTACAGAACCAATCGGCCGGCGTGGCTGGAAAAGCTGTCGTGTTCGTTGAGGGCTCGCGACGGCGCCGATCGACAATTGCCGCCAGTTCGATCACGCTCGGGAGACGCCAATCGGTCTGGTTGGCCCAGGAAAGCTCTTCGCAGTACCTCAGGCTGGGCTCCCAGTTTGTTTCGATGAGCGAGCCGGTCGCGCAGTCGTTTCCCAAGAGTCCCGCCGGGCATCCCTGCCACGAAAGCCCCGTGGTGTTGTCGGCGATGACCGGCTCGCCTGTGACCGGTTCGGTCTTGGAGAAGCGTACGGGTTGGGGGTTCGGGATACCACGTACACAACGCACTGAGTCGGGGAATGTCTTGTCATTGTTGGTCACCAAACCGTAACTGAAGTTCACTTCCCACATCAATGGACTACCGGCTTGGGCTGAAGACGACCAGTATCGGTCATTCACCGTGGCAGGAAAGACCGTCGCATCTATTGAGGGGCCGCTCCGGCCGTAGTCGACGATCGACTGCAACTCGTGGCTGTCCGGCAAACGCCAGTCAACCTGGCCACCCCAGTCGAGCCCATCGCAGTAACTCAAGGCGTCCGCCCATTTCGTTATTGGCTCGGTCCCTTTCGTGCACTCCGCGCCCGACAGCCCCGCGGAGCAGCCTTGCCACGCAAGACCTGTAACTTCGTCGCTCACGACCGGCTCATCCGGCACGGGTTCGGTCCGTGTAAACCGCTCGGCCTGCCCGTGGGTCGTGTCCCACCCGTACTGCGCGTCCTGGCCGCAGAAGTGATTCCACCAGTCGGGATCGCGATCGCAGGGAAAAGGGGTGCATGTCAGCGGTTCAGAATCGCTGTAGCACTCGCGTTGACCGGTATCGGGCAGCCGAAAGTGCGGTCCCGGCTCGTTGCACGTCGCGTCGCCGCAGCCGGGCGAGACGCACGTCCCGTCCACGCATATGTCGTACGAACGGTCCGGGTCTGTGACCAACTTGCAGAGCGTGAAATCCGCCTTGCCGGCGCAGGAATCCGAAACACATAACCCCTGGTTGCAGATATTCCCGGCACCACAGGCGTCGGAGACGCAGCAACAAGCGGCGTAGTCGCCGCATCCCGCCGGAACGCAGCTTGGGTATCCGTCGTAGCCGGTCGCACACCAGTCGCACCCGGGGCCGTTGTACCCGGTATCGCACGTGCACGCCCCCCCGCTGCACGTCCCGTGGCCGTTGCAGGGGTCCGGGTCGCACGGGTTCTTTGCACAGTCGGGGTAGCCCAAATACCCGGTCGCACACTCACTGCACATGGCGCCGGCGTACCCGGCACCGCACACGCAGTCACCACCGTTGCACGTCCCGTGGCCACTGCAGGGGTCCGGCACACACGGGTCCTTTGCACAGTCGGGGTAGCCGATGTACCCGGCCGCGCACTCGTGGCACGTCGCCCCGGAATAACCGGGGTTGCATACGCACACGGCCCCGCTGCACGTCCCATGCGCGTTGCAAGGGTCGCCGCACACCCCGCCGCACCCGTCCGACTCGCCCGCGCACTTTGCGCTGCAGTCGGGCTTGCAGCCGCCGGCGACGCGTCTGCTGTCGCAGGCCACAAAGATTGCGACCGCGGTACACAGGGCCAACGGCAGTAGCGCAAAAGAAAGGATAGATCCTTCCCGCATGTTGTCCGCTTCCCCTTTACTTGCTGAAGACGATCGACAGATAGCCCGCCAAGGGTTTCTGCCAGTGCGACCGGGAACTCGCCCACCACATTGGGTCAAAACCTCGCATGGGGTGATACGTCAATTCGTCGAAATTCGATTTCAGGCCCATGAGACGCACGTCGGAATGACTCTCCAAGAACTCCGCGAAATCCCACGGCGAAACCGGATCTTGCCAAAGCTTGTGAGGATACCGCTCGTACACACTCGCCATCAACGCCTCGTAGTAGTCGGCCTGTTCCTGGTGGTCCAGCCGAGTGGTTTTGACGCTGACCATGGCCGACGGGTTGTACGAGCCGAGCTCGTAAAAGTGGTCTGACGCTCCCATGAACACGATGTCGGCCTTGGCCATCTGGTTCAGGAGCCTTGTCGGGTCGATGGCCCATTGGTTGAAGAATGAAGAACTGATGTTGGTGTGCAGGTGCTCAAACGGCGGGTCCAGCATGGCGTCGGGCGAACGGCCGGGCTGGTAGCAATAGTCCGGGTAGTCCCCGCCAACAGGAAGACACATCGGCCCGGCCGAGGCGCCCGAGCCGCAAGCCTGGGTCGTTTGGCAGTTAACCCATTGCCCATTGTTGCACGTTTGAACCAGCGTGTCGCAGTAGGACGCATTGCCATGGCAGTAACACGTGCGGATTTCGGTCTGGGCTGTGAACCCGCCGCTCGAGTTGCAAGGCGCCGATTCCTTCCAGTTGTGGAAAAACGCACATTTCCCCGCCTGAACATCTTCGGCCTTCTCGCCAAACGCCGCAAACAGGTCTTTGGGGTCGGTTTTCGTTGAAAACCCCGAACACTGTTGAGCCGGCGGGGGAGGCCGGTTTAGATCCTCGACGCACGCCCCGTGCAGTGACAGATTGGCGCCGACGAAATCCAGTCCTTCGAGAAAGGCCAACTCCGAAGGGTTCGCCGGCATGAGCCCGTTGTACGCCGGGGCGATGGTCCACTTGCACCCTTCGACGTCGCATGCGCCCTTGATTGCAGCGAGCGAAGCCGGATTGCTGGCCAGGAACTTCGCAATGGCATAGTAGTCGTTTGCGAGACTTATTGTGATCTGTATGGGGTCTGGTTGGCCGTCGCCGTCGTTGTCTTTGCTGGCGTATTTTTCAATCCAGACCTTGGCTTGCGCGGCCCAGAACTTCACGAGGCAAACGTAGTTGAAGACTTGGTGCTTGGCTTGGTCGTCGCATTCGTCTTTTCCGATGCGCACAGGGTTGTCAGGGTACGTTGGGAAGGCGAGAGTCGAGCCGCTGCCGGTATTCGTGACTTCAGGCAGGTAGACCGATATCTCGCCGTGGAGAAGTCGCTCTGCCGTCAAGGCTCCCTCAACGGTGTTTGCCTCCGACAACTTTTTGCTGGCCAATCCCCCTTTGTAACAGTTCACGACGTGCGCAGCAGAGAGTTGAGTGCGACTGCCGGCGAACCAGTCGACAAGGTACTGCTGCCTAAGCGTTTCGGGGTAGAGAGGGTTCGCGTCAACTGAAGAAATATTGAAAGTGTCCACGGAAGCGGCAACAAATTCCAGGGTGAATTTCTCGATCCCCTGCCCCCAAGCAAGGTCAATGTATCGTTCGATCACGTCGGGAGTCTGCGTTTCGCAGGGATTGTGGAAGTACACGAAATCGGTGCAATCGGCGCACTTCCGGCCCGAGGTGTCTGTCCCGACAAAGACCTCGGCCACGCCAAGCCTTAGCTGCAGCCCGATCGTGTCGGCGCCAATGGACTTCACTCTCTTGGTGAAACCCTCGAAGCCGGTGTCCTTGGTTACACCATTCGTAGTTGTAGTGCCCGAGAACAGGTACTCCCTGATAGGCGCGGTCCCGTCAACATCCAGATACTTCGCGCCGGCCGGAAACGTTCCGTCCGTCACTATCGTCCCGTCCGGGCGAACGGGAGAGGCCCGGCTCCCCGTTATCTTGTGCAGACAGTGAATGAAGTCTTTCTGCTGCATTCCGGCGCACTTGCCGTCGGGTATTCGGTCGTCGGGTTCGTCGATTTTGTCCTGGTCCGGATTCAGATCAAACGGGGAGGCGCCCAAGTCCACCCCTTTCAAGTGACTGTCATCCCACCCGGCCTTGGCCTCGGTGTAAACCTCCGTCCACACCTCCTTCTGGATGTGGCCCGGAAGAAGCTCGATGTGACTCACAATCCTCCACTTGTCTTTTCCGGGCGAGTTTCTCGTGTAGCCAAACGTCGAAACGCTCACGAAACCGGGTCCCGGCAGGCCGATCGGAACGTCCTGCCTCGTCCGAGTCAGGTTGTAGCCTGTCGACGAAGAGTAGTAGTCGGAGACCCTCCTTTTGCACGCATCCGGCGCGTGCCGCAGCCCGCAGTTCCCGGCGTTCGCGGTCAGATTCTGTTCGGCCGCGTGACCGCATATCGTCTTGAAACACGTCCCCGAAACACCTCCGATGGGCGTGAACATATCAAACTTGAGTTCCTGGCCCACGACCCCGCTGGTGGTGTTGTCGCCGACTCTCTCCGCGAGCCACAGCCCTTTTGTGTTGGTCATTATCTCGTAGTCGTCCCTCACCCACGCCACGTCCTTCCTCGAGAAGTTCGTCCCTCCGTCTGTACCCCGAACCAGTGCCAGCGCGTGAGCGCCTGGTTTTCGGGCGTACGTTTCCCTCGCCATGCCGGCCTCGGCGCCGCCCCCGCCCCCGACGGTCGTTATCCTCCCGTCCGCCGAAACGACCCTCAACCGCTCGTTCCCCTCGTCAACGATCGTAAGTCTCCCCCTGTCCTCATCGTAGCTCACGCTCGTCGGGCGTTTGAGGTGCGCCTGCTTGGCCGGGCCGCCGTCGCCAGCTGAGCCGCCGCAAAAGAGCTGGAGCCAGCCGGGGAGAAGGCACTTCTTCCCAGCCACCGTCGTGATGTAGCCGGGCGGCAGCTTCTCGCCAAAGACCTCGGCCTCAAAGTCCCCGATGTTTACAGCCCTCACGCGGTTCCCGATTGAATCGGCAAACAAAAGCACCTTCGTCGGCGGGTTCGGCCCGGCCGCCGCCTTCCCGATGACCGCCACC
>JACRCP010000217.1 GCA_016218965.1 Deltaproteobacteria bacterium | reverse complement strand
CGCTTCTTTGTGCGCTTGATGAACATCGTGCCTAGATGATAAGCACTCTGGCGAATATGTCAAGCTGAAATATGATTACGGCGCGACAACATTCGTGACTACTTTTGGCTTTTCAAAGGACGCCCCCCGGAATCACTGCGGGTTTTCCCTTCTGAGTACGGAAAAAGCTCAACACAGGTTGGAAGTTGGGCTAGAGGAACACGGCGCCAAACCGCGCGACGACGGGCCGAGGCTGGCAGACTTCGTCGCGCCGGACCGAACCGCGGCCGCGGATGAATCCGGCCGCGGCCCCGGCGATCGCGCCGGGCGTTTCGATGCGCTGATACGCCTGCTTCGCCTGCTGTGCGCCGAACGTCCCGTTGTGATGTGGCTCGATGACGCCCATTGGGGCGCCGAGTCGCTCGCGTTCGTCCGCCACCTGCTGAGCACGCAGGAAGATGGCCCCCTCCCGGTCCTTGTCGTGGCGACGGTGACCGACGAGCAGCTCTCGGATCGCGAACTGGAATCCGCGCTCCTTGAGGATCTTGCGCTCCGTCCCGGCGTCCATACCCTGACCCTCGGTCCAATCCCCCTGCGGAGCCGGGCCGCGCTGGTGCGCGACCTGCTGCCGCTCGAGCGGGATCTGGCCGCCCTCGTCGACGAGCGCACACGGGGGAACCCGCTGTTCGTGCTGCGGCTGCTCGGCGACTGGGTGTCGGGCGGCCGTCTCGAACAGGGTCCGGACGGGCTGCGGCTGCGCGACGGCGGGCCAGCCGATCTTCCCGACGATCTGCACCAGCTCTGGAACGATCTCGTGGAGCGCGCTCTTGCCGGCCAGCCGCCCGAAGTCGGCGTGGCGCTCGAACTTGCCGCGGCGCTCGGACAGGACGTCTCGATGGACGAGTGGGCGGACGTCTGCGCGCGATCCGGGGTCGGAAAGGGCGCCGGCCCCCCGCACGACTTCCCTGGGTGCGTAGACACGGATGGTCCCGCGCCGGCCTGGATCGAGGAGATCGTCGATCACCTCGTGGTGCGCCATCTCGCGCGGCGGCCAGTGGAGCGCGCCGAACGGCGTTTCGCGTTCGTACACGGGATGCTCCGGGAGTGCCTTGTGCGGCGGGCGGCGGCGGCCGGTCGTATCGAGCGGCACCAGCGCCGTTGCGCAGACATGCTTTGGGGACGGCCCGGCCACGGGATGGAGGAACGCCGCGGGCAACACCTGCTGGCGGCAGGCGACGGGCGTGCGGCGCTGGGTCCACTTTTCGACGCCGCGGCCGAGCGACATCTGAGCGGTGACTTCGGCCTTGCTGCCGGGCTGCTCGCGCGCGCTTCCGAGGCGATCTCCCTGGCCGACCTGCCGCCGGACGACGAGCGCCGAGGCGAACTGGCGGTCCGCCGCGCCAGGCTCGCGGAATACCGCGGTCGAATCGCCCAGGCCGAGCGCTGGGCCATCGAGGCGCGGCAGCTCGCCGAGGCCCGCACATGGCCGCGGGTTCTGGGCGGCGTGCTCCACGAGCTTGGCCGCATCCGCAGAGTCCAGGGCCGGCTTGCCGAGGCGCTCGGGCTGCTCGAACGGGCTATCGCGACAACGGCGCTGACGGGCGATCATTACCGCGAGGGGCACAGCGAGCTCGACAGGGGCCGGGTGCTCTGCAACCTCGGAAGGATCGGCGAGGCCGGCGGGGCGATCGACACGGCCCGACGGATCTTCGATCGTCACGGCTTCAAGGTGCCTTCGATCTGGTCGCGGATCGCACAAGCCGAGCTGGCCCTGACCACCGGGGATACCGGCGCGGCGCTCGCGCTGGCCGCCAAAGCGGAGGACGAATACACGGCGCTCGACCACCTGCACGGCCGGGCGTATTCGTCGGCGGCCCTCGCGCTGATCCTGCGGCATCGGGGAGCGCTGCCGGAGGCCGAGGAGCGCTGCCGGTATGCCATCGAACAGTTCGATCTCCTCGACCACGCCGAGGCGCCCGTGCAGCGACTCAACCTGGCCCAGATCCTCTGGGAGAAGGGCGCCGCCGGGCCGGCGTTGCCCATCCTCGAAGAGCAGGTGTCCGTCTTCTCGGCCGACGGCCGCGCGATCTATGAGGTCCGCGGCCGCGCAATGCTCGCGGCGGCGGCGGCGGCATCGCGGGAATGGCGGCGGCGGGATGTCGAGTTCGGCCGCGTGCGCGCCATTCTGCGCGTCTCAGCGCTCATCGATCCGGACGTTACCCGCGCCCTCGATCTCGCCCGCCGGGCGGCCGGTTCCGCCGGAAGCCACCGGCGCGCGCTGGCGGCGCTCGACGCCATCCAGGATGAGGTGGCCGCGCGTCCCTCCGATCCTGATCGTCTCCGGGAGGCACCGTGAAAGCCGACGGCACGCTTGATCCCCTCTCGGAACTGTCGGCGCCGCGACGGCAGCCGGGAACGTCGGTCGGGTTTGTGATCGTCTGGTCGCGAGCGGAACCCGGGCGCATCGGCGAGATTGCCGTGGTCCCGCCATGGCCCCAGGACGGCGTTTTTCTGATTGGCCGGCTCGGCACCTGCGACCGGCCGGACCGGCTGCCGCTGACTTTCGTCCGGGGGCTCGCGGGGGGTGGTGCGGCGGGGCGGCCGCTGGGCTCCCGGCGGATCTCCCGCGAGCAGTTCGTCGTGCAGCCGCAGCCTGACGGCGCGCTGCTCGTCGAAAACATCGGGAGGTGCCCTCTCCTGCGGGATGGATCGCCGGTGGGCCGGACGCTCATGCGTCCCGGTGATTGCTGCGAGCTCAAAAACGAGGTCATCCTCCTGGTCACGGAGTGGGCGGCGCCGGTCGCGGATGGCGACGCATCGGCCGGGCGGAAGTTCGGTGTCGCTGACGCTTTCGGGATCGTCGGCGAGAGTACGGCCGCGGACCGCCTGCGCCGGGACCTTCTGTTCGCGGCGCGGCACGACGGGCACGTCCTGATTGTGGGTGAGAGCGGCACGGGCAAGGAACTTGTCGCGCGCGCAATCCACGAGGCCTCTGGACGGGGCGCGCGGCCCCTCATCGCGCGGAACGCCGCCACCATCCCGCGCGATCTGACCGACGCCGAGCTCTTCGGCAACCTCAGGAACTACCCGAACCCGGGTATGCCCGAACACCCCGGGCTGATCGGTGAGGCGGACGGGGCAACGCTGTTCCTCGACGAGGTAGGCGAGCTTCCCGCCGAATCGGCGTCCCACCTACTGCGGGTTCTGGACGACGGAGAGTACCACAGGTTGGGCGAGGCAACCGCGCGGCGGGCGGACTTCCGGCTCATCGCGGCAACCAACCGTCCGTTCACGGACCTCAAACAGGATCTTGCCGCCCGGTTCCCGTTGCGTGTCGAGGTCCCCGACCTGAACTCGCGGCGCGAGGATATCCCGCTGCTCGTGCGCCATCTGATGCGCGGCTTCGCCCGCGACCCTGCCTTGGCCGGGCGCTTCCTCCATGACCCGGACTCTGCCGAAGAACCCCGCGTTGCGCCGAAGTTGGTCCACGCCCTTATCGCGCGCAGGTATTCGATCCACGTGCGCGAGCTCGAGCAAATTCTCTGGCGCGCGGTCGCGGCATCGACAGGCGATTGGCTCGACGCGCCGTCTCCGGAATCGCCGGGGACCTCGCGGGCCGCGGCCGGCGCCCCGGACCGCCGCTCCGTGCTCCCGGAGGATCAGCCGCTCGACAAGCCCCGCCGTCTGGTCGCCGCCATCCTCAGCCGCGTTTCCGGCGTGACCGGCGGTGTGCCGGCTCGTCGCAAGGGCAGCGCCGTCGTGAACCGCCCCGAAGAGGGGGTCGTCGTCGAGTGGTCGGACTCCGGTCGGCAAAACCTCTTCGTTCACCTGCCCACGGTCGCGCTCCGCCTCCTTCCTGAAGATGCCGAATTCGGCTCGGCGGGACCGGTCCTGCTGGCGCGGATCCTCGACCGCCACCCGGGTGTCGTGAGCAAGCGCGTCCGCCGCAAAGGCCAGCGGAACACCCGATGGTGGCGGATCGACGTGACCGGCGAGGGCGCAGGGGTACCCTCCGGCAAAGACTGATCCGGCGCCGCCAGGCCGATCGCTTCCACGTACCGCAGACGGGACGGCTGCGGGACGCCTCCGGGGACGCCCGCGCCGCCCGCGCCACGTTTTCAGAGAACATTTTTTCGCCTCCGCCCACGCTCGGGCGATGGCACGGGTCTTGAAATGACTCTGGCCGGCGCGACGGCGATAACATGGGGACATGAAAAGTGAAGAGGAGACCAAAATGAAAACTGCATTCGTCGAACTCGGTCGCATTTCGGCAGCCGTTGCCTTTTTGACCCTCATCGCCTGCGGCGGCGGCAGTGGGGACGCCGCTGGGGGGACCGGCTTCTCTGACGCCGGTGGCGGCGGCGACAAAGGTGGACCTCAAGATGCAGGTGGCGGCAGCGACTCGGGCAGCGACCCCGACATCGGAGGCGGTGGCGACACCGGTGGCGTCAATGACGCGGGTGGCGTTGCCGACGGAGGCGCCGACGACGCGGGCGGCGGCGGCGACACAGGGATCGACGGCGGCGCGGCAACCCTTGTTGTGACCGCGGCCGCAGGCGGCACACTCGTCAGCGCCGACGGCATGCTGACGCTCGAGATCCCGGCCGGCGCGCTGGCCGCGGACACCGTAGTGAGCGTCGTTGGTGTTCCGAACGATGTCCTGCCTTTAGAGATCGCCGAGCGCGACCCCGTAGGGATCGTCTACGACATTCAACCGGACGGGCTTGCGTTCCTCGTGCCGGCGACCCTGACAATCCGGCTTTCGGCAGCGACGATCGCGGGGCTGACTACCGAAAACGGCGTTCCGTTGCTCAACTTGGCATCTTATTCCACAGGCGCTGGCATTGAGGTGGCTGCTGAGGAGACACGGCTCACTCTCGGGGAGGATGGCTCGGGGGCGGTGGTGGCCGAGGTCTCGCACCTGTCGGATCACTTCGTGATCACGGACGCTTTCGGGATTTATCTGTGGGCCAATGGCGGGCCGTTCGATGCCGAGGTCGGAACAGTGAACCCGTTCACCGCTACCATTTCTATCCGAGACATCGTGCAGGTGGATAGGGTGTTCGGGTGCAGAGTTAAGGTAGCAACGGAGCTTGGGCCGATCACCGTGGAATGGCCCAGCGGAGATTATGGTGGGACCTCTCTGCGGCCTGGAGACAGCGACACCTTCACCGGCTCATGGCAGTGCAACACCGGCCCGAGTGAAGGTGTACTCGTCATGTACGCCAACTGCGACCATTCTGGGTTGGCAGCCAGAACGTTCAGAAAGAACTGCCTCGCCAGTACCACCGCTCCCGAGCCGGCGTGCTCGCCCGACGGCGAGTTGGCGGTTTCGCGGGCTACACAGATCTTTCCAACCGGTGATTCACCGCCCCAGGGATCGTTGACCGGTTACAACGGCTGTCAGGTGTTGGTGGACACGCGCGGCGGCACACAGCGCGAGGCCGTCATGGTGATCTCGGCCGCCCAGCGGGCGGCGGCGGACGGCGGCACTGTGCCCGCCAGGCCCTCCACGGCCGATCTCAGGCCGCCGCTCGCAGTGAACCGCACTCCGGCAGGTGATCCCGCGACGAACGATTCGTTCTACGGGAGCATGTCCCGTTCGGGCACCACTGTTTCCTTCCACGCCCTCGATGGGGGGCGAATCGAGGCCTACGTGGGCCGGTTCGACCCAGCGACGAACTCGGTCACCGGGATTCGCCAGGTGCTGCCCGGTGGTGATGCCTCGGGAGTGCGCGCGATCTCCGGGTCCGGGGAGATCGTCGCCGCGTCTGACGAGTCCATTTCCTCCCCCCCGCTGATCATCAGGCTCAGCGATCCTCCCGACACGCAGCCGGCCCCTCTCTTGCCCGCTCTTCCCGAGGCGCATCCGCAGCCGTTTGTTTCCTTGGACTGGTGGGGCCAGCGGGCGAGCTTCCAGACGTCCGTGAAACTGGCCGAGGCCGACACCAATGACGCCGCCGACTTCTACGTTGCGAACGTCTCCGGAGGTCCCGCTACGCTCCTCAGCGTCGGTACCGACGGCCTTGCGTCGTCCGGGATCCGATCTTTCGGCGCGGTCTGGATCGTACCGCTCGATCCGTCCATCGCCTTCATGTACACGGACATTCCTTTCGTTCCCGGCGACACCAATGGCCTGTACGGATACGACCTCTACATGCGCGATCGGGATCCGGACTCCGATGGTGTCATTAAGGCGGGCGGTGTGACGTCGCTCGCAAGCCCGTTGGCCGACGGCACCGCTTCAAAGAACACCACTCAAAATGTCTCGTTCTCACCCGACGGCCTCTACGTCGCGTTCGTACGCGAGAACGAGGGTGAGTCCGAAGGGTTCAGGCACTGCTGGGTCTTCGACACGGCCACCAGAAGGCTCGCGATGCTCGACGTCGACGACGTTCGGGCGCCCGTGGCGGCCCACTGCGGGGTCCCAATCCTCTCGTTGACGGGTCGCACCGTCGCGTACGAGAGCACCGCCGAGGGCAAACCAACCGTAATCCTCGCCGCCCCGAACCCGATCCACCCGGAGACGGTTCCCTGACGCCATGGCGACCGGGGCGCGCCCGGAATCCACCAAACCCAAGGCCCCTCCGCGGGGAGGGGCCTTGGGTTACTCGGCCGGACGGGAGGATCTTTTAGTCGGACTTGATCCGCATGCTGTAGAACGAGCGGAACACAAAGACTGTGGAGAGCAGGTAGAAAACACCCGCGAGGACATACTTGAGCATCGACATGTCGTCGGGGATCGTGATGGCCATCTCCACCGCGAGGAGGCCGAAGAGCGTGGTAAACTTGATGACCGGGTTCATCGCGACCGACGAGGTGTCCTTGAAGGGGTCGCCTACCGTGTCGCCGACGACGGTCGCGTCATGGAGCGGTGTGCCCTTCATGTTGAGCTCGGTTTCGACGAGTTTCTTGGCGTTGTCCCACGCGCCGCCCGCGTTGGCCATGAAGATGGCCTGGTAGAGGCCGAAGACGGCGATCGAGATGAGGTACCCGATGAAGTAGTAGTGGTTGAGGCACGCGAACGCGAGCGTCGAGAAAAAGACCCCAAGGAAGATGTTGAACATGCCCTTCTGGGCGTACTGGGTGCAGATCTCGACGACCTTCTTGCTGTCGGAGACCGATGCCTTCTCGCCGCCGCCCTCGAGCTTGATGTTCCTCTTGATGAACTCGACCGCCCGGTATGCCCCGGTGGAAACCGCCTGTGTGGCCGCGCCGGTGAACCAGTAGATAACCGCGCCGCCGGTGATGAGGCCCAGGAGGAACAGCGGGTTGAGGATGGAGAGGCCGAGGTTGACGCCCGTTTTCCCCCCCCACCCGTACTTTTGTCCCAAGAGCTGGATGATCGCGAAGATGAGCGTCGTCGCACCCACAACCGCAGTGCCGATGAGCACCGGTTTTGCCGTCGCCTTGAATGTGTTGCCGGCGCCGTCGTTCTCCTCAAGGTGCTCCTTGGCGCGCTCGAAGTTCGGCTCGAAGCCGAAGGTCTTCTTGACGTCCTCCTTGATGCCGGGGATTGTCTCGATCGTCGAGAGCTCGTACACGGACTGGGCGTTGTCCGTGACCGGCCCGTAGGAATCCACCGCGATCGTCACCGGGCCCATGCCGAGGAAGCCGAAGGCAACAAGGCCGAACGCGAACACCGCCGGATAGACCATGATGCCGTCGAGGCCGAACGTTGACACGATGTATGCGATCGCCATCAGGCCGATGATCGAAATCCCCAGCCAGTACGCCGAGAAATTGCCGGCCACGAAGCCCGACAGGATGTTGAGCGACGCCCCGCCCTCCTTGGCGGCCGCGACGCACTCGCGCACATGCCGCGAGTTCGTGGAGGTGAACACCTTCACCAGCTCGGGGATGATGGCCCCGGCGAGCGTCCCGCACGTGATGATCGTGGCGAGCTTCCACCAGAGCGTCTTGTCGCCGTTCAGGTCCGGGACCAGCACCGCCGAGAGGACATAGGTCATCGCTATCGAAACGAACGAGGTGATCCAGACAAGCGTCGTGAGCGGCATCTCGAAGTTGAACTTCTCGGCATTCCCGTACTTGGCTTTGGCTATCACAGTGTTGATGCCGTACGAGAGCGCGCTCGTAACGATCATCCCGACGCGCATGACGAATATCCACACCAGGAGCTGGATCTGGACCGTCACGATGCTGACGGCCAGCACGATGAAAGTGATGAGCGCAACGCCGGTCACGCCGTAGGTCTCAAACCCGTCGGCGGTGGGGCCGACAGAGTCGCCTGCGTTGTCGCCGGTGCAGTCGGCGATGACGCCGGGGTTCCGCGCATCGTCCTCCTTGATCTTGAAGACGATCTTCATCAGGTCCGAGCCGATGTCGGCGATTTTGGTGAAGATCCCGCCCGCGATGCGGAGGGCTGCGGCGCCCAGCGACTCGCCTATGGCGAAGCCGATGAAGCATGGGCCGGCATAGTCGCCCGGGATGACCAGCAGGATGAAGAGCATGATGACGAGCTCGACCGATATTAGCAGCATGCCAATACTCATGCCGGACTTGAGCGGGATCGCGTTGGTCGGGTACGGCTTGCCCGCAAGCGCGGCAAACGCCGTACGCGAGTTAGCGTGCGTGTTGATCCGGATGCCGAACCACGCCACCGAGTAGCTCCCGAGGATCCCGACAATGGAAAACAGGACTATAATGATCACTTGAAACGCCGGCGTGTGCGAGAGGACCCCGAAGTACACGACCATGATGACCGCAATGAACGCCCACAGGATGGCGATGAACTTGCCCTGCGTGACAAGGTACGTCTTGCAGGTTTCGTAGATGAGCTCCGAGATCTCGAGCATCGCCTTGTGAACCGGGAGCTTCCGTATCTGCATGAATTGGACCAGCCCGAAGAGCATGCCGCCCAGGCAGATGAAGAAGCCAATCCAGAGGAGCGTGGAACCCGGCACCCCCATGAAGTTGACCGTCTTGAGGTCCGGGAGCTTGAGCTCGGCCTCGCTGGCATACACGAGCGGGCTCAGAAGCGCGATCGAGATGAAAATGATTGCAGGAGCAAGGCAGGCGGGCACGCTGCTCCCCCCGCGCACCGGACCCCTCAGTCCACCGCTACCCATTGTGCCTCCTTTGGACGGATGTGGCCGCTCCACAGCGGTCGAAAAACATGCGGTGCGTCTTGTATCGTGGCCCCGTAGCGGAGTCAAGCGAAAAGCCCCCGGATCTGTCATTGATTTGGTTTATTGCAGTAATCCATCTGTCTGATATGTGCCGTCAAGTTGTCTTTGCCATCCTCGACTCGTTGGCCGGAGATCGTGGCTGAAAGAAACCCGACGGGACCGGCCGAATCGGCGTTGACATAGATAGTGAGAACGGCTAGCTTCCCGGGCCGTGGACGAGCCAATCAGGACATGGAACGAGGCCCTGGCGCGATTCAGCAGGGAGCGGCCCCAGCAGTTCAAGATCTGGTCGGGCCAGGTACGCCTCCTCCGCGCCGACGATGCAGTCTGGATCCTGGGTGTGCCGAGCAAGTTTTTCATTGAGTGGTTCTCGGACAACTACCTGCCTCTCCTGGCCGCGGATCTCGAGAAGCTTTCGGGAAAGACGCCGGCGTTCAAATTTGAGCTCCTGCCCGAGGACAACACGCCCGTTCCTGCGCTGACGCCCCCAGCCGGCGCAGCCCTGGTTCCCGAAACCAGGCGGCGGCATCCGCGCCTGAACGAGAGCTACAGCTTTGATCGCTTCGTGGTGGGCGACAGCAACCGCCTGGCCCACTCGGCGGCGATCTCAATAGCATCTGACCCGGACTGCCGCTACAACCCGCTCTACATACACGGCGGCACCGGCCTGGGAAAGACCCACCTTCTCCATGCCATCGGTCACCATTTTTTCGAAAGCCGCGGCACAGAACGGAGCATCGTCTATGTTACAAGCGAGGACTTCCTCAACCAGTACGTAAGCGCAACACGGCCTCAGGACAAACAGTCCGGAATGAAGGAGTTTCGCGAACGCTACCGAAGGAACTGCGACATTCTGCTCGTGGACGACATACAGTTCATATCCGGCAACAAGGATGCTACGCAGGAGGAGTTCTTCCATACATTCAACGACCTCTACGAGACCGGCAAGCGGCTCGTCATCACCTCGGACCGTTTCCCCAAGGAGATTCACGGCCTCGAAGACCGGCTTGTTTCACGTTTCCAGGGAGGTCTCATTGTACAGATCAAGGAACCGGACCTGCCAACCCGCAAGGACATCCTGAGACACAAGGCAAAGGAGTCGGCAATCTACGTTCCGGACGAGATTGTCGATCTCATTGCCGAAAACGTCGAGTCGAATGTACGCGAGCTCGAAGGTGCTCTTCATCACATCGACGCGCTCGCCAACCTCACCAAAACCACCGTCGATCTCGACACCGCACGAGAGGCCATCCGTACCATCCGAAGCAAGAAGGAAAGAATCCTTACTGCCGAAGAGATCATCCGGGTTGTGTCGCTCTTCTTTAATGTCCGGCCGCAGGATCTCAAGTCTCACCGGCGTCACAAACTCGTTACTGAGCCGCGTCAGGTTGCCATGTACCTCTGCCGCAAACACCTCAAAATGTCGTTTCCAGACATAGGGAGCCATTTTGGTGGCAAGGACCACTCGACGGTCATCAGCTCCGTCCGAAAGGTCGAGACTCGTCTCGCAAAAGAGGCGAAGTTCGCCGGCACCATCGGAGACATCGAAACACGCCTTATGAGTTTGTAAATAAAGAAGGCAAAAACCGCATTTCTGTGACTTATCCCCTGTCGAAACTTGTTGAAAAAGCAACCTTTTGTGGATTAAATACGTGGCGCTGTGGGTAACCGCGGTAGTTGGGGTCCTGTTGCAGACAGGCTTGGTGCCTGGAAAACCCGTGTGGTCATTGATAGATGGCCGTTTTTGAACATGTCCACAGCATCTACTGCAACGGCTTCTACTTCTTTTAAACACTCTTATCCTAAGAAGAGTCTTAGGAAGCTTGAAGAGCGCTCGCACAAAGTGAAAGGGGAAAGGCATGCAGTTCACTATCAGGACAAGTGACCTAGTCAAAGGCCTAAGGTGGGTTCAAGGCGTGGTGGAGCGGAAGACAACGATGCCGGCACTGATGAACGTCTTGATTTCAACTACCGGCAAGGACACTGCCGAGTTTACGGCCACTGATCTCAGCATTAGCCTATCGGGAAGGGTACCGGCCAAAGTGGCAAAGGCCGGGAAGGTTGTGGTAAGTGCCAAGCGAATGTATGAGATTGCGAACCTGCTGCCCGAAGGAGACACTATTGTAGAGAGGCAGGAAAACAACTGGGCGTTGCTTAAGTGCGGAAAGGTACAGTTCAAGCTTGTGGGGGTACAGGTTGAGGAATTTCCGTCGGTGGTCAAACCCACAGGGATGAAAATGTACAGGATCAAGGTGAAAAACCTGGAGCGTATGATTTCAAAAACACTATATGCAGTCTCGACCGATGAGGTAAGAAGAAATCTCAATGGTGTTTATGTGGAAACACTGGAAGGCAGGAAAGTCCGGATGGTGGCCACGGACGGGCACCGGCTGGCAATGATAGATTCTGATTTAGGCGGCGACGAGGTACCTGACATCGAGGGCGTTATTGTGCCGCGGAAGGGTTTTGCCGAGTTCCGGAAGGTTGTCTCTGAAGGTGGGGATGAAGCGGATATTGGCTTCCAGCCCAACCAGATTGTCCTTGATGCCAAGGAAGTGATGATAACGGCAAAGCTTGTGGAAGGTAAGTTCCCGGACTACTCGCAGGTCATTCCGAAGGACAATAACAAAACGCTGATAGTCAAGAGAAACACACTTTTGGATGCTCTCAAGAGGATGTCAATTCTGTCGGTAGAACGCTCGTACATAGTGATGATGGCGGTCAAAAAAGGGGAGGCCCGCATTTCCAGCACCGACCCGAATGCGGGTGAAGCCAGCGAGGAGATTGAAGTCGACTATGGAGGGCCGGACATGGATATCGGTCTCAATGCCCGCTACGTGACGGAAGCCCTCCTCACAATGGACTCGGAGAACATCCGGCTGGAGATGGGCGATGAGCTCTCGGCAGTGCTCATCAAACCGGCGAGCGTTGAAGAACATCTGTGTGTTGTCATGCCCGTAAGGCTGTAGAAAGCCCGGTCAAGTCAATGTCGGCAGACAAAGACAAAACAGGCGCCGGGGCCGACCCCAATGGGCTTCCACCTGGGATTGACGTGGCGGCGGCCAGCAATGAATATGGCGCCGACAAGATCAAGGTGCTCGAGGGTCTTGAGGCGGTACGGGTCAGGCCGGCAATGTACGTCGGGTCGACCAGCGCGTCGGGCCTCCATCACTTGGTCTACGAGGTCGTGGACAACAGCGTTGACGAAGCGCTTGCCGGGTTCTGCACCGAGGTCAATGTTCACATACACGCCAACAACTCCGTCACGGTGATAGACAACGGACGCGGAATCCCAGTGGACCTCCATGAGACTGAGGGGCGGCCGGCCGCCGAGGTCGTCCTGACGGTGCTTCATGCAGGCGGGAAGTTCGACGATGCGACGTACAAGGTTTCGGGCGGACTCCACGGTGTCGGTGTAAGTGTGGTAAACGCGCTCTCCGAGAGGCTCGAACTCGAAATCTACCGCGACGGCAAGGTCCACCACCAAACCTACGAGCGGGGAAAGCCTTCAACGGATCTCGAGGTCATAGGAGTGACCAAGCGTACCGGCACCAAGGTCACTTTCAAACCGGACAGCGAGATATTCACGGAGCTTGACTACTCCTATGACACCCTGGCGCAGCGCCTGCGCGAGATGTCTTTTCTCAATGCCGGCCTCAGGATCACGCTCACTGACGAACGTACGAACAAGGCGCAGGAATTCCGCTACAACGGGGGTATCCGGGAGTTCATAGAGCATCTCAACAAGAGTAAGGTGACGCTTCACCCGCAGGTCCTTCACTTTGCGGGCCGGGCCGAGAACCTCGAAATTGACATTGCATTCCAGTACAACGACGGGTACAACGAGAACATCTTCTCGTTTGTCAACAACATCAACACCTCGGAGGGGGGATCGCACCTTGTTGGGTTCAAGGCGGCGCTCACGCGGACGCTCAACGCATACGCCCAGCGGGCGAACCTATTCAAGGGTTCCAAGGACGGTTCTCTCACGGGCGATGATGTCCGTGAGGGGCTCGCGGCGGTGATCTCCGTCAAGATGAGGGATCCGCAGTTCGAGGGCCAGACCAAGGCCAAGCTGGGAAACAGCGAGGTCAAGGGAATACTGGAGGCGTTCGTCAACGAGCGCCTCGGGACGTTTCTTGAGGAAAACCCCCCGGTCGGGCGCCAGATTACCTCAAAGGCGATTGATGCGGCGAGGGCCCGCGAGGCTGCGCGGCGGGCACGCGACCTGGTGCGGCGCAAGGGCGTGCTGGAGGGAATGTCGCTGCCGGGGAAGCTTGCGGATTGCCAGGAGCGCGACCCGGCGAACGCGGAAATCTTCATAGTCGAGGGGGACAGCGCCGGCGGGTCCGCCAAACAGGGGCGTGATCGGCGCAACCAGGCCATCCTGCCACTGCGCGGCAAGATTCTCAACGTTGAAAAGGCGCGCATGGACAAGATCCTGGCTTCCGAAGGTGTGGCGACGCTGATATCCGCGCTGGGCACCGGCATAACGGGGATTGAGGGTGAGGAGTACGACATCAACAGGCTGCGCTACCACCGCGTCATCGTCATGACCGATGCAGACGTGGACGGGAGCCATATCAGGACATTGCTTTTGACCTTTTTCTATCGTCGGATGAGGGAGGTGGTCGAGCGGGGACACCTCTACATTGCGCAACCGCCGCTCTACCGTTTGAAGCGAGGCAAGCACGAAAAATATCTTCAAGATGACACGGCGCTTGAAGAGTACCTGTTGGACCTTGGCACGCAGGAGGCACGGCTGCTTTTGGGAACCGGGAAGAGCTCAATTACGGGGCAGCGGCTCAAGGACCTGCTCAAAAAGGTACTCGCCTACGGCAAGGCACTCGAGCGGATCGACAAGCGGAGGGACGCGGTAGTGATCGATGCGGCCATCCGCATCGTGGGGGTTGACAAGACAATGCTCCGGAGCGGCACTGCGATGCAGAGCGCAGGACTTGCCGTCCAGAAGCACCTGTCGGAACATCGTCGTGACCGGCTGCCGGTCGCGTATTTGGTCGAAGAGGATTCCGAACACGGGGGTTTCCGTCTGACGTGCACCTCGCGTTACAGCGGGGCCGTCCGCGCGACGGTCCTTGACTACGAGAACATTGTGACCCCCGAGTACTCGGAGCTCAAGGGGACGATGGACCTCCTGAAGAAGATCAGCCAACCACCGTACACGCTTGAGATGGGCGGAGCGAAGATCACCGCGTTAGACATCGGGGAAATCGCCGGGAAGGTCGTGAGCGAAGCCAAGCGGGGGCAGCAGATTCAACGCTACAAGGGTCTGGGTGAGATGAACCCCGAGCAACTCTGGGAAACCACAATGAATCCTGAAACGCGGACGCTGGTGCAGGTCAAGATCGAGGACGCTGTTGAGGCCGACCGGATGTTCGACATCCTGATGGGGGACCAGGTGGATCCACGCAGGGACTTTATCGAGAAATACGCGCTCGAGGCGTCAAATCTGGACCTCTAAGAAGGGGCAAATGGGAACAGATATCAAGGCCGCAGTGCTCGGCGCGGGAATGTACGTCCCGCCCAAGGTGGTCACAAACGACGACCTGGCAAAGCTAATGACCACGTCGGATGAGTGGATCGTCGCGCGCACCGGGATTAAAACGCGGCACTACGTGGAGGGCGAAACAGGAGCAGCCGATCTGGCATACGAGGCTTCGGTCGAGGCCTGTCGAAACGCCGGAATCGAGCCCGGAGATCTTGACTGCATCGTTTTTTCTACGCTTTCGCCGGACTACAACTTCCCGGGCAGCGGCGTCCTGCTGCAGGCGCGCCTGGGGGCACCCGGCGTGCCGGCAATCGACATCAGGAACCAGTGCTCCGGGTTCATCTATGGGCTGTCGACGGCCGACGCGTTTATCCGCGCGGGGCAGTATCGCCGGGTCTTGGTCGTCGGATCGGAGGTCCACTCGACCGGGCTGGATTTCTCGGACCGCGGGCGCGATGTGGCGGTCCTCTTCGGCGACGGAGCGGGCGCCGTCGTGCTGGGCCCGATCGCGGCCGACGAGGGCAGGGGAGTGCTTGCAACAAGACTTCACTCGGACGGCGGCGGCGCAAAGGATTTGTGGGTCGAGGCGCCGGCGAGCCGGTACAACCCGCGCCTGACGCACGAGATGCTCGATGCCGGGAAGCACTACCCGGCGATGAACGGGAAAAAGGTCTTCGTAAACGCCGTGCGTGCTATGCCCACCGTGGTCGGCGAGTGCCTTGCGGGGGCCGGCCTGAAGATCGGCGACATCGACCTCTTCATCCCGCACCAAGCGAACCTCCGGATATGCACGGCCGTTCAGGAACATCTCGGCCTCTCGGACACGAAGGTCTTTAACAACATCCAAAAGTATGGAAACACGACCGCGGCAAGCATACCGATCGCCGTGTGCGAGGCGCAGCGGGAGGGACGCCTGAAGCGGGGCGATCTCCTCTGCATCGCCTCGTTCGGGTCGGGATACACATGGGCTGCGGCGCTCATCCGGTGGTGAAGCGGTGAGAAGTTGATGAGTTGGGGAGTCGGGGAGTCGAGGAGCACGAGTAATGATTAGTTTTGAGCTTTCGCCCGAGCAGGAAATGCTCCGCAAATCAATCCGGGAGTTTGCCGAGGGCGAGATCAAGCCCCGGGCCGTCGAGCTCGACGAGAAGGAGGAGTTCGACACCGCGCTTGTCAAAAAGATGGGGGAGATGGGCCTTTTTGGGATGTTTGTTTCCGAGGAGTACGGCGGGAGCCATGCCGGCTACCTCTCGTACATCATCGCCGTCGAGGAGGTCGCCAGGGTCGACGGGTCGGCTGCCGCGACGGTTGCGGCGGGGAACTCGCTGGGGATCGGTCCCATCTACTACTTCGGCTCCGACGAGCAGAAGCAGAAGTACCTTCCGAAACTCTGCACCGGCCAGGCCCTCGCAGGTTTCGGGCTCACCGAGCCAAACGCCGGCTCGGACGCCGGAGGATCCAAAACGAGCGCTTTGCCGGACGACAACGGCTGGGTGATAAACGGGAGCAAGATCTTCATCACGAATGCGGCCAACCCGCTGACCAGTGTTGTGACAGTCCAGGCGGTTACCGGAAAAAAAGAAGACGGCAAAAAGGAATACTCGTGCATCCTGGTTGAGCCCGGGACAATGGGCTTTGTCGCAAAGGAAATGCACGGAAAACTTATGTGGCGGTCGAGCAACACGGCCGAGCTGTATTTTGACGATTGCCGCGTGCCGGCGGAAAACATCCTCGGGAAACGCGGCGAGGGTTTCCACCAGATGCTCAAGACGCTCGACGGCGGCCGGCTTTCGATTGGCGCAATGGCGCTGGGCGGGGCGCAGGGGGCATTCGAGATGGCCCTGAGATACTCGCAGGAGCGCGTGCAGTTCGGGCGGCCCATCTGCAAGAACCAAGTCATAGCCTTCAAGCTCGCCGATATGGCGACGCAGATCGAGGCGGCGAGGAACCTTCTGTACAAGGCCTGCTGGCTTCGCGAGAACCGAAAGCCGTTCGGCAAAGAGGCCGCCATGGCCAAGCTTTTTTGCTCCGAGGTCTTCAAGTTCGTCGCGACCGAGGCGGTGCAGATCCACGGCGGGTACGGCCTCATGAAAGAATACCACGTCGAGCGGTTCTTCAGGGACCAGAAGCTTCTGGAGATTGGCGAAGGCACAAGCGAGATTCAGCGGATCGTGATTTCGCGGCACCTCGGCGTCTGAAACAAAAGCGTCAGACCTTCGGCGGGGGCTGGTTGCAGAGTTTCGCAAGACCCGCCTTGTCGAGCGCGGCCGAGAGCGTCTGTTCGTATTCAACCATGTTGTCCTTGACCAGCGCGGCAAGTTCGTCGTTTAGGAGCCTGTTTCCGAGTGCCCGCTGCGTGGACATGATCGAGACAATCTGGTTGTTCTTGCCTTCGCGGATGAGATTGGCTACAGCCGGGTTGGATATCAGGATCTCGAGCGCAGCCAGTCGGCCGCCCCCAATCCTGCGCAGCAGGCACTGGGACACCACGGCGCGAAGCGTGTCGGCGAGGACGACGCGGATCTGGTTCTGCTGGGCCGCGGGAAAGAGGTCCACTATGCGATCCACGGTCGAGATGGCCGTCGAGGTGTGGAGCGTGCCGAACACGAGGTGGCCGGTGTTGGCCGTTTCGAGGGCCATCGAAACGGTTTCGAGGTCGCGCATCTCGCCCACGAACACGATGTCGGGGTCCTCGCGGAGGGCGGCCCGCAGGGCGCGGCTGAAGCTGTCGGTATGAGGACCGACCTCGCGCTGGTTCACAAGCGCCATGTTGCTCTTGTGGACGAACTCAATGGGGTCCTCGAGCGTGATGATGTGTGCCTTCTGCGTACGGTTTAAGTAATCGATCATCGCCGCAAGCGTGGTGGACTTGCCGCTCCCGGTCGGGCCGGTGACCAGCACGAGGCCCTTGGGGTAGTTGCAGACCGACTGCACCACGGGCGGCATGTTGAGCTGCTCCAGGGTAAGGATCTTGTCGGGGATCTGCCGGAAGACCGCGCCCGCCCCGCCGTTGTCGCGGAAGAGGTTCACGCGGAACCGCGAGAGGCCCTCGATGGCGTACGAAAAATCCGTGTCGTTGGTGCGGGCGAACTCGTCCCTGTTCGATTTGCGCATGACGGGGTCGAGGAGGCCCAGAACCTGCGTCGAGGAAAGCGGCGGCAGGTCGGCCAGGCCGTGCATGTCGCCGTCGATTCTCCAGCGCGGGACTTGGCCGCCCGAGAGGTGGAGGTCCGAGGCACGTTCGGCGACCATGCGCCGCAGAAGCGCTTCGAGCTCGGGAGGGCAGCGGTGCAGGTCCCGGGCCTCGCCGGCCGGCGGGGGCTGCGCGGCGGAAGGCGCGGCCGCGATCGGCCAGCCCGGCACCGCCGCCACCGAGGCGAGGCAGCGGTCGAAGTAGTCCTGGGTGATGCGGGCGGGCACGACTTCCATGCCGGGAAGGTGGGCGCGCACCGTGGTCAGAAGCTGGGGAGTGGGGTCGAGAACGACGCCCAGGTGGAGGGTGTGGCCGTCGACCTTTACCGGGAGTGCACGCTGACGCTCGATGAGCTCGCGCGGGAGGAGGAGCAGCACCTCGGGCGGGGGCACATCGGCGGCCGACGCCGTGCTTGAGAGCGGAATCTGCTGGGATGCGCTTGCCACGCGCGCGGCCAAAAAACGTGAAATAGAGAGGCCGAACTCGGGGATTTTGGAAAAGAAGTGCGAAAAGATCTGGGTGCCGAATTTCACGAGAGCCGCGCCGCCTTTGGCAAGAACGGTCGCGGACCGCGGCTTTTCGAGAAGCAGGCCCATCTCGCCGATGCTGTCGGGGAACTTGAGCACCCCGACCTCGACGGCCGCGCCGTCCGCCCCGCCGACCAGCACGCGGACCTCTCCGCTTAGGATGACAAAGAACGAATCGGAAGGCTCGCCTTCCCGCACGACGACCTCGCCCCCGTCGAACTGCAAAAGGTCCGCGCGGGCGGCGATTTCCTGGAGACCTTCCGGCGGAACCGACGCGAACAACGGAGTGAGCCCCAGCGCCTGGATGACCTTCCCTTCAAGCTCGCCTTGTATCGGTACCGTGCGCATGGGTCCCTCCTAGGAGTGTTTGGGTGGTTCAGGCCTGGGCGGTAAAGAGCGAAAGGGCGAGGCCGCCCAGGATGACGGCAAAAAAGAGCTCTACGAACCCCAGCAGGCGGCGGGGCACCGGGAGCCGCCTGCCCGGTGTGCCGTCTTCGGCGTCGCCGCGGCGGACGTTTTGGAGCCCGGCGTACAAAAACAGAACCGAAAATGCAAGAAGCGCGTAGCGCATGGGAAACAAGCCATCAGCCAAGAGCCAAGAGCCAAAAAGTATATAGCACAAAAACTGCACCAAAAAGCAGGCCCGTTGACGGGGGAGGCGGGGGGGTTGTAGTATCCGCGCGCCATTTACGAAAGGAGCCTGCATGAAACCCGGCTCAAAGACCGTGCTCTCTATCATTGCGGCGGGTCTTGTCGTTTGCGGCACGGGCGCCGCTTTCGGCGAAAAGGAGGTCGTCATGCGGAAACACGCGCCGGCGGTCGAGATGGGGAAGGACGGCAAGCTCCCCGACCGCGCGTCAGTCGAGGCAAAGTTCAAGTGGGATCTTACGCACCTGTACAGGGACGAGGAGGCGTGGGAGGCCGATCGGAAGGCGCTCGAAGGGATCACGAGGGGACTCTCGGCACACAAGGGGAAGGTCAAGAATGGTGCGGCGGGCGCGGTCAAAGAGTGCCTTGATGCCGCGTACAAAGGGAAAAGGACACTCGCCCGCCTCTCGGCGTACGCTATGATGAAGTACCACGGAGACACGCGCGTCTCGGCCGCGCAGGGCGAAAAGTCGATCATCGACAAGATGGCGGCCGAGTTCTCCGAAGGTGTGGCGTTCATCGAGCCGGAACTCCTGACGCTCAAGCCCGAAAAGATCGAGGCGCTCTCGAAGCACACGGCGCTCAAGGACTACTCGCAGTACCTCAAGAACGTGATTCGCAAGAAACCGCACGTGCTCGGCAAGGGCGAGGAGGAGATCCTCGCGGCTTCGACCATCATGGGGGCGGCGCCGTACAACATCTACACGTCCTTTACCGGCTCGGACATGGATTTCGGCGAGATCACCGATTCGGCCGGCAACAAGGTCAAGCTCTCGATAGCGGCCTACATCAAGTACCGCGAGTCGCCCGATCGCGGCGACCGCCAGAAGGTCTTTGAGGCGTTTTTCGGATCGCACAAGAAGGTCTCCAACACCATGGCCACGGCGCTCTCGGCGCAAATCGACGCCAACATATTTTACGCCAGGTCGCGAAAGCACTCCTCGGCGCTTGCGTCGGCGCTCTTCTCAGATAACATCCCCGTGACGCTCTATGAAAACCTCGTCAAAAACATCGAGTCCAATCTCGCCGCGCTGCACCGCTACCTCGGGATGCGAAAGAGGCTCCTCGGTCTCCCGGAACTCCGGTACTTCGACCTGTACGTCCCGGTCATCAAGAAGGTGGAGATCAAGTCGGACTATGAAACCGGGACCAGAGCGATCCTCGAGTCGCTCAAACCCATGGGCGCGGAGTACCTCGACGTGCTCGCCGGCGCTCTGAAACCCGGGAGCGGGTGGATCGACGTCTATCCGAACGAAGGTAAGAAGAGCGGGGCGTACATGACGGGCGAACACTACGACGTGCACCCTTATGTGCTTTTGAACTTCGTCGGCAACTACTCGTCGGTCTCGACCGCGGCGCACGAGATGGGGCACGCGATTCACTCGCATCTCTCAAACAAGACCCAGCCGTACCCCAAGGCCGACTACCCCATCTTTGTCGCCGAGGTGGCTTCGACGTTCCACGAGGCGCTGCTGATGGAGCACATGCTCAAGACCGCGGCCGATCCTGAGCAAAAGCTGTACCTCCTGGTCGAATCGATGGAGATGTTCAGGACGACGATGTTCCGGCAGGCGATGTTTGCCGAGTTCGAGTGGCAGATCTACAAGATGGCCGAGAAGAAAGAACCGCTCACGGCCGACAGCATCAGCGCGAAGTACCTTTCGGTGGTCAAAAAGTACTACGGCCACGACAAGGGCGTGGTCCAGATCGACGACCTCTATGGCATCGAGTGGGCGTACATCCCGCACTTCTACTACAACTTCTATGTCTATCAGTACGTTACGGGATTCATTGCGGCGAACGCGCTGGCGCAGGACGTCCTGACCAAAGGCGACAAAGCGAGGGACCAGTACGTGAGCAACATGCTCAGGGGCGGCTCATCGGACTACGCCCTAAACCTCGTCAAGGCCGCTGGAGTGGACATGCTTGCCGGGGACCCCTATGAGAAGGCGATTAGACTCTTCGAAAAACGGATGGATGAGGCCGAGAAGCTTATGGAAGCCCGAAAACGCTGAGGTGATTTGACATTCCAGGGCTTCAGCCTTAGGCTACGCGGCCTTGGGGTTGCGCTAGGAGGCGGTGAATATGCGGTGTCAGACAGTGAAACCGGGCGTCGATTGCCGGTTCTGGAAGAAGACATGCACGTACGCCGGCGGCTCGTGCTACGAAGTGGTCGAGCAGTGCCTCTCGGGCGGCAAAAAGGGCGAGGCGTGCGAGCGCATCGCCGAGTTCGGCGGGAAGAAGTACTGCCTCGTGTTTGCCGAGCCCGAGGCCAAGTGGCAGCACGGGCTTTGCAACTTTGCCACGCACCAGAAGGTCGAGCGCAAGGTGTTCGAGCAGAAGATCAACCCCCTGAAGCTCGCCAAGCGCCAGGCCCGCCAGGGCATGTCAAAGTAGTGGACGCGTCCTCATGTGCGGGATAATCGGGTACGTCGGATCCCGGGACTGTGCCCCCCTCATCCTTGAAGGCCTGAAAAGGCTCGAGTACCGCGGCTACGACTCGGCGGGGATCGCGGTCTTTGACGGGACGCGGCTCAAGATCACCCGTTCGGTCGGCAAGCTTGCAAACCTCGAGAAGGCCCTGCGTGAAAAACCGCTTTCCGGGACGGTCGGAATCGGCCACACGCGGTGGGCGACACACGGAAAACCCTCGGAGCAAAACGCCCACCCGCACGAGGTCAACGGGATAGCCGTCATCCACAACGGGATCATCGAAAACTACGTGGATCTGAAGGCCGAACTTTCGGCCGCCGGCAGTGTGTTCAAGTCCGAGACCGACACCGAAGTCATCGCCCATCTCGTCGACCAGGAGGCGGGCCGCGGGAAGGGTCTTTTTGAGGCCGTGTGCGCGGCGCTCCGGCGGGTGAGGGGCGCGTACGCGATCGTCGTCGTGTCCGAGCGCGAACCCGGGAAACTCGTTGCGGCAAAAAACGCGAGTCCGATGATCGTCGGGATCGGCGATGACGAACGGTTCATCGCGTCGGACGTCCCGGCCATCCTCCCGTACACGCGCCAGGTCATGTACATGTACGAGGAGGAGGTCGCCGAGGTCACGGCTCGGACGGTGCGGGTCACCGACCTCCACGGCGCCGAAAAGACCCGCGAAGTGCGCGTGGTCGACGCGACCCCAGCCATGGCCGAGAAGGGCGGGCACCGGCACTTCATGCACAAGGAGATCTTCGAGCAGCCTCGCGCACTCATGGACACCATCCGCGGGAGGCTCTCGGCCGATCGGAAGACCCCACTCGACGGCGAGATGCCGGGGCTCTCGGTGCCCGGCGCGGTCAAGATCATCGCCTGCGGAACCTCATGGCACGCCGCGCTCATCGGGAAGTTCATGATCGAGGAGCTGGCGCGGGTCCCCGTCGAGGTAGATCTGGCCAGCGAGTTCCGGTACCGCGACCCAATAGTCGGCAAGGGGGAACTCGTCGTCGCCATCTCGCAGTCCGGCGAGACCGCCGACACTCTCGCGGCGCTCCGCGAGGCTCGCTCGAAGGGCGCGCACGCGCTCGCCATCTGCAACGTCGTCGACTCGAGCATCGCCCGCGAGGCCGACACGGTGCTGTACACCCGCGCCGGGCCGGAGATCGGCGTGGCCTCGACCAAGGCGTTTGTCACCCAGATGGCGGTTCTTTTCCTGTTTGCCGTGCGCCTGGGACTGGTTTCGGGCAGGCTCGACCCGGCCAGGGCGCAGGCGCTCGTGCGGGAGTTCACGCACATCCCGTCCCTCATGGAAGAGGTTCTCCGGCTCGAACAAAAGGTGCAGGACCTCGCGCGCGAATTCATGCACGCAAGCGACTTTTTGTACCTTGGCCGCGGGATCAACTACCCCGTGGCGCTCGAAGGGGCGCTCAAACTAAAGGAGATCTCGTACATCCACGCCGAGGGCTACCCGGCGGGCGAGATGAAGCACGGGCCCATTGCGCTCATAGACGAGGAGATGCCGGTCCTGGTGGTCGCCACGCGCGGGCGTTCGTACGAGAAGGTGCTGTCGAACGTGCAGGAAGCCAAGGCCCGCGGCGGTCGGATCATCGCGCTCGTCACGTGGGGCGACGCGCGGACACGTGAGATAGCCGATAGAGTGCTCGAGATCCCCGATGTCCACGACCTCCTCCAGCCGTTCCTCACGTCGGTTTCCCTCCAACTCCTCGCCTACCACATCGCCGACCTCAAGGGCAACGACGTCGACCAGCCGCGGAACCTCGCGAAGAGCGTTACGGTGGAGTAGACTGGCAGACAGGAACTATCATTCGGGTTTCCGGCCTGCGTCTTGTCGTGACTACTTCAGCTCCGTCCATGTCCCCTTGAATGTTGTTTCACAGGAGTCCTTTTCGCCGGAAACGGCGCCGGAACCTTCGACGTTGATGGTCTCATGGTAGTAGTAGTATATGGTCGCGGTGCCGCCACCGACATCATACTTGCAGGCCGAAAGGGCCTCCGCCAGGCAGGAGTTGTCGCCCCCGACCCATTTCCCGGAGAGGTCCTCGCAGATTTCTTTCAGGTTTCCCGCCTCGTTGCGGTCCACGTCTTCGTAGAATACGCACGTCGGGCGCTACGAGTTGTCCGAGTGGTCGCAACTTCCCGACTCGCCGCAACCTAGAGCGCACACACCGGCAAAGGAAACCATGGCGCTTAACATGACCAAGGAACACCGTCGCTGTCGAATCATTGTGTCCTCCAGTCGATAGGAACCGCCAGCGCAGTGCCGCTGGCGAGGCAGGTGCCCGGCGGCAGGCCGGGACTCGGGAGGCTCCTCAGGAATACGACCACCCCCGGCCGGCCGATAGGAAGTTTCATCGGTGTTTCCCTGTCCCACGTGGGTCCTTGGTCTTGTCTCACCCTCGGGCGCATACTAACATGGCCTCGGGCACCGTGTCACGGGGCGGTTCCGGGCGGTTTGGCGGGTCTTTGGGCAGGGGTCGGCCGCCTCCTGCCTCGTGGCTCGTGCCTCGTGTTCGTGGACTCCCCGGATTTGTTCTGATATAGTGTCTGCCGTTGCGAATGACTCTTTTGGAAAGGAGCCACCCATGGGTCTGTGGGACACTGTAAAGGCCGAGGTCAAACGCGAATTCGTGGCGCGCCCGGACGACGCGAAAGACGCAGTCGTCTGGAAATGGCCCGATTCGAACATCCGCATGTTCACCCAGCTCACCGTCGAAGCCGACGAGGTGTGCGTGTTCTTCCGCGACGGCACCGTGCGCGGGATCGTCGCCCCCGGGCGCGTGACGCTCGACACGAGCAACATCCCGTTCATCGGGCGGCTCGTGGACGCCGCGACCGGCGGGAACATGTTCATCTCGGAACTGTTCTTCGTCACGACCCGCGAGATGCCCAACAACAAGTTCGGCGGGCCCATTGGCGACATGCGCGACCCCGACACGAAGCTCGCAATCAAGCTGATGGTCTTCGGCGACTTCTCGTTCAAGGTCGTCGACGCCGCCAAGCTTGTGGTGGGATTGGCGGGCCTCGGGAAGTCCGACAACGCCTCCTTTGTCCAGTGGTTCAAACAGCAGACGCTGAAGGTCATCCGCGACACATCGGCCGAGCTCGTAGTCAAGAAAAAGTGGCCCCTGCTCGATGTCACCTCGGGCGCCTACACCGAAGAGATCGAGGCCGAGACCATTCAGAAGGTCAAGGTCCACATGCAGGACTATGGCGTCGACATCGTACGCCTCGGCAACTTCACGATCTCCATGAAAGAAGAGGACGAAGAACGGTTAAAGAAATTCTCCGAACGCCAGGCGCTCACGGGGCTTGCGGCCGACCCGAACTACGCCCGCGCGGCGGCGTCCGAGCCGATGTTCGGCCTCGGGGCCGGGCTTGCGCAGGGCGGGGGCCAGGGCGGCGGCGGGGCCGCCGGCACCGCGATGGCGGGCGCGGGGCTCGGCATGGGCTTTGGCATGGCCCAGCAGATGATGGGGCAGCAGGGAATGTACCAGCAACCGCCTCCGTACGGGGCCCCGCAGGGTTACCCGCAGCAGCCTCCTCCCGGTTATCCGCCCCCGCAGGGCCAGGCGCCGGCCGCCGCGGCCGTCGCGGTCACCATGATGACATGCCCTTCGTGCAAGAAGCCCGTGCCGGCGGCCAAGTTCTGCCCCGAGTGTGGGGGCAAGATGGAGGCCGACAAGCCCAAGTGTCCGAAATGCCAGGGCGAGGTCGCACCCGGCGTCAAGTTCTGCCCCAATTGCGGCAACGCGATGGCCGCCGCGGCGCCGGCCGCCCCGAAATGCCCGACCTGCGGCAAGGAATACCCGGCCGGGACGAAGTTCTGCCCGGACGACGGGGGGAAGGTCGCATAGTGCTGAGTGGTGAGGACTGAGCCGTCGCAATCGGGGCGCCGAGTGGGGAGTTGTCCTCCTTTGGACTTCGAGAAGTGGAGGGTGGAATGAACACGCGGAAGATCGGGGTCATCTTTGTGGCGGTCGCGGCAACCGCAGCCATTCTCTGGGCGACGGCGGGCGATGCGTTCGCGCGGGCGGGCGGCGGGCAGAGCTCGTCGCATTCGTCATCGGGCAGCAAGTCGTCGTCGAGCAGCTCGTCGTCCAAGCCGTGGAGCAGCTCGTCGTCAAAATCGTCGGGCAGCTCGTCGTACGGCGGTTACTCGCCGGTCGGCACGGGCTGCGGCCTCCTGGGCATGGGACTCGGGGCGGTCTTCGGCGGGGCCGGTTTCATCGTCTTCGTAATCATCGCCATCGTCATCGCGGTGCTCAAGAAGGCCTCTGCGAGCTCCGCGGCGCCTCCTCCGTCGTACGAATCCCCGCCGGGCGAAACGTATGAGCCGCCCGAATCGTCCGAAGAGCCCGACGAGGCCGAGGTCTCCGGGCTGTCCTCGCTCGATGTCCTCAAGGCCAAGGACCCCAACTTCTCGGAACGCGTCTTCCTTGACAAGGCCCAGACCATCTTCTTCGAGCTACAGAAGGCGTGGATGGTCCGGAACCTCGCCCCCATACGGCCGTACGTCTCAGACGGGGTTTTTAACCGCTGGCAGGTGTTCATCGACCAGTACAAGCGCGACAAGCAGATCAACATCGTCAAGGACCCGGTCATCAACAACGCGCGGATTGTCAGGGTCCAGCAGGAGGCGGACATCGACTCGATCTCCGTCCGGATGGACTGCAGCATGGCCGACGCCATGGTGAGCGAGTCCAACCCGAACCAGGTCGTCTCGGGGTCGCTCACCGATCACAAACCGTTCACCGAGTATTGGACGTTCATCAGGAAGGCGTCGAGCCAGACCAAGGCCGATGCCGCGGCCAAGATCGACAAGTGCCCCAACTGCGGGGCGCCGCTCAAGGTGAGCGCGGCCGGGAACTGCGAGTTCTGCGACGCACTGGTCCACTCGCCCGAGTACGACTGGATTCTAAACCAGATCACGCAGGCCGAAGAGTGGGCGTAGGAGCGGGCAGGAGCCGGGCGTTGAACCTTTGAGCAGGGGCGTGGAACGATACATCAAAGGTGCGGAGCCGTTCGAACTGGGGGGCGGACGGCGCGGATGCCTGCTCATCCACGGGTTCACCGGATCTCCATACGAGGTTCGCCCGCTCGGCGAATCCCTCGCTGCGGCGGGTTACCGCGTCTTTGGCCCGGTCCTTGCCGGGCACGCGACCGACCCGGCCGATCTTGACCGCACGTCATGGCGCGACTGGGTCCGTTCGGCCGACGAGGCGCTCACCCTGCTTCGCGCGGACTGCGACACGGTTTTTGTGGCGGGCCTTTCGATGGGCGGGCTGGTGGCGTCGCGTTTGGCAGCCGAACGACCGTCTGACGTGGCGGCGGTGGCCATCCTTGCGGCGCCGCTGTACCTGACCGGGGAGAACGGGCTGTTCGTGGCGGCCGCGCTTCTTTCGCCCCTCCGGTTCGTCGTGCCGCGGGTGAAGAAGACCCTGGAGAAGGATGAGCGCCTGCGCGCGATTCGCGAGAGAAATCCTTCCTACGACTGCGTGCCGACGCGCGCCGCGGCATCGTTTGGCGCCTTCATGGTCCGCTCCCGGTTTTCGATCCGCCGCGTGCGCCAGCCGGCGCTTCTGGTGTTCTCGCGGGCGGACCAGGACGTCCCCTACGGCAACGTGCACCTGTTTGCCTGGGGACTGGGATCGAGCGTCGTGCGGAAAGTGACGCTTGAAGATTCGGCCCACCTCATGACCCTTGACCACGAGGCGGATCGTGTCTGTGCCGAGGTCAGGCGCTTCTTTGATGAGTTCTGAAACGGGCTGGCAGCGGGTGGCGCGTGGCTGGTGGTTGGATTTCGGCGGCCGGGCGCTTTTTCTGGAGGAGATATGCCGAAGTATGTATTGGCCATTGATCAGGGCACAACGAGTTCCCGCGCCATCCTCTTCGACCGTGAAACCAAGATCGCCGGGCAGGGCAGCCTGGAGTTCCGTCAGATCTACCCGAAAAACGGCTGGGTAGAGCACGATGCCCAGGAGATCTGGACTTCGACGCTTCACGCCGTGCGTGCGTGCCTCGAATCGGCGGGCGTTGCAGCCGGCGACGTCGCGTGCATAGGAATCACCAACCAGCGCGAGACCACGATACTGTGGGACCGGGCGACGCAAAAGCCCGTCCACAACGCCGTCGTCTGGCAGTGCCGCCGGACAGCGGACCTGTGCGAGGCGCTGCGGGGCAAGGGGCTGGCGCCCGAGATCCGGCGCCGCACGGGCTTGGAGGTCGACCCGTATTTTTCGGGGACCAAGGTCCGGTGGCTCCTGGACAACGTGCCGGGGCTCCGCGAGCGCGCCCATGCCGGTGACATCGCGTTCGGGACCGTTGACTCCTTCCTCCTGAACCGCCTGACCGGCGGGTCGGTGCACGCGACCGACGTCTCGAACGCCAGCCGGACGATGCTTTTCAACCTCCACGAGATGTCGTGGGACGACTGGCTGCTTGAAGCGCTCGGCGTGCCCCGCCAGGTGCTTCCCCACGTGGTCTCGTCTTCCGAGCGGTATGGAGTCACAAAGGGGATCCCGGGCCTTTCCGACGGCATCCCCATCTGCGGGATCGCCGGAGACCAGCAGGCCGCCCTTTTCGGCCAGGCGTGTTTTTCGGAGGGTGAGGCGAAGTGCACGTACGGCACTGGGGCTTTTCTGCTCATGAACACCGGGTCCCGGCCGGTAGCCTCGACCCATGGCCTTGTGACGACCGTGGGTTGGAAACTGGGAGGCGAGGTCACCTATGTGCTGGAGGGGAGCGCATTCATTGCGGGGGCCGCCGTCCAGTGGCTTCGTGACGGTCTCAAGATCGTGCGGAGTGCCGGAGAGATCGAGGCCCTCGCGCGTTCCGTTGACGATTCCGGCGGCGTCGTATTCGTCCCGGCGCTCGTCGGGCTGGGCGCGCCCCACTGGCGGCCGGAGGCCCGCGGTGTGATCTGCGGCATTTCACGGGGGACAACGGCGGCGCACCTTGCACGTGCGGCCCTCGAGGGGATTGCGCTTCAGAACTACGACATCCTCAAGGCAATGGAGAGTGATCTCGGGCGCCCGCTCGGGTCGCTCAAGGTGGACGGGGGCGCCGCGGCGGACAACCTGCTCCTCCAGTTCCAGGCCGACATACTTGGCGCGAGGATCGTGCGCCCGCGCGTGGTCGAGACAACGGCGCTCGGCGCCGCCCTGCTTGCCGGGATCGCCTCCGGTTTCTGGAAGAACAGGGACGAGGTCAGGGGGATGTGGCGCGAAGACAGGGCGTTTTTGCCGTCGATGGGCGCCGATGAGGTCAAGGGGCACGTGAAACGATGGCGCGACGCTGTGGCAAAGGCGTGATCGCACCATCTACATCGAGGAGGAAAGCGGTGACTGGTATATCGAGCAGTGAATTTCGGGGCATCGCGCCCTTGACCTTCCTGACCGTGCTCCTTGCGGGCTGCCCCTCTGTCACGTTGACGCTTGGCCCGGAACTTTCGGCCGCCGCCAGACTGGAGCGCGCGTGCGCGCTCAAGGCTGCGGCGTGGCTCATCGGGCCAGGCCAGATGCGCGTGAACATCGAGCCGGAAGCCGAGGCGGAGGGCTCTTGCGGCGTGTCGCTCTACATCAAGGCCGCCGATCCCGAACACGCAACGATCGAGGTCAGGTGCCCAGCCGGTACTGGGAAGGGTTTGCCAAAGGACGGCGGCGCCATGGGGTCGCTCTTCGAGAAGACCGGGTCGAGCGTGGTTTCGTGGGCGTGCAACTTCGCGCCGGAGAACATTGACTTTTCGCCGGGGGAAGAGACCGAAAACGCCGGCTGCTTTGTTGCCGAAACGGCCGAAAAGAAACTCTTGACAGGCTGTTTTTCAACGACGGGTCTCTACCCGGTGCAAACGCCTAACAGATTGAAACCAATAACAAAGTAGCGACTAGCGATCAGCGAGTAGCTGGTAGCCAGCAGGAACCTGAAGTACGCTGATCCCCGTCTCCAAATCTGCTACCTGTCACCAACTGCAACCAACTGCACGCTACCCGCTTCTTGTTTCTTGACAATATAGGTGTTGTCATATATCGTAGCACACGCCTTTCGGGTACCTCGTTGCCTAGAGGGGATCTAAAATGTCTCGAAAAAAAATCTCAACGACGGTCTACATAACGCCGGACCAGCTTGACAAGCTCAAGATCCTGAACGAAAAGACCAAGGTCCCTGTCGCCGAGTATATCCGGCAGGGGATCGACCTCGTTCTGGAAAAATACAAAGACAAGCTCCCGGGACAGCTCGACCTCAACCACACGATTCCGCCGGAATGATCGTCACGCATCTGTTGAGTGGTCGTGGAGTTGGGGATTTTTTTGGGGAATCGGGAGAATCTTGAAAGTCCTTGTCACCGGTGGGGCGGGGTTCATAGGTTCGAACGTCGTGGACGGTTTGATCGCGGCCGGCCACCATGTCGCGGTCATCGACAACCTGAGTACCGGCCGGAGGGCGAACCTCAACAACCCCGCGGCCGAGTTTTTCGAGTTCGACCTCCGTTCGAGGCACTGCGCGGACGCCATCAGGAGCTTTGAACCCGACATCATCGACCATCACGCAGCGCAGATCGACGTGCGGAGATCGGTTGCCGACCCGCGGTTTGATGCCGAGGTGAATGTCCTGGGAATGCTCAACGTCATCGAGGCGGGGGTCGCCTCGGGTGTCAAAAAGATCGTTTTTTCCTCGTCGGGAGGGGCCATCTACGGGGAACAGGACGTCTTTCCCGCTCCCGAATCGCACCCCTGTCGGCCGGCGAGCCCCTATGGTCTCACAAAACGGGTCGGCGAGATGTATTTAGAGTGGTTCTCGTTGATGCAACGCCTGCCCTACGTCGCCCTGCGCTACGCCAACGTGTACGGGCCAAGGCAGGATCCTCTCGGAGAGGCCGGTGTGTGCGCCATCTTCACCGGCCGGATGCTCGCAGGGCAGCCCATCACCATCAACGGCGACGGCGGGCAGACGCGCGACTTCGTGTACGTCGGCGACGTTGTACGCGCGAATCTCCTGGCACTTGTGTCCGACTTCTCGGGCCCGGTCAATATCGGCACCGGTGTGGAAACGAGCGTGAACCGGGTTTTCGAGGTCCTGGCAAAGGCATCGGGTTACCCGCACAAGGCGAGCCACGGTCCGCCAAAACCCGGCGAACAGTATCGGAGCGTCATTGACCCGTCGCTGGCGGCGAAGGTGCTTGGTTGGAGGCCGGAGGCGGACTTCGAGACGGGGGTTGCGAGGACCGTCGAATTTTTTCGGAAAGCGGCCCAATCGGACCGATCCGACTGATCGGACCGATCAGCGTCCAGTCAGATCGAGAAGCAGCGCCCCGGGCCCGAAACCGCACATTGGAACTGATCCCCGGTATTCCGCGGTCGTTTCGTCGTAGAGCTCGGCGATCTGGGAGTAGTTTGCGGCCGTTTGGGCCGCGACCCAATCGTAGAGCCTCGCCGCGCGGGCCTGCGAGACGGCGTCGGGGCGCCTCCGCAGGAACGAAAGGACGCGGAAGTCGACGAAGACCCATTCCTTGATGTCGTAGTCGTTTGACCACACGCCGCCGCGTTCGACGCAGCCGCCGAAGTTCGCGGGACATCGCTTGTTGGTTCTCTTGAACCCGGGGCTTCCCGATGCAAGTCCGCCGAGTTCCCGGTCGAACGCCGCAAGCGTGGTGTCGGCAAGCGGCGAGTCGGCTTCGAGCAGGCCGAAGTTGAACGCCTCGACGACCGAAGCGTCGATGTTCCAGTCATTGGCGCCGCTTTCGGGCGGTTTGGGCGAGCGGTCCGAAGCGGGGAAGTTGACGAGCACTCCGCCGCCGTCGACGAGATTCGACGTGATTGCGGTCTTGAGCGCCGCGGCGGCGGCCGCGTACCCCGCCCCGCTCCTCCCGACCTGCCCGGCAAGGTACTCCGCCGCCAGAAGGCCCCGCCACGCGGTGATGCTCGTGAAAGCGAAGTGCCGCCGTCCGTTGTACCCGTCGTCGTCCCAGTGGTACTCCCAGATGGAAGAATCGGGCTTGATGAGGCCGCTTGGATCGGGAAGCGAGAGCAGTACGTCTGCGGTCTCGTCAAAGATCGCCTGCGCGCGCGCCGTGATGAACGCCTTGTCTCCGGACGCCCGGACGTATTCTTCGAGCGCCCAAAGCGACAGGCCAAAACCGTCATATTCGATGTTGGGTCCGGCCGTATTCCAGTCGGATTCCTCGCCACCGCCCCCCTGGTACCGGACGACCGAGATCCGGTACGGTTTCCCGATTCCCCACTCGGGGTCGGCGTATGCGCCCGTCTGCGCCCGTTCGAACAGGAAGGCGAGCGCCACCCTCGCCTCGGCGGCGTGCCCTGTGCGCGCGAGCCCGGCGATCGCGTACGACATGTCGCGCACCCATGCGATGTTCCACCCCCCGGGCGGGAGCGAGGCGAGGATCTGGCCCTTTCCCCCGTGCTCCTCGCGCACCTGGGCCATTTTTATGAACGCGGCCGACTGCTCGGCAAGCGTGCGTTCATCGGGCGTGATCGATCCAGGGAGGCTCGCCCCGGCGTGCCAATCGGTCCACGCCCCGATTTCGTCGGCCAGGAGCGCATCGAGTGTCTTGCCGGCGACGAGCGCACTTATCGGCGCCGCGATCGGCCCCCGGTCGGAGTCCTTGATGGTGTTCCAGGCAACGAGGTACGTGGACTCGGCGCCTGCGGCTAGGTCGCCGAAGTCCTTCTGGAAGAAAAGCGCGAGGTCGTCGCGCTGGCTCGACGGATGGTCCGAGAGCGTCCCGCCGGAGCTCACGACCTGCCAGGGGTTGTAGTCGTTTGTCGTGGCCGCCACGGCGTCGGGCGGCGCACCCGAGACGAACACGACGTTGTAGTACGAGGCAAGATACGCGTTCCGCTCAAAGAAACCCGAAAACGCGGGGTCGTAGTCAGCCTTCTCGTCCTTGGTGTGCTCCGCCCCGGTACCGACACGAAAGTTCCCGAGGGCAAACGTCGAAACCCCCGGGACAGGGCCTCCAGTCGTGTTTTTCAGGCGGATCCCGGCAACCGCTACCGGGGACGCGGTGAGCATCGTCATGTAGTAGTACTCTGTCACCGCCAGGCCCGCGTGCTCGCGCGAGACCTCGACGATGCCCGTCCCGGGGAGATACCGCATCGACCTGACCGGCACGTTGTTGAGCCATACGTTGGCGCCGTCTGCGCGGACGCCAAAATACATGTCGTATGCCAGGTTCGGCGTTTCCTCGGCGCCCTCGGCAAAGCGCCGGTAGATGTGCGGGTAGTACGTCGTCAACTTGGCCCGCGCCGGGTCGCCGTCAAAGAGCATTGCGCCGAACCCGTTGGCCGACGGAAGCACGCGCCAGGAGTTTTTTGACGTCGGGTTCATGCCCACGTCGATCGATCCCGCGTCACCGGCGTCCGTGCCCAAGTCCCCCCCTCCGTCGCCGGTATCTTCGTCACCGGCGTCCGTGACGTCTTCGGACGCATCGGACAGATCAGACAGATCGGTCGAATCCTGCGCCGAAGCGTCCCGCCCCTCCGCGTCGGTTCCGGCGTCCACCGCTGCATCGGTCCCCGTGTCTTCGCCTCCGTCCGTCGCCGCGTCCTGTGACCCGTCGTCCGCCGTCCCCGCGTCCGTGCCGGAATCGGAACGCCCGGCGTCGCCGGCGTCGAATCCGGCGTAACGTTCCCCCGCGTCGCGCCGGGACGTGTCGTCACATCCGGTCGCTGACACGAAAAGCATCGCCAGAACGCAAATGTTTTTCCGCCGGACCTTCAACCCGCATCCCTCAACTCTACCCGAAGGCCCGCTTGAGCTTTTGACCGAACGACGCCTTGCCGCCGGCTTGTGCCATCAATCCGTATTCTACCGTGTCGGGCGGCCAAGTCCAATCCCCCAGGGAACATCCCCCAGGAAATTGACTTGGGTGCGGCTCTTTTCGGCGGATGGACGTTGGTGGCATCGATTTCTCCTGGCGCGGCTATGCCGCAACCAAACCGTCTCGTCGACACTTGGATGCTGTGCGCTGGCCCGGCGACTGCCCTGAATGGCCCCGAAGGGGCTGTCGGTCAATAGCCGGGGGTGACGGAGCCGCAGGCGACGGAACCCCCGGATCGATGTCAGAAATTGAATCCGAGCCCCGACAGGGGCGACGGAAGACTGTCACCCCT
>JACRCP010000216.1 GCA_016218965.1 Deltaproteobacteria bacterium | reverse complement strand
TTGCGTAAGCTCCAGGAGGTCGCGTAGAATGCCTTCAAGCATGGCTACCACCTTTGGGCAAAAGGGTTGGCGTCTCAAAGACGCCGGGTAGCCGTGTTTGTCAACTTTTCAGCACTGAAATGGCGAAACTAGAGTCTGAATCGCGGAGGCGAGGCCGCGTTGAACCCAGCCCCTCACCTCGCCGTACGCGAACCATGCGCGGAGAAACTTGGCAGACGTGTGCAGCGACGTGCGACTCCATCGCGGCGCCATGTGCCGCAGGTAGGCATCGATGTCCGTGGCCGTGACGTGCTCAAGGGCGAGTCCTCGCTGATCCAGGTAGCCAAGAAACTTCCTGACCTGCCAAGTCGCTGACTGGCAAGTCGCGGCCGAGTGCCAGCGACCGCCCTGCTGCGCAGCGACGAACTCCGAGAGCTTTGCGTTGTAACTGCTGGGCGCCGACGGCGCCGACGAGCGCAGTCGGTCGATGGCGAACAGGAACTCCCTCGCGACGGATCGGAACTGCTCTGCGGGCCATCTAGTACCTGAGGCGCGGCCTTGTCTCACACGACCCGCAGCCCAGCCTGCCGCGATCGCTTCAACCTCTTCCTCAGTGAAGCAGTGGTCCCGTGGCCTCCCCTGTAGTTCTACCGCGACACAGAGGCAGTAACGGGCGTGGCGCAGGACTGTCCCTCGCGCCATGCCCATGGCGCTCAACCGCTGCAGGTACTCGGCTCGTTCTGGCGCGAATGGGCCGTCGCGATGCCGGTGAAGGACGGCCGGGTACGAAAAGAGCGTCTCAAACATGGGGTGCACCTCCTTGTGGAGGGCACCATCATGACTGTCCGAATTATGTTGTGAAGTCCTACCTGGCTACGCTGTCATCTCGCGCACTTGCCGTGCCTTCGCCACATAAGCGGGCTCGCCACATAACCAGTATTATGTTGTGCGCCACATAATACTGGGGAAAACCCGCCGTACGGAATTTTAGGGAGGACGATGGAAACGTCGGCATCATTCGAAGCCCGGTCCGCGCCATCGTCCTACCCGACCACTTGGCTGGTCGTGCGGCGGGTTGTCGGTGAAGGCCCGGGGGATGGCGGGGTGTGCGGGGGCGGGCGCGGGAGCAGGCGACCGCTCGGCACCGCTCCCTGATGGTCGCGGCTCGGGACGGAATCAGGGGACGGTGGTGCGGGGTGTGCCGGGACCGAAGACCGGTGTCAGACGTCAGCACATGAAATCGGTTCTTTGAACATTGTGGGGCCATCGTTCATGATGGCGGAGGCGATTACCAGACTACGGGTACGATACCCGCGCCGCGGATCTCTCGATCGGCGGTTATGAGCGTTGCGTCGTTGAGCATCGTTTCGCACACGATAAAACGGTCATGCATTTCAGCGATGCCGGTGGTTTTCACCAGGCATTCAAGCCGGCTCTCATCAAGCGGGCTGATCGCATAACTGGGGTGCCGTCGAATGGCCGTGAGGATCTCTTCGAACTTCAGATCCAGTTTCCCTTTCTCAACGAGCCAGGCGATCTCGGCCAGTGCGATTATTGGCACGACTATCTGCGCATCGCCCCTCTCCGCTTCATCAAAAGCGGCGCTTGCGGGCGCGCTCAGTCTTGGATCGCCGTCGAGATGAAAGACCAATGCGTGCGCATCGGAGACGTACCGGCGAACAGGTGTCATGGGTCTTTCCGCTGTAGGCTCTCCAGTTGTTCCAGTGCCCCGTGCTCCCAGATGCGCCTTGTGGCTTTAAAATCCCCGTCGGGGATTGAGCTGAGTTGTGGAAACATGCCACGCAATGACGGCATACCGCGCCTTGTCGGTTCTGGAAGTTCCAATGTCACTGAAATCGGTCCGGCAGGAAGCTCCAGCGGCTCGAGCAACGCAAGGTGACCATCCGAATGGCGCACCGCCTGTACTTTTCTGCTCGTCACGAACAACCTCCTCGTTGCAGTTCCTCCACACCATTTTCAGAGTATCACCAGGTCTTGCGCCCGTCAAACGAGATGCTGTTCTCAAAGAGAGATCGGGCGGCGGGCTGGGGGACGGTGGTGCCGAGCGTGCCGGGCCGGCAGCCGGTATCCGTTTCAATGGGATCTACGTTCACCTCGGCCACGCGGTTCACCTCGTGCACAAGCTTGGTCTGGTGCCTGATCGCCATGGTCGGCTTGTAGCAAAGTGCCAGGGTCAGACACCGACCACTTGGGTGCAGCGATGCTAGCTGACGTTCTTGCGGGTGAAAGTCCCGCCGGTGCAACTTGCAGGCGGAGGCAGACCGGGTTGGCGAAGGGAACGCCGGGAGCAGGCTTAACCGGAGCGCAACCCCGGAATAGGGGCGGCAGTAGACCGCGCGGGCAGGCATCGCCTGACAGGCCAGCCTTGAAGCCGTACTGGTTATGTGGCGCACAACATAATACTGGGGAAAACCCGCCGTACGGAATTTTAGGGAGGACGATGGAAACGTCGGCATCATTCGAAGCCCGGTCCGCGCCATCGTCCTACCCGACCACTTGTCCCACCGTGCGGGCCGTCGGCAAAGGCACGGGGGAGGGCGGGGCGGGGTCGGACGCTGTGCCGCCGCCTGCCGGGGGCTCTGGTCGTTTCGTCTCTCGTGATCCACGGGCTCCCATCCTTCGCCGTCCAGACACCGGCTACGGCTGGCTTCGGACACCGGCGCCAGACTCCGGGTTTCCGGCAAAGGGCAAAAAGGGGTGTCG
This sequence comes from Deltaproteobacteria bacterium, assembly GCA_016218965.1. Classification (GTDB taxonomy): domain Bacteria; phylum Myxococcota; class SpSt-1050; order SpSt-1050; family JACRCP01; genus JACRCP01. The sequence goes on along the minus strand of JACRCP010000216.1, from coordinate 13,157 downwards.
CGGGTTTGGCATATGAACCCCGCGCCCCTCGTGGGCGCGGTGACGGCCCAAATCAACTTTCTTTATCGGTAACATTAAAAATTTGTCTTTGACACTGTGGCGGGCGCGCGTCTATATACCTACACAGCAATTGGGTTTTTCCAACTCCTGGCTATCGAAAGGAGCACAAATGGCTGACAAAAAGAGGTCGACGCCAAAACTGGACGAGCTCGAGAAAGGTCCGTGGCCGAGCTTCGTCAAGGAGATGAAGCAGGCCGCCGAGAAGTCGGCGACCGCGGCGGACGCGCTGGGCATCCTGGAGCGGTCCTACAACGACAAGATCGGCCACTGGAAGCACGGCGGGATCGTGGGCGTCAAGGGATACGGCGGCGGCGTCATCGGCCGTTACAACGACATCCCGCAGGACTTCCCGGACGTGGCCGAGTTCCACACCGTTCGTGTCAACCAGCCGGCCGGGTGGTTCTACACCTCCGACGCGCTCCGGAAGCTCTGCGACATCTGGGAGCGGCACGGGTCGGGCCTCACCAACATGCACGGGTCCACCGGGGACATCGTCTTTTTGGGCACGAAGACCCCCGAGCTCGAGCCCATTTTCTCGGAGCTCACCGAGGCGGGGTTCGACCTTGGCGGATCGGGCTCCGACATGCGCACGCCGAGCTGCTGCTGCGGCATGGCCCGCTGCGAATGGGCCTGCTACGACACCATGGGTCTCACCTACGACCTTACCATGCACTACCAGGACGAGCTGCACCGCCCTGCGTTCCCGTACAAGTTCAAGATAAAAGCGGCGGGCTGTCCCAACGACTGCGTCGCCTCGGTCGCCCGCGCGGACCTCTCCATCATCGGGACCTGGCGCGACAACATCCAGATGAACAAGGATGCGGTGGCGGCCTGTGCCACGGGCGGCAAGGTTGACATCGGCAAAGACGTCGTCGCCAAGTGCCCCTCGAAGTGCATGGACTGGGACGGGAAGAACCTCTCCATCGACAACGGCAACTGCGTGCGCTGCATGCACTGCATCAACGTGATGCCCAAGGCGCTCGCCCCCGGCAAGGACCGCGGCGCGACCATCCTCGTCGGCTCGAAGGCCCCCATAATCGAGGGCGCGCTCCTCTCGGCGGTCATGGTGCCATTCCTCAAGTTGGAGGCGCCGTACAGCGATCTCAAGGAGCTCATCGGGGCGATGTGGGAGCTCTGGGGCGAGCACGGGAAGAACCGCGAGCGCATCGGCGAGTTCATCCAGCGCGTCGGACTCGGCAACTTCCTCGAACAGATCGGCCTCGAGCCCGTGCCCGAGATGGTCACCCAGCCCAGAACGAACCCGTACATCTTCTACGATGTGAAAAAGTGACGGACGGTCCGGACACCCACACACAAATCCAGAAGAAGGAGATCAAGATATGGCTACCGAGACTGTGAAGAGAAAGACGGACATCGGACCGCCGCACTACGAAAAGTTCCTTCCCCCAATCATCAAGAAGAACTACGGCAAGTGGAAGCACCACGAGATCGTGAAGCCGGGCGTGCTAATGCACGTGGCCGAGTCGGGCGACAAGCTCTTTTCGGTCCGCGCCGCCACTCCGCGCCTCGCGAGCACCAAGACGCTGCGGTTGTTCGCGGACCTCGCTGACAAGTTCAGCGGCGGGCACCTCCGCTACACCAGCCGCAACAACGTCGAGTTTTTGGTCACCGACGAGAAGCAGATCGAGCCGCTCATTGCCAGGCTCAAGACCGAGGGCTACCCGGTCGGCGGAACGGGACCGTCGATTACGAACATCGTCCACACGCAGGGCTGGGTGCACTGCCACTCGGCGGCGAGCGACGCCTCGGGCGTCGTCAAATCCGTCATGGACGAGCTCTTCCCCCACTTCGAGAAGATGGACCTCCCGGCGAAGCTGCGCATCGCGTTCGCCTGCTGCCTCAACATGTGCGGGGCGGTGCACTGTTCGGACATCTCGATCCTCGGTCTCCATCGGAGGCCGCCCAAGGTCAACCACGCGGCGCTCCCGAAGATGTGCGAGATCCCGACCACGGTGGCCTCGTGTCCCACCGGCGCCATCCGTCCCAAGACGGTCGACGGAAAGCAGACGGTCGAGATCATCGAGGAGCAGTGCATGTACTGCGCCAACTGCTTCACGGTGTGCCCCGCGATCACGCTTGCGGACGCGGAAAACGACGGTTGTTCCATCTGGGTCGGCGGCAAGGTCAGCAACGCCCGCCACGAGCCGATGTTCTCGAAGCTCGCGATCCCCTTCCTCCCGAACAACCCCCCGCGCTGGCCCGAGGTCGTCGCGGCGGTCAAGAACATCGTCGAGGTGTATGCCAAGAACGCCCGCAAGTACGAGCGCATGGGCGAGTGGATCGAACGGATCGGCTGGCCGCGGTTCTTCAGGCTCGCCGACATCCCGTTCACCAAGTTCCACATCGACGACTTCAAGCACGCGGGCGAGTACTACCGGCGGTCCGCCCACATCAAACACATGCCCGAGGCATGAACATGAACGACATCAACGAACAACAGGTCGCAGAGGCGATGTACGCCATGGTCAAGGAGTACCACGGCAAGAAGAACCTCAAGGCCATGGACCTGACGAAGGCCATGATCGAGAAGTTCGGCGAGGCCTGCACAAAGGATCTGTGCAAGGCGGCGATCCGGCAGTTGATGGACTCGGAGCGCTGCACCTATTCGTACGTAGGCGGCAGTTACATCGTCCTGCCACCCGAAAAAAAGTAAGGCCGCGGCCGCCCCGGGGGATTGTTTCCCCTGGGGCGGTGCGGCTTGAGGCCGACCGACTTGCCCGGGGGTGAGTTTGCCCCCGCCGGGAAGCCGCGGGTCCGGCCGGAAAAGGGGTCACAAGCGCCATGGGTCTTCTCAAGAAACCGGCCGATGCAAAGCCGCTCCGCACGTCAAGCCGCGGTGGTTCCGGCGCCGCCGTGTCGGCGCTCCGCCCGCAGCAGGTCATCAAGCTTGCTCCGTGCATCGGGACCTGCCCGAGCGGAAGCGACATCCGGGGGTGGATCGCCGGCACCGCGCAGCGCGAGAAGCTGGGGATCACGCCGGACCAGGCACTGGAAAAGGCGTGGCGCACGCTCGTCGACAGAAACCCGTTCCCTGCGACGATGGGCCGTGTCTGCCCGCACCCCTGCGAGAAGGACTGTAGCCGCGTGCACAAGGACGGTGCGGTTTCGATAAACGCGATGGAGCGTTTCTTGGGCGATTGGGCGCTCGAACACAAACTCGCGTTCGAAAAGATCGATCCCGAGCCGAAGCAGGAGTCGGTCGGCGTCATCGGCGCCGGGCCGGCGGGGCTTTCTTTTGCCTACCAACTCGCCAGGAGGGGCTACAAGGTCACAGTGTACGAGAAGACCGGGAAGGCCGGCGGGATGCTCTATTGGGGCATCCCGTTCTACAGGCTTCCGGCAAAAGAGCTGGATGCCGAGATCCGCCGTATCCTGGACCTGGGCGTGGAACTCAAGCTCAACACCACAATCGGCAAGGACGTCTTGGTCGAAGAACTGAAAAAGCGCCACCAGGCGTTGTTTTTGGGGATCGGGGCGCATCGGGGCAAGTTCATGAAGGTTCCGGGCGAGGAAGGCCCGGGCGTTTTCACCGGCACCGAATACCTGTATCGCGTGAACAACGGCGAAAAGGTCGATGTCGGCAAGAGCGTCGCCGTCATCGGCGGCGGCGACACGGCCGTTGACGCTGCCCGGGCCGCCCGGCGCGCGGGGGCCGACGTGACCATCCTCTACCGGCGTACGCGCGTCGAGATGCCGGCCATCGAGAGCGAGATCGAGGACGCGCTCAAGGAGAACATCAAGCTAGAGCTTCTGGTTGCCCCGGTCGAGGTCAAAAGGGCGGATGGGAAGGTCAAGGCAATCGTGGTCCAGAAGATGGAGCTTGGCGAGCCCGACGAGTCGGGACGCCGGCGCCCCGTTCCCATCAAAGGCTCGGAATACGAGATCCCGGTCGACTCCATCGTCGCGGCGATTTCGCAGGAACCCGACTGGGGGCCGCTTGCCGCGCTGAAGCCGGAAAAAGGCGTGTGGCTGCAGACCGGCGCCGACTGCGGGGTCGCGGACGGAGTCTGGGCGGGCGGGGACGTCGTGGGCCTGGGGCTCGCCACGATCGCCATCGGGCAGGGCAGGCAGGCCGCCGAGGTGGTGGATTCAGTGCTTCGGGGCAAGGAGCCGCCGCAGAAGGCTGCGTTCCCGACCATTCCCAAGGAACGGTTGAAGTTTGAGTTCTACGAGGCCAAACCGCGGGCCGAGAAAGGGCACCGTCCGGTCGAGGAGTGGCTGAAGCGGCCGGACGACGAGATCGCGACGGGCATTTCGGCCGACGAGTTCATGCAGGAGATCTCGCGCTGCTTCTCGTGCGGGCTGTGTTTCGGGTGCGAGCGGTGCTGGATGTACTGCACACCTTCCTGTTTCACCAAGGTCGCCGAAAAGGCGCCCGGCGACTACTACAAGATCAAGCTCGAAACGTGCGACGGGTGCAAGAAGTGCGCGGACGAGTGCCCGTGCGGCTTCCTTGACATGGTGTGACCTTGAGCATTGCGGAGGCCGGGTTTCCGAGGGTTTTGATCGCCGGGCTCGCGGGCGATACGGGCAAGAGCTTGGTGTCGCTGGGGCTGACGGTCGCGCTGCGCCGGACCGGACTCCGTGTTGCCCCTTTCAAGAAAGGGCCCGACTTCATCGACGCGGCGTGGCTGGGCGCGGCCGCGGCGGCGCCCGGGCGGAACCTCGACACGTACCTGATGCCCGCCGACGCCATCATCGAATCCCTTCGCAGGGCGGCGCTTTCGTCGGACGTGGCGGTGATCGAAGGCAACAGGGGTCTTTTCGACGGCGTTGATGCCGTGGGGTCGCACTCGACCGCGCAGCTCGCGCGGCTTGTCGGCGCGCCGGTGGTCCTTGTGGTCGATGCCACCAAGGCGACGCGCACGGTCGCGGCGCAGGTGCTCGGGTGCCGGGCCCTCGACCCCGATCTTGAGATCGCCGGTGTGATATTGAATCGCGTAGGGACCGCGCGCCAGGAGGCGCTGATCCGGGAGGCTGTGCGCAAGGACGCGGGCGTCCCGGTATTGGGCGCCATCTACAGGCTCGAGATCGAACATCTCCCCAGCCGTCACTTGGGCTTGGTGACGCCTGTCGAGCACCCTGGGACCATTGAGGCGATCGAGGCGCTCGGCGAGGCGATTTCGCGGCGGGTCGACGTCCATGCCGTGCTCTCGGTCGCGCGCTCCGCGCCGCCGTTGCCGGCTGCCGACTCACGACTCACGACTCGCGACCCACGCGCTTCGCGGGTGCGGATTGGCGTCCTGTTCGACAAGGCGTTCTCGTTCTATTACCCCGAGAACCTGTCGGCGCTCCAGGACGCAGGGGCGGAGCTGGAATTCGTGTCGCCGCTCTCCGACGATCGTTTGCCGGCAATCGATGCGCTGTACGCCGGCGGGGGCTTTCCGGAGGAGCACGCGGCGGCGCTTTCGGCCAACCGGGCGCTTCGGACCGAATTGAAAAGGCGCGTGGCTGAGGGCCTGCCCGTTTGGGCGGAGTGCGGCGGACTGATGTACCTGTCGGGCGCAATCAGGTGCCGGGGCGGGACGTTCCCGATGGTGGGGGCATTGCCGGTCACAGTCGAGCAGAAGACAAGGCCGCAGGGCCACGGATACGTCGAGGCGCGTGTGGACGGACCGAACGCGTTCCTCCCCGAGGGGCTCCCGATTCGGGGCCACGAATTCCATTACTCGAGGCTGGGGGACGCCGGGGCGCCTCTTGAGACCGTGCTGGCACTTGGGCGGGGCGTGGGCGTCGGCGGCGGACGCGACGGGATCAAGGAGGCCGGCATCGTGGCGGGCTACACGCACGTGCACGCGCTCGGGACGCCCGAGTGGGCGCCTGCGCTCGTCCGCGCGGCCAGAGGTTGAATTCGTTTTTTGTGTCCGAAAACGGTTGGCAAATCCAAAGGAGGTACGGAAATGGCGGAGTTCAAGGCAGGGGACATGGTGCTCGACGTCGACGAAGACGGTTTCATCCAGGAACCAGACAAGTGGAACGAAAAGGTGGCAGCGGCCCTGGCTAGCGGGGAGGGCGTCGACAGCCTCACCGAGAACCATTGGAAAGTGGTGAACTACCTGCGCGACTACTATCTCAAGTTCGGCGTCGCTCCGATGATCCGGAAGCTCTGCAAGGACACGGGGTTCAAGCTCAACGAGATCTACGAGCTGTTCCCGTCGGGACCGGCCAAGGGCGCCTGCAAGGTCGCGGGTCTTCCCAAGCCGACGGGGTGCGTGTGAACGCAAGGCGTGAGGCAGGAGGCGTGAGGCGGGAGTTCGGACCCGGGGCTGCCGACGCCGGTGTTTCGGACGGGCGTCAGGTGCCGGCGCGCTGAAAGCGCAGTGACTCTTCAGCCCGGGGCAACGCCCCGGGTACTGGAAACCCACGACGGCAGCAGCCCTGAAGGGGCGAAACAGGCGTGTTGGACCTCCTGAAAGAGAAGCGGGCGGAGATCGTGGGCGCGTGGGAGCGCGCCACGCTCGGAACGTACCCTGCCGGCGCCGCGAGCTTCTTCGAGCGCGAAAACGACCCGTTCGCGAACCCCGTCGGCGCATCGGTGCGGGCGTCCATCGGCCCCCTTTTCGATGCGCTCGTGTCCGATGCGGCCCCCGAAGAGTACGCGCCGCACCTGGACGGGCTCATCCGGGTCCGCTGCGTCCAGGGTTTCCCCGCGTCGTGGACCGTTTCTTTCGTCTTTCTCCTGAAGGGCGTGATCAGGAGATCACTTTCGGATCGGACCGCCGATGCCCAGTCGCTTGCGGCCCTGATGTCGTTCGAGGCCCGGATCGACCGCATGGCGGCGCGCGCCTTCGACATCTATGTCGAACACGTTCGAAAGATCGCGGACATCAGGGTCCGCGAAATGAAAGACTCGGTTGCAGCGCTGATGCGCATGTCAAGACTCGGAGATTCCGGACCGGGGCGGAACTTGCCGAATCCAACCGCAGAGGGCGGAGAGGACGCAGGGACTCCGGACAATATCGGCGGTTCCTACTCTGCGGTCTCCGCGGTCTCTGCGGTTGAGAGGGTTTTGCAGCAGGCTCCCGGGAATCGGAAGGCAGGTGACAGATGAACGTGGTTCTCCCGTTCTTTGCCGTCCTGGCGTTGATCCTGGCCGGGTACGTGGGCGTGAAGGTCCTCGACCTCAAGTTCCTGTTCGGGGTGCTTCTCCCGTACGCCGCGATCGCCGTATTCATCGGCGGGTTCGTGTACCGAATCGTCCGCTGGGCGAAATCGCCCGTTCCGTTCCGGATACCGACGACGTGCGGCCAACAGAAGTCGCTGGACTGGATTGAGTCCGACCGGCTGGACAATCCCCACGACACGAAGGGCGTGATTGCCAGGATGGCGCTCGAAATCCTGTTTTTCAGGTCGCTCTTCAGAAACACGAAGACCGAAATCAAGGACGGACCCAAGGTCGTCTATGGACCGAACCTGTGGCTCTGGGCGGCCGCGCTGGCGTTCCACTACAGCTTCCTCACCATCTTCGTGCGGCACCTCCGCTTCTTCACCGAGCCGGTCCCCATGCTGGTGGGCCTTCTCAACGAGGCCGACGGTTTCTTCCAGGTGGGCGTGCCGCCGGTCATGGTGACAAGCCTCGTCATTCTCGGGGCCCTCGGATTCCTGCTCCTCCGCCGACTCTTCACGCCCCAAATCAGGTACATCTCGCTCGCGGCCGACTACTTCCCGCTCTTCCTGATAATCGGGATCGCGGGAACCGGTGTCCTGCTCAGGCATTTCGTGCGGACGGACATCGTCGGGGTGAAGGAGCTCGCGATGGGGCTTGTGAGCTTCAAACCCGCCATCCCGCAGGGGGTCCACTGGTTGTTCTACGTGCACCTCCTGCTGGTGACCACGCTCATCGCGTATTTCCCGTGGAGCAAGCTCATGCACATGGGGGGGGTGTTCCTGAGCCCCACGCGAAACCTCGCCAACAACAACCGGATGGTCCGGCACGTCAACCCCTGGAACGGCCCGGTCAAGGTCCACACGTACGAAGAGTACGAGGACGACTTCAGGGAGAAGATGAAGGCCGCCGGCCTCCCGGTGGACAAGGAGTAGCCCCATGGCCGAGGGTCCCAAGTTCGACCAGATCGCGTACTACACGCACGACGATCTCTTGAAGTTCGACTACCGCCCGCCGGCGACCGGCTGGATGGACATTCCGGCGAACCTCCGGCCGGGCACCTGGATCTACCCCGGCAAGCCGAAGCACCTCGAGTACCTGGACCTGCCGAACCCGCGGGCGTGGTCCCCCGCGGACGAGGACTGGAAGCTCCCCGAAAACTGGAAGGAGATAGTCTCAAACGGGATCAGGGAGCGGCTCGACAAGTACCGATCGTTTAGGGTCTTCATGGACATCTGCGTGCGCTGCGGGGCGTGCGCGGACAAGTGTCACTTTTACATCGGCGGCGGCGACCCCAAGAACATGCCGGTCCTCCGCGCCGAGCTCCTGCGATCAGTCTACCGCAACGACTTTACGACGGCGGGGAAGACCCTCGGCAGGCTCGCGGGCGGGCGCCCGCTCACCGTCGGCGTAATCAAGGAGTGGTTCCACTACTTTTTCCAGTGCACCGAGTGCCGTCGATGTTCCGTCTTCTGCCCCTACGGCATTGACACCGCCGAGATCACGATGATGGGCCGCGAGCTTCTGGGCCTTCTGGGGATATACGTCAATTGGATCATCGAGCCGGCGGCCAACTGCTTCCGCACCGGCAACCACCTCGGAATCCAGCCCCACGGCCTCAAGGACACGCTCAGCTTCTTTGCCGACGACATCGAGGAGGCCACCGGCGTCCGGATCGACGTCCCCATGAACAAGAAGGGCGCCGAGATCCTGTTTGTCACTCCCTCGGGCGATTTCCTGGCGGACCCCGGCATATACACGTGCATGGGCTATCTGATCCTCTTCCACGAGCTCGGGCTGAACTACACATGGAGCACGTACGCGTCGGAGGGCGGAAACTTCGGCCTCTTCACGTCGCACGAGATGATCAAGAGGCTCAACGCCAAGATCTATGCCGAGGCGAAAAGACTCAACGTCAAATGGGTCCTGGGCGGCGAGTGCGGGCACATGTGGCGCGTCCTCCACCAGTACATGGACACCATGAACGGCCCGGCCGACCACCTCCAGGTTCCGGTATCCCCGATCACGGGCACCAGGTTCGAGCACGCCCGTTCCACGAAGATGATCCACATCATGGAGTTCACCGCCGACCTAATAAAACACGGCAAGCTCAAGCTCGACCCGTCCCGCAACGACAGGCTCCGCGTGACCTTTCACGACTCGTGCAACACTGCGCGCGCGATGGGGATTCTGGAAGAGCCGCGCTACGTCCTGAAAAACGTCTGCAACAGTTTCTTCGATATGCCCGAGAACACGATCCGCGAAAAGACGTTCTGCTGCGGCGGCGGCGCGGGGCTGGGGACCGACGAGAACATGGAGATGCGTCTCCGCGGGGGTCTGCCGCGTGGCAACGCCGTCCAGTACGTGCACGAGAGGCACGGTGTGAATCGGCTGGCTGCGATGTGCGCCATCGACCGCGCTACGCTCTCGACGGTGTGCGAGTACTGGGCGCCAAAGGTCAAGGTCATGGGGATCCACGAGCTGGTGGCAAACGCCCTTGTCATGAAGGGCGAAAAGAAACGCGAGCTCAACCTGCGCCTGCAGCCGGTCGACGAAACGGAGGAGTAGGGCGATGTACGATGCCGGAAAGATCATGACGGGACTGGTCGTCTTTCTCGTCATTCTCACCCTGCCGTTCTGGTATTCGGGCGCGATGGGGAAGGGGGGCGCACGGCCCGAGGTCAAGCTCCCCGAGGGCGAGAAGAAGTGCGTCGAGTCCAAGGAGTACATGCGCGACTCGCACATGGACCTTCTCAACCAGTGGCGCGACGCCGTCGTGCGCGAGGGGAAACACACGTACGTGTCCGAGGGCGGGGCGCGCCACGAGATGAGCCTTACCAACTCGTGCATGAAGTGCCACGCCGACAGGGCTCAGTTCTGCGACAGGTGCCACGTGTATCTGAGTCTCAATCCGTTCTGCTGGGACTGCCACCTCGACAGGAAACAAACCGGACAAGGGGCCAAGTGATGGACCAAACGAGAAGGGGATTTCTCAAGGCCGCGGGGTGCGCCGCGATTGGCGCAGGGCTCGCCCTCCCGATCGGCCGGGCGGTCGCGGGGGCCGTCGTCGCCGATCCGCTCCCGGGCGGGCTCACTGCCAAGCGCTGGGCGATGGCCCTGAACGTCCGCAAGTGCCTCCAGCGCGATGGGTGCAGGGCCTGCATCGACGCCTGTCATGTCGAGCACAACGTGCCGTCGATCGCCGATGTCAAGCGCGAGATCAAGTGGGTCTGGAAGGAGCCGTTCAAGGACACGTTCCAGACCGAGGTCCACCAACATATGGACTCGGCGCTTTCGGAAAAGAACGTGCTGGTCCTGTGCAACCACTGCGACAACCCGCCGTGCGTCCGTGTCTGCCCGACCAAGGCCACGTGGAAGCGGCCCGACGGGATCGTGATGATGGACGAGCACCGGTGCATAGGATGCCGATACTGCATCGTGGCGTGTCCATACGGCTCGCGGAGCTTCAACTGGCAGGACCCCCGGCCTTTCATCACGACCGGCATCCGGGTGGAATACCCGACGCGGACCAAGGGTGTTGTCGAGAAGTGCACGTTCTGCACCGAGCGGCTCGCCAAGGGGCTTTTGCCGGCGTGTGTCGAAGTCTGCAACAAGGTCGCCGGGCGGGGGACCATGATCTTTGGTGACGCGGGCGAGGTGAACTCCGAGATCGTCAGGGCGCTCCGGGCGGGGTTCTCGCTCCGGCGCAAACCCGCCCTTGGGACCGAACCGCAGGTCTACTACATCGTGTGAGGCGAAAATGCTCGAAAAGGCATTGCACGGAAGCAGCCGGTACTGGACGCTCATCATCGCGCTCTCGATCCTTGCGCTCGTCGGCGTCGCGGTGTACCTCAAACAGCTCACGACCGGGCTGGTCATCACGGGTCTCTCGCGCGACGTTCCTTGGGGCTTCTACATCGCCCAGCTCACGTTCCTCGTCGGCGTCGCGGCGTCGGCCGTGATGGTCGTCCTGCCGTACTACCTGCACGACTTCAAGGCGTTCGGGCGGCTCACCATTCTTGGCGAGTTCCTTGCCATCTCGGCCGTGACCATGTGCCTTCTCTTCGTCGTCGTCGACATCGGCCAGCCGTACCGGATGTTGAACCTGTTCCTGCACCCGTCCCCCAGTTCGCTCCTTTTCTGGGACGCGATGGTCCTGCAGGGTTATCTTTTCCTGAACATCATCATCGCGTACGTCACGTTCACATCCGAGAAGAAGGGCGTCCACCCCCCGTCGTGGATCAAGCCGTTCATCATCCTCTCGATCCCGTGGGCCATCAGCATCCACACCGTCACGGCCTTCCTGTACTCGGGCCTCGGCGCCCGCCCGTTCTGGCTCACCGCCATCCTCGCGCCGCGCTTTCTGGCATCGGCGTTCGCATCGGGGCCGAGCCTTCTCATCATCCTGTGCCTGATCCTCCGCAAGTTCACCAAGTTCGATGCCGGCGACGAGGCCATCAAGAAACTTTCGCAAATTGTCACTTACGCCATGGCCGCCAACATCTTCTTCGTGCTCGTCGAGCTGTTCACGGCCCTGTACAGCGACATCCCCGAGCACAAGCACCACTTCGAATACCTGTTCTTCGGCCTCCACGGCCACAACGCCCTCGTCCCGTACATGTGGACGTCGCAGATTCTCGCCGTGACGGCGCTTGTCCTCCTGCTGTTCCCGAAGATCCGGACGAACTTCACGTACCTGCCCGTGATCTGCGCCGGAATCATCACCGCCATCTGGATCGAAAAGGGCCTCGGCATGGTCGTCACCGGCTTCATCCCGTCGCCGCTCAACAAAGTCAACGAGTACGCCCCGACCCTCCCCGAAGGCCTCATCACCATAGGCATCTACGCCGGCGGCTTCCTCATTCTCTCAGTCCTCTACAAGATCGCCGTGGCGGTCCGGGAGGAGCTGGAGGCCTGAAGGTCACCTGTGAAGACTATGGATGATTCTGCTCCCGTGTCGAAAAGCCACAACGAACCCGCCGTTTCGAGAAACAGATATCCGTCGCGCAAATGTAGAGGTAGCGTGGTCATGCATATTCTCCGAAACGCCCAATGCTCGTGCTCAGCGGTCAGCCGCGTGGCGCGGCCCGTGCGCTTTTCCTGCGCGGGACGTGACGCGCAAGTGCGTCCGCTGCAACGCGTGGTTCGCCAAACGCCTATTAGTTATGCGCCTTCGTCGCTTGGAGGTCGTTTCTCCCGACTGTAGGCAACCCCTTTGGCCTCGAACCAATCAACGGCGATGTCTTCAAAAGCCTGCTGCCGGAATGCAGTCTCCTCTTTCGATGCCGCGTTCAACCGGCGCCCCCGTGCTACTTCAGTTTGAGCGTCGGCAGGTAGGGAGACTCTGGGCGCACCGTGATCGTGCGTTTCAGCGAGTCGGTGATCAGGTCAAGGCTCTCCAGGACGATCTGACCCACCAGCGGCTCGCACCCCGGCGGACCGACGAGGCACTCGGTGACCATTTTCCGGCCGGCGATCGTGACGGCCAGGGGACCTGCCCTGTCCAGTTCGATCTTTTGTTCATTGGCGAGTGAGACAATCGCCTTGTCGATTATTATGAGGCCCAGCTTCTCGACCACCTCCTGGGGAAGGAACAGGAGGACTGCTCCGGTGTCTACAAGCGCGTCAAGCTCCAACGCGCGGACAGCCGTCTTTTTCTTCCCGTCGCTCGCTTTGACGAACACATCACCCATGTTCTCGAGGAGCACCCGTACTCTTATCTCTCCCATGGACGACCTCCCTTGAACAAGATTAACAGACCGTAGGCGGAATTTCAAACCATCAGGCCCGTTCGATCCGTTGGCACCCGGGTGGGGGCGTGGCATAAAAACGGCCGGGGTTTTTTTCGGGGGGCGTAGGAGAGGGAGTACGTCGTGTATCCTGTCACGTTGAGCGTCAAGGGGCGCAAGTGCCTGGTGGTGGGCGGCGGGTGGGTGGCCCTTCGGAAGGTCGAAAGGCTCCTTGCTTGTCC